>NZ_JAEHBQ010000002.1:0-465930 GCF_016483555.1 Bacillus cereus group sp. N14
AACAAAAAAATAAGACCATCACATAAGAGATGGTCAAGGAAGGGGACAATTTATGTCAATTTAATTAGGGATGGAAGCTATTCAAGACACTGGGGAATGTCTTATAAATTAGGGAGGAACAGCTTCGATACATATACTATAAAAGTTGGATGTGACCTTGGTGTGAACATAGAGTGAAAGAGAGAGGGAGTTTTAAATAGAAGATAGAGTAAACAAAAAAATAAGACCATCACATAAGAGATGGTCAAGGAAGGGGACAATTTATGTCAATTTAATTAGGGATGGAAGTTGTTCAAGACACTGGGGAATGTCTTATAAATTAGGGAGGAACAACTTCGATACATATACTATAAAAGTTGGATGTGACCTTGGTGTGAACATAGAGTGAAAGGTATGAGAATTTGAGAAATGATACATATAAAATGTTTGTTGCAAGAGTTGTAGAGTACGAATAAATATAATAGAAAGTTTCTTGTCATAAAATGAAGTGGAGTTCGAGTATAAATAAAAGTTGAAATCTTTAAAAAAAAGGATTATGCTCAACTATATTATAAGAATATAAGGTTTATCCCGCTATGTAAGGTTTCTTATAAGCCTTTAGTTATGAGGGGAAAAGGGAGTTAGTGAATATGGAAGTAACAAAAAGACAAGGGCTGTATAATCGTTTTATACGATTAAATCCACCACAAATATTAGCATTAGGTTTTTTCTGCTTAATTGTGGTTGGCGGTTTGTTATTAAAGTTACCATTCGCAACGAAAGTACATATTAGTTGGGTAGATGCTTTCTTTACGGCAACGTCAGCAGCAACTGTAACGGGATTGGGAGTAGTAGATACTGCAAGTACGTTTACGATGTTTGGCGAGATTGTTATTATGTTTTTAATTCAAACGGGTGGTTTAGGTCTTATGACAATTGCCATTTTAATTGTTTGGGTATTAGGTAAAAAAATCGGATTACGCCATCGATTATTAATCGGAGAGGCATTTAATCAGACAAATATAGGTGGTCTTGTAAAATTAGTAAAACGTGTCTTTATATTTTCTATTTGTATTGAGCTTATTGGAGTCATTTTTTTATCGTTTCGCTTTATTCCAGAGTTTGGTTTTGGAAAAGGTGTATATTATAGCATTTTTCACGTTATTGCATCTTATAATAATGCTGGATTTGCTCTATGGCCGGATAATTTAACAAGGTATGTAGGAGATCCTATTATTAATATTGGGATTTGCTCATTAATCGTAATAGGAGGTCTCGGTTTTACAGTATTAATTGATATATGGTATAGTCGTAGCTTTCGAAAATTATCACTTCATTCCAAAATCATGATTGTCGGAACAGTAGCGCTAAATGTTATAGCGATGATTGTGATTTTTGTATTGGAATATAATAATGTGAAGACGTTAGGGAATTTACCTTTAAATGAAAAGTTATGGGCTTCTTTCTTCCAAGGTATTACTCCTCGTACTGCTGGATTTAATACAGTTGACTACGGGGGAATGGAAGAATCATCTATATTATTTACGATGGTTTTAATGTTTATTGGTGCAGGAAGTGTATCAACGGGTGGAGGGATTAAATTAACAACGTTTGTTATTTTAGTTACATCTGTCCTTTCTTTCTTTAGAAAAAAAGAGGAAATCGTTTTATTTCAGCGCACAATTAAAATGTCGACAGTAACGAGAGCGTTAGCGATTGCTGTTGCCAGTCAAATACTCATTTTTGCAGCGGTATTTGTATTAATGCTTACAGAAAACTTCAGCTTTATTCAGTTACTATTTGAAACAATTTCAGCGTTCGGCACAGTAGGGTTAACGATGGGGATTACTGCAAAGTTATCAGCGTTTGGAAAATGTATTATTATGTTTGTTATGTTTTGTGGATTAATCGGACCGTTAACACTTGTCTTTTCTTTAGCGCGACCAGCAAAACAAAAAATTAAATATCCATCGGAAGATGTATTTACAGGATAAGGTATCCCGCATAAGCGAGATACCTTTTTCTTTTTAAAAAAGGGAGAACAATAAACCGATAAGCGCTACTCGGAATAAAATTGCAATGAGTGCTGCAATTCCGCCGACAATCGCAGCGATACCACCAGTTACAGTAGCTCCGCGATTATAAGCGTAGATCCCTAGTAATACAGAAACAAGACCAAATAATGTTGGGAAGGTAAATAGTGATAAGATAGATAAGGCAAGAGCGATAAAGCCAGCCGTTGATCCAGCGGCGGACGATCTTACATCATCTTTATTATCTTTCTCATCGTAATCATAATCAATGCGCTGTGGTGCAACCTCAGCTGCATATTCTTCTTTGTAGTCACTATAATCACTATCTATTCTATCTCTTTTTTTATACTCATCAAATTTCTCAGTCAAAGTCATGACTCCTTTCATAACAAGGTTCAATAGTAGTATGCATCTCTTGTTTTTTTTTATCCCGCTATTTGTGGCCCGCAAACGCCTGATTGCTGAAGGCTAATAATCAGTGGGTGATGAACAAAGCCCTGCTGATTAAAGTTTCACTTTATCCGAGCGAGTACAAGGCGTAATTCCATTTAGAAGAGTGGAATTGTTTTTTTGAAATAGGAAAAGTTAGTATGACTTCCTCTATTTTGGAAAGTATAAAAAAGAATAATGAGGAAAGGGTGCAATACATAATGGAACATCCAATTGAAAATTTAATGAAAACAGCAATGACAAATTTAAAAGAGATGGTAGATGTAAATACGATTGTTGGAAGTCCAGTTTCAACGGCTGATGGAAATGTAGTATTAACAGTATCTCAAGTGGCTTTTGGTTTTGGTGCCGGCGGAAGTGACTTTAAAGGTGATTTTATTTCCGAAAAGCATAATAACGGACAAGGGCAGCATAAAGAGAACAAGCAAAGCCATCCGTTTGGAGGCGGAAGCGGGGCTGGGGTTTCCATTAGCCCAGTTGCTTTTTTAGTAGTTGGTTCTAACGGTGTGCAAGTATTACACCTCAATAGTAGTACACATTTAATTGAGAAGGCTTTAAATACTGTACCAAGCACTGTAGATAAATTTGTAAATGGTCGCCAAAAGTGAACTTGCATTTTTTAGGAATTGTGATATATTAGAAAAAGTGCGCTTTATGATGATCGGAATAATTGAACTGTAAATATATATGATGTGTGGAATAAGGGAGAGGAATTTATGATTAATATCAAAAACTTAGTAGTTGGCTTATGTATGTTAGTAAGCGGTTTTGTTGTATATGTAATAAAAGAAAAAGCTCCATTCTAAAACAGACAAACCGTTACTGTCTGTTTTTAATTTGTAAAAAATGTTGACAAGTTATTGTATTGGTGTTAAAATTTTAATTCGTGTCTCGGTTACAGCTAGTGTAAAGTAAATAAACCTTATAAATATAATACGAAAAGTTTGCGAAAGATCGGGTAGTCTTACCAACAACTTTTGTGAACAAACCCTATAAATTATTATTGTAGGCTTTATATGTATACTAGTGAATCAAGGAGCGGTCAGTGGAACCGTAATGATGAGAGAGAGGTAGGGCTTTCATCCAGTATATGTTACTTTCCCGTTAGGTGAATATAAAAAAGAGGACTCCTTTTCAAAAGGAGTCCTCTTTCTTTTTGTATATTAAATTTAAGTGCGGCTCTCAACTTGCTGACAAATTTCATCTGTTGTTAAACCATGAGCTGTAATTACCGATCCCTTAATTGATGCATCTGCAATACCCATCATATTAGAATCTTGCCCAGTTACAATACAACAATCGCACCCTTGTGCATCATGTTCGGAACCTAGGGTAACAACTTCATGTCCCTGTTGCTGAAGAGCTTGTTGAACATCTGTTAATGAGTTTTCAACACCAATTCTAGCCATAATTCTTACCTCCTACCATCTAGTTGCTAGTATGCTCAAGTCCACTGCATATATTTATGAAAAGACGGTAGGAAGTAAATCTTTGTTTAGTCGTTATATACACCAGTAAGCATTTGACTTACGAATTGATCGTTTAAAGTATCTTGGCTGGAAGAAGTATTTGAGTGAATGTCAATTGAAGCAATAAAATTATTATGTTCTTTATTATTTGGTTCTACCTCTACATAATTATCGAATTTACAAAAACCTTTCGTATCCATTAGATCAAATAGTTGAAGCATTTCTACTACCTCTTGTCTCGTTCCTTTAATTTGTACACACGCCATATTGTTTTCCTCCTTCATTTTGACAAATTGTTTTTTAAAAATAGGATTATGATTACGAAATGAAAAATATGAATGTTATTTTTAGACAGCGTTATTTTTATTATTTTCCCCCTTTTTCAGCAAAAGTCGTTATATATTCCCGAATTTATAAAAACGGACGTCCGTTTATTGAATACAATAGATTCGTATCAATTGATGAAAATCCTTCTTTTAAACAAATATTTTTTTTAGTGAAAATTGGCGAAAAAATTTTTTTGACTTTTTGTAAACGTTAACAATGCTGTTAAATCAATATAATCAAAGATGTACGTACGATTAAAAATTATAAATTTTCTAAAAATTCACTTGATTTATTTAGAAAGGAGAGTAAACTAGGAAACAATAAAAAATTCATAGAACATAGGAGGCGCTTTCCAGTGAACGAGCAATGGATTTTCTTAAATGGAGAATTTGTTCCAAAAGACGAGGCAAAAGTTTCAGTATATGATCATGGTTATTTATATGGCGATGGAGTATTTGAAGGAATTAGAGTTTATAGCGGTAATGTTTTCCGTTTGAGAGAGCATCTTGTCCGGTTATATGAATCAGCAAAATCCATTATGTTAGAAATTCCATATTCTTTAGATGAAGTAACGAATATTGTTGTTGAGACGATTCGACAAAATAAATTATCTAATGGATACATTCGCCTTGTTGTATCGAGAGGAGCAGGAAATCTTGGATTAGATCCTGATTCTTGTAAGAAACCGAATGTAGTAGTAATTGCAGAACAACTATCTTTATTCCCGCAAGAATATTATGAAAAGGGGATTCCGGTTGTAACAGTTGCAACGCGCCGAAACCGTCCAGATGTTTTGTCGCCTCAAGTAAAATCTTTAAATTACTTAAACAATATTTTAGTTCGTATTGAAGCGAAATTAGCTGGAGTACAAGAAGCACTTATGTTAAATGATCAAGGATACGTAGCTGAAGGCTCAGGAGATAACGTGTTTATTGTAAAAGGAAATAAATTAATTACACCACCAAGTTCTGCTGGAGCGTTAGAAGGCATTACACGAAACGCTATATTAGAAATCGGTGAAAAACTTGGATATGACGTTAGAGAAGAGTTATTTACAAGACATGATGTATATGTAGCTGATGAAGTATTTTTAACAGGAACGGCTGCTGAAGTAATTGCTGTTACGACAGTAGATGGTAGAACGATTGGTTTAGGGCAAACAGGTCCACATACGAATCGTTTATTAGAAGAATTCCGAAAGTTAGTTATAGAAGATGGAGAGAAGATTTACGAAGAAAATAAAGTTGGATAGCAACTTTTTATAACATAAGAAAGCGTTGAGAGGGAGGAGTAGTTGATTGTGAAGCCTCACAGAGAGTCGGTGGTTGCTGAAAACCGATGGTTCACGTCGACGAACATCGCCCTTGAGTGCTAAGCTGAAGCATTTGTCTAGGCTTAGACGGTAGCTCCGTTATTAGCTAGACTCATTTATGGGTCACTGAGGCAAGAGTATTCTTGCGAAGAAGGGTGGTACCGCGAAATCTTTCGTCCCTTCAGCACATAGCTGGAGTGTGGACGTAGGATTTTTTTTATTGATAAAAGTTTTCAAAAAGGGGGCTTATAAGAACAATGTCTTCAAAAACGGAAGAGAAACTGGCAACTGGTGCACAGCTATTGTTAGAAGCGTTAGAAAAGGAAGGAGTAGAAGTGATTTTCGGTTATCCTGGTGGTGCTGTTTTACCTCTTTATGATGCACTCTATGACTGTGAAATTCCGCATATTTTAACAAGGCATGAGCAAGGAGCTATTCACGCCGCGGAAGGGTATGCCAGAATTACTGGCAATCCAGGGGTTGTCATTGCAACGAGTGGGCCAGGTGCTACAAATGTTATTACCGGTCTAGCAGATGCGATGATTGATTCATTACCACTTGTTGTATTTACAGGGCAAGTAGCAACGACATTAATTGGCAGTGATGCTTTCCAAGAAGCGGATATTATGGGGCTTACGATGCCAGTGACAAAACATAACTATCAAGTGCGAAAGGCTTCAGATTTACCTCGAATTATTAAAGAAGCATTTCATATTGCTAGAACAGGAAGACCAGGCCCAGTCGTTATTGACCTTCCGAAAGATATGGTAGTAGAGCAAGGAGAACGATGTAATGACGTACAAATGGATTTACCAGGATACAACCCTAATTATGAACCGAATTTACTCCAAATAAACAAATTATTACAAGCAATTAAGGCTGCAAACAAGCCGTTAATTTTAGCTGGAGCAGGTGTATTGCATGCGAAGGCTTCGAAAGAGTTAACAAGTTTTGCTCGTAAATATGAAATTCCTGTTGTGCATACATTACTTGGTCTTGGTGGGTTTCCGCCAGATGATGAACTTTTTCTAGGAATGGGAGGAATGCACGGTTCTTACACAGCTAATATGGCGTTATATGAATGCGACTTACTTATTAATATAGGTGCAAGATTCGACGATCGTCTTACTGGGAATTTAGCTTATTTTGCTAAAAAGGCGACTGTTGCGCATATCGATATTGATCCAGCCGAAATCGGAAAAAATGTGCCGACTGAAATTCCTATTGTTGCAAGTGCTAAGCGAGCTTTGGAAGTATTACTTCAACCAGAAGGAAAGAAAGAAAATCATCATGAATGGATCTCTTTACTAAAGAGTAGAAAAGAAAAGTATCCATTCTCTTATAAACGAAATTCGGAAAGTATTAAGCCTCAATACGCAATTGATATGTTATATGAAATTACGAAAGGAGAAGCGATTGTAACAACAGATGTTGGGCAACATCAAATGTGGGCAGCCCAATATTATCCGCTCAAAACTCCTGATAAATGGGTAACTTCAGGAGGGTTAGGAACGATGGGCTTCGGATTTCCAGCAGCAATTGGTGCGCAAATTGCAAAGCCTGAGGAACTAGTTATTGCAATTGTAGGTGACGCTGGATTTCAAATGACCTTGCAAGAATTAAGTGTGTTAAAAGAACACTCATTGCCTGTTAAAGTATTTATTTTAAATAATGAAGCTTTAGGAATGGTAAGACAATGGCAAGATGAATTTTATAATCAAAGATACTCGCACTCTTTGCTGTCGTGTCAACCAGATTTCGTCGCTCTTGCGAATGCGTATGGCATAAAAGGAGTTCGTATAGATGATCCACTTCTTGCAAAGAAGCAAATACAGCAGGCGATTAAATTACAAGAACCAGTCGTAATTGATTGCCGTGTACTTCAATCAGAAAAGGTAATGCCGATGGTTGCGCCAGGGAAAGGTGTTCACCAAATGGAGGGAGTGGAAAAAAGGTGAAGAGAATTGTTACAGCGACAGTTCGAAATCAAAGTGGTGTGTTAAACCGAATTACGGGTGTTATGACACGAAGACATTTTAATATTGAAAGTATTTCAGTAGGTCATACGGAATCATCAGACATATCGCGGATGACGATTGTTGTACACGTTGAAAATGAACAGCAAGTGGAACAGTTAATTAAACAACTTCATAAGCAAATTGATGTTCTGAAAGTATCAGATATTACAGAAGAAGCGATGATCGCAAGAGAACTTGCACTTATTAAAGTAGCAACATCAGTAGCAAGAGCAGAATTATATAGTTTAATTGAACCGTTTCGAGCCGCTGTAATAGATGTTGGGAAGGATTCCATAGTTGTGCAAGTAACTGGTACGCAGGAGAAAGTAGAAGCATTAATTGAATTACTTCGTCCGTATGGTTTGAAAGAGATTGCTAGAACAGGTGTAACAGCATTTACGCGTAGTATGAAAAAACAAGATAAGCAAGTTATGTTAATTCAATAATCATTTAAATATAGGGGGAAATGAAAATGACAAAAGTTTATTATGAGAAAGATGTAACGGTAAATGTATTAAAAGAAAAGAAAGTAGCAATCATTGGATATGGTTCGCAAGGTCATGCGCATGCGCAAAACTTACGTGATAACGGATTTGATGTAGTAGTAGGTTTAAGAAAAGGGAAGTCTTGGGATAAAGCGAAAGAAGATGGGTTTTCTGTATATACAGTAGCAGAAGCAGCGGAAAAAGCTGATGTAGTAATGATTCTACTACCAGATGAACTCCAGCCAGAAGTATATGAAGCGGAAATTGCGCCAAATTTAAAGGCAGGAAATTCTCTCGTTTTTGCACACGGATTTAATGTTCACTTTGATCAAGTGAAACCACCAGCTAATGTAGATGTATTTCTAGTAGCGCCAAAAGGGCCAGGTCATCTTGTGCGCCGTACATTTGCTGAAGGCGGAGCTGTTCCTGCATTATTTGCAGTATACCAAGATGCAACAGGAGTTGCGACTGAAAAGGCACTTTCTTATGCCGATGGAATTGGAGCGACGAGAGCTGGTGTATTAGAAACGACATTTAAAGAAGAAACAGAAACAGATTTATTTGGAGAGCAAGCTGTACTTTGTGGCGGAGTAACTGCGCTAGTAAAAGCTGGTTTTGAAACGTTAGTTGATGCTGGTTATCAACCGGAACTTGCATATTTTGAATGTTTACATGAACTAAAACTAATCGTTGACCTTATGTATGAAGGCGGACTTGAAAATATGAGATATTCAGTTTCAGATACAGCGCAGTGGGGCGACTTCGTATCAGGACCACGCGTTGTAACGGAAGATACGAAGAAAGCGATGGGTGCAGTGCTAGCAGAAATTCAAGATGGTACATTTGCAAGAGGCTGGATTGCAGAGCATAAAGCAGGAAAACCAAATTTCCATGCGACAAATGAGAAAGAGAATGAACACGAAATCGAAGTAGTTGGACGTAAATTACGTGAAATGATGCCGTTTGTACAGCCGCGAGTAAAGGCAGGGGTTAAATAATATGAAGCAGATTTTGTTCATGGATACAACGCTACGTGATGGCGAACAATCACCAGGAGTAAATTTAAATGAACAAGAGAAATTGCAAATTGCAAGGCAATTAGAGAGACTAGGTATTCATGTCATGGAAGCTGGCTTTGCAGCAGCTTCCGAAGGGGATTTTCAATCGGTAAAACGCATCGCAAATACCATTCAAAATGCTACAGTTATGAGTTTAGCTAGAGCGAAAGAAAGTGATATTCGAAGAGCATATGAAGCGGTGAAAGGTGCTGTATCTCCTCGTCTACACGTATTCTTAGCTACAAGTAATATTCATATGAAATATAAACTTTGTATGTCAAAAGAAGATGTATTAGATAGTATTCACCGCTCGGTTACACTCGGGAAATCATTATTTCCGACAGTACAATTTTCTGCAGAAGATGCGACCAGAACAGCAAGAGATTTTTTAGCTGAAGCAGTTGAAGTTGCGATTCGTGCAGGAGCGAATGTAATTAATATTCCAGATACAGTTGGATATACGAATCCAGAAGAATATTATTCTCTTTTTAAATACTTACAAGAATCCGTTCCTTCATATGAAAAAGCAATTTTCTCTTGTCATTGTCACGATGATCTTGGGATGGCAGTAGCAAATTCATTAGCTGCGGTTGAAGGCGGAGCGTTGCAAGTAGAAGGAACAATTAATGGAATTGGAGAAAGAGCAGGGAATGCGGCGCTAGAAGAGGTCGCAGTTGCTCTTCATATTAGAAAAGATCTCTATAAAGCGGAGTCTTCTATGACGTTAAAAGAGATTAAAGCGACGAGTACATTAGTAAGCAGATTAACAGGTATGGTTGTACCGAAAAATAAAGCGATTGTTGGAGCGAATGCATTTGCTCATGAATCCGGAATTCATCAAGATGGTGTTTTAAAAGAAGTGACAACATATGAAATTATTGAACCAGCGCTAATAGGCGAATCTCAAAATCTATTCGTACTTGGAAAACATTCTGGACGTCACGCGTTTACAGAAAAAATGAAAGAGCTTGGCTATGAATTTACAAAGGAAGAACGAGATGCGGTGTTTGAAGCCTTTAAAAAATTAGCTGATCGTAAGAAGGAAATTACTGAGGAAGATTTACGTGCACTTATGCTTGGGGAATCAGCATTTGCGGCTCAGCAATATAACATTACGCAACTACAAGTACATTTTGTCTCAAATAGTACACAATGCGCGACAGTTGTGCTAAAAGACGAAGAAGGAAATGTATACGAAGATGCAGCCACTGGTTCTGGTAGTATTGAAGCGATTTATAATGCAATCCAAAGAATTTTAGGATTAGAATGTGAATTGGCGGATTATCGCATACAATCTATTACACAAGGTCAAGATGCACTGGCTCATGTTCATGTTGAATTAAAAGAAGGAACGCATCAAGTATCAGGTTTTGGTGTTGCACAAGACGTATTGGAAGCTTCGGCGAGAGCATATGTCCATGCAGCAGGGAAATTGAAATCTTTTATCCAGCTTGTGAAATAAGTGTTTGATAGGTGAGAGAAGCTTTCCTCACCTATCAAAATAAAGTTCTGAAAATTCAGTTAAAAGGAGTGTTGAAATTGGAAAAACGTATCGTTTGTTTAGCTGGTGATGGTGTTGGCCCGGAAGTTATGGAAAGTGCGAAGGAAGTATTGCATATGGTAGAGAGGTTATATGGGCATCATTTTCATTTGCAAGATGAGTATTTTGGCGGGAGTGCTATCGATTTAAATGGGCAACCATTACCGCAACGAACGCTTGCCGCTTGTTTAGCAAGTGATGCGGTTTTACTTGGAGCGGTTGGTGGACCAAGGTGGGATAGCGCGAAAGAAAGACCGGAGAAAGGATTATTAGCTCTAAGAAAAGGACTTGGAGTATTTGCAAATGTTCGCCCTGTAACGGTAGAAAGCGCAACGGCACATTTATCGCCATTAAAAAACGCTGATGAAATTGATTTCGTTGTCGTTCGTGAATTAACAGGCGGAATTTATTTTTCTTATCCGAAAGAACGAACGGACGAAGTAGCAACAGATACACTTACGTATCATCGTCATGAAATTGAACGGATCGTTTCTTATGCCTTTCAATTAGCGAGTAAGCGGAAGAAGAAAGTAACATCTATTGATAAGGCGAATGTTTTAGAATCTAGTAAACTATGGAGAACTGTTACGGACGAAGTAGCACTTCGTTATCCAGACGTTGAACTAGAACATATTTTAGTAGATGCAGCTGCGATGGAGTTAATTCGGAATCCAGGACGGTTTGATGTAATTGTAACGGAAAATTTATTTGGGGATATTTTGAGTGACGAGGCTTCCGTATTAGCGGGATCATTAGGAATGCTTCCATCAGCAAGTCATGCGGAAAAGGGACCTTCATTATACGAGCCTATTCACGGATCAGCACCGGATATTGCGGGGAAAAATAAGGCAAATCCAATTGCAATGATGCGCTCTGTTGCAATGATGCTTGGGCAATCGTTCGGATTAACGAGAGAAGGGTGTGCAATTGAAGAAGCAATTTCAGCAGTCCTTAAATTAGGGAAATGTACAGCAGATATCGGGGGAACTGAAACGACAACTTCATTTACGAAGGCAGTTATACAAGAGATGGAAGAGCAAGCGTTAGTAGGGAGAGGGAGATAATGGGAAAAAGGCTGCTAGATAAACTTTGGGAAAGACACGTAGTTACGACAAACGAAAATGGATTAGATTTATTATATATCGATCTTCATCTTGTTCATGAGGTAACGTCACCGCAAGCCTTTGAAGGCTTGCGGCTTACAAATCGAACGGTTCGCAGATCTGATTTAACATTCGCAACGATGGATCATAATATTCCGACGAAAGATGTTTGGAATATTACAGATCGTATTGCGAAGCAGCAACTAGATACACTCCGGGAAAATTGTAAACAATTTCAGGTGCCGTTAGCGGATATCGGAGATGAAGAGCAAGGGATTGTTCATGTTATCGGACCAGAACTCGGACTTACACAACCAGGAAAAACAATTGTTTGTGGTGATAGTCATACAGCAACGCATGGTGCGTTTGGCGCGCTAGCATTTGGCATTGGTACGAGTGAAGTGGAGCACGTATTGGCAACGCAAACGTTATGGCAACGAAAGCCGAAAGCGATGGGTATTGAGTTAAAAGGAAAATTACAGAAAGGTGTTTACGCAAAAGATATTATTTTGCATTTCCTTTCAAAGTACGGTGTAGCAGTTGGAACTGGGTATGTAATGGAATTTTACGGAGAGACGATTGAGGCTATGGAGATGGAAGAGAGAATGACGCTTTGTAATATGGCAATTGAAGGAGGAGCAAAGGCTGGTATTATAGCACCAGATGAAAAAACATTTGCTTATGTAAAAGGACGTAAATATGCACCGAAAGACTTTGAAACATTCGAGAAGAAATGGTCTGAACTTTATACAGATTCAGATGCAATTTATGATTTGCATATTTCGATAGATGTGACGGATTTAGCACCGTACGTTACATGGGGAACAAATCCGAGTATGGGTGTTCGTATTGATGAAAAATTGCCAGAAAAGCAGGATGCAAATGACGAAAGAGCATTTTCTTATATGGGATTAAGCCCTGGACAAAGCACGTATGACATTCCTGTTCAGCATGTTTTCATTGGATCTTGTACAAATTCCAGGCTTTCTGATTTAGAAATTGCTGCATCTGTTGTCAAAGGGAGAAAGGTAAAAGAAGGTGTGCGAGCGCTCGTTGTGCCTGGATCGAAAAGAGTAAGAGAAGCTGCGATGCAAAAAGGGCTACATCACATATTTGAAGAAGCTGGATTTGAATGGAGAGAACCTGGATGTTCAATGTGTCTTGGAATGAATCCAGATCAAGTACCTGAAGGAGAACATTGTGCTTCGACTTCAAATCGTAATTTTGAAGGAAGACAAGGAAAAGGGGCACGAACACATTTAGTTAGTCCAGCGATGGCAGCAGCAGCTGCGTTATACGGTCATTTTGTTGATACTAGAAAGGAGAGTTATGATGGAGCCATTTCGTATTCATAAAGGTACTGCTGCAGTACTGATGAATGATAACATTGATACAGATCAAATTATCCCGAAGCAATACTTAAAGAGAATTGAAAGGACGGGATTTGGAAAATATTTATTCGATGAATGGCGTTATGATAATAACCGCCATGAAAACCCTAATTTTCCGCTTAATGCACAAGATAGAAAAGGAGCAAGTATATTAATTACAGGTGATAATTTTGGTTGTGGTTCTTCAAGAGAACATGCTCCGTGGGCGCTTGCTGATTATGGTTTTCGCGTTATTATCGCCGGCGGGTTTGCAGATATTTTTTATATGAATTGTATGAAAAATGGTATGTTACCAATTGTAATGGATAAAAAAATGCGAGAACAACTTGCCAAAACGGATGCGAGAGAACAAATAGAAGTAGATTTAAAGAATGAAGTAATTACAACGAGTACGCACAGGTTTCATTTTACAATCGAGAAAATGTGGAAAGAGAAATTATTAAATGGTCTAGACGAAATTAGTATTACGATGCAATATCATCAAGAAATTGTAGAGTATGAAAGGAAAGTAGCTTTATATTAAAAAAACGGAATGTTCAAAATTTATTTACATTCAGAATGAAGTATTATATACTATGTAAAAATCAGAGGAGAAAGGGAGTAAGTATTATGAATATCATGCAATCTATTAAAATGCTTACACAACTACATCATCATACATAAAGCCCTTGAACCTAGCGTGAAAACGTGTAGGCACAAGGGTTATTCCCGTTGTACCTACACTCTACTAAAGAGCCTTGTAGGTATTTTGTCTACAAGGCTCTTTTTATTTTCGGTTTAGGTGAATGAAATGGGCATACATTAGAAAGGGAAAGGTGTGAGAATTTAGATGACAAAATGGAAACGGGCAAACCCAAATGGAACGAGAGACTATTTATTCGAAGAATGTACGTTAATTGAAGAAGTGGAGCAAAAATTAAGACGTACTTTTTTAGGGCGAGGTTATGAGGAAATAAGGACACCTACAATTGAATTTTATGATGTTTTTGCCTTTCAAAATAGACCGATAGATGAAGAAAAGATGTATAAATTTTTTGATGAAAAGGGACGGATTATCGTGTTACGTCCAGATATGACAATTCCTTTAGCGAGAGTGATGGGAACGCAGAGGTGGGATACGCCGCTTAAACTGACGTATGGCGGGAATGTATTTCGGGCGAATGAGTCCCTTACTGGAAAATATAATGAAATTGTACAAAGTGGTATTGAAATTATAGGGATTGATAACGTAAGAGCTGAAATTGAATGCGTCATAAGCGTCATTCAATCACTTCAAAAGGTGAAGGTGCAATCTTTTACAATAGAGATTGGGCAAGTGCAGTTATATAAATGTATTGTAAAAAAACTCTCCATTCATGAGGAAGAAGAGAGAGTACTTAGGACATACATTGAAAGTAAAAATTATGCGGCTCTATCAAATTTTATTAGAGAAAAGAAATTAGATCGATGTGATGAAACAGTAAGATTACTTGAGAAATTACCAAGGCTATTTGGGAATTTAGAAGTGATTGAGGAAGCAGAAAAACTCGCCTCAAGTAATGAAATGAAAATGGCGATTGCAAGAGTGAAAGAAATATATGAAGCAATTGAAAAACTAGGCTATGGATCTTACATATCAATTGATTTAGGTATGATCCAACATTTAGATTACTATACGGGAGTTATTTTCAAAGGGTATATATATGAAATTGGAGAAGAAATTGTTAGTGGCGGAAGATATGATGAGTTAATTGGAAATTTTGGAGAGATGCTGCCGGCTGTTGGACTCGCGGTGCAAGTCAATCAAATTGTGAAGGCGCTGCAAGAGCAGCAAGAACCATATGAAAGAAAGAGAATAGATATTATCATTCATTATAAGTTAAATAGATTAGCAGAAGCGGAAAGATTGCGAAATTTACTTCAAAAGGACGGAAAAAAAGTAGAGCTATCTTTATTCTCTAATATAAATGACACCTTTCAATTTGCAAGAAAAAATAAAGTAGTAACGGTCGTAGAGGCAAAGAACGAATCATTAGTGGAATATGTATGGAAAGAGAAATGGGTAGTCCAGAAAGAAGGAGAAACTTCATGCGTAACATTCAAATTGCGTTAACGAAAGGAAGATTAGAAAAACATGTGATTCCACTCTTTGAGCAGATTGGAATTGATTGTTCAGAGCTCAAAAATAAAGGACGAAAGCTTGTCTTTCAAAGTAAAAATACAGATGTCTCATTTATTTTAGTGAAAGCAGTAGATGTTGCTACTTATGTAGAACATGGAGTAGCTGATATTGGGATCGTTGGAAAAGATATTTTAATGGAAAATGAGAAAGATATTTATGAAATGTTGGATTTAGGAGTAGGCGTATGTAAGTTTTGTGTTGCTTCTATTCCTACTTATAACCCGAAGAGCTACCGGAAGAAACGTATTGCGACGAAATATCCACATATTACTTCTAACTATTTTCATGATAAAGGGGAGGATGTAGAAATTATAAAAATAGAAGGATCTGTAGAAATCGCTCCTATTCTTGGATTGGCAGATGCGATTGTTGATATTGTGGAAACAGGAAAAACATTACAAGAAAATGGGCTCATTGTATTTGAGGAAATATGTTCTATATCTGCTCGAATGATTGTAAATAAGGCTGCATTAAAAACTAAAAAAGACGAAATATTCAGTATTATAAATATGATGGAGCAAGAAATTTTGTCAGGAAAATAGGGGGACTTGTAATGGAGATTGTTTGTGAAGATTTTCAAAAGGCGTTATCGAAAATAAAATTGCTACGAGAAAACGCTAATATAATAGAAGAAACTGTTCAAAGAAGTGTAAGCGAAATTGTTCGTAATGTAAGGGAGAGTAGGGATGAGGCTCTATCTTTTTATACAAAAAAGTTTGATGGTGTGGAGATTAAAGAGTTTCGTGTAAGTGAAGAAGAAATAAAACGAGCGGGTATGTTTGTAGAGAATTCATTTTTAGAAGCGTTACAAGAGGCGAAGAAAAACATTATTTCATATCACGAAAAGCAAAAAAGGCAATCCATATTCGATTGCGCGAGTAATGGCATCATTAGAGGACAAATTATTCGGCCGTTAGAGAATGTAGGAGTATATGTGCCAGGCGGAACTGCTTCGTATCCTTCATCAGTATTAATGAATGTATTGCCAGCAAAACTCGCTGGTGTGAAAAAGATTGTAATGGTAACACCGCCGAGAGAAGAAGGAATTGATCCACATATTTTAGTTGCTGCAAGCCTTGCAGGAGTAGATGAAATTTATAAGATAGGTGGTGCGCAAGCAATTGCTGCTTTAGCATATGGGACGGAATCGATTCCAAAAGTGGATAAAATAGTTGGACCAGGAAATTTGTACGTCGCTCTGGCGAAACGAGAAGTATACGGAATAGTAAATATCGATATGATTGCTGGACCGTCAGAAATTGTAGTTATTGCTGATGAAACCGGTAATGCAAAATATATCGCTGCTGATTTATTATCGCAAGCAGAACATGACGAGAGAGCAACAGCAATTTGTATTACAACGAATATAGAGTTAGCAAAAGAAGTAGAAAGAGAGATAGAAAGACAGTTAGAAACATTACCAAGAAGCGAAATTGCACGTGAATCGATAAATAGAAATGGAGCTATCTTTATCGTTCCTTCTTTAGATGAGGCGCTACAATTATCGAATGAAATCGCTCCAGAACATTTAGAGTTACATATAAAAGAACCGATGAATGCTCTAGCTTATGTGAAACATGCAGGATCTATCTTTCTTGGTCCATATGCACCGGAACCGCTCGGTGATTATTTAGCAGGACCGAATCACGTGTTACCGACAAGTGGAACGGCAAGGTTTTTCTCACCGTTATCAGTCGATGATTTCGTGAAAAAATCAAGCTTTCTGTCTTATACGGAGGACGCGTTAAGAGATGTACAACATCATATTGTAGAACTTGCCAATAAAGAAGGATTACATGCGCATGCGAGAGCAATTCAAATAAGATTTGAGGAGGAAGAATAATGCGTGAGTGCAGTCAAATACGTGAGACGACAGAAACAAAAATCAAATTAAGTTTGCAGCTTGATGAAGGCAAGAACGTTTCTGTACAAACGGGAGTTGGATTTTTTGATCATATGCTAACTTTATTTGCAAGGCATGGAAGATTCGGTTTACAAGTGGAGGCGGAAGGCGACGTATTCGTTGATGCGCATCATACAGTTGAAGATGTTGGAATTGTACTCGGAAATTGTTTGAAAGAAGCATTGCAAAATAAAGAGGGGATTAACCGTTATGGCTCCGCATATGTACCGATGGATGAATCTTTAGGTTTTGTCGCAATTGATATTAGCGGGCGCTCATATATTGTATTTCAAGGAGAATTAACGAATCCGAAGCTAGGGGATTTTGATACAGAACTAACAGAAGAATTTTTTAGAGCAGTTGCTCATGCTGCCAATATTACATTACACGCTCGCATTTTATACGGAAGCAATACACATCACAAAGTTGAAGCGTTATTTAAAGCGTTTGGTAGAGCGCTTAGAGAAGCAGTCGAAAGAAATGCCAGCATTACTGGTGTAAATTCCACGAAAGGGATGTTGTAATTGATTGCTATTATAGATTATGGAATGGGAAATATTCGCAGTGTGGAACAAGCATTACAATATATTGGAGCAGAGTACATCGTAACGGGTGATAAAGAAAAGATTTTTAGAAGTGATGGAGTAATCTTACCAGGAGTAGGTGCATTTCCGAAAGCGATGGATGTATTGGAAGAAAAAAATTTAGTGCGAGTGTTAAAAGAAGTCGGGCGTTCAGGAAAACCGCTTCTGGGCATTTGCCTAGGGATGCAGCTTTTATTTGAAAAAAGTGAGGAACTACAAGACTGTAACGGATTAAGTTTATTGCCAGGTGTTATTCGAAAGTTAAAGGTTCCTTATAAAATTCCACATATGGGATGGAATGAGTTAAAGAAAGAGGGAGAAATAGCACTTTGGAATGGAGTAGAGGACGGTTCTTTCGTATATTATGTTCACTCTTATTATGCAGATTGTCCAAATGAAATTGTGTATGGGATAAGTGAATATGGAGTGAAAGTACCTGGTTTTGTAGCAAAAGGAAATATATACGGCACACAGTTTCATCCTGAAAAAAGCGGTGACATTGGAATGCAAATGTTGAAAAATTTCAAAGGGGTGGTAGAGGCATGGAAATCTTCCCAGCTATCGATTTAAAAGAGGGGCGATGCGTTAGACTTTATCAAGGAGAGTTTAGTAAAGAAACAGTAATGAATGAAGATCCGGTTGCGCAAGCGATTATATTCGAAAAATTGGGAGCGAAAAAGTTGCACATTGTTGATTTAGATGGCGCAATTGCTGGCGAGTCAGTAAATTTGCTCGTTATTGAAAGAATTTGCAAGGCAGTACGTATTCCTGTGCAAGTTGGAGGAGGAATTCGATCACTTGTAGCGGTAGAGAAGTTATTGTCAGTAGGTGTAGATAAAGTGATTTTAGGAACAGCTGCTCTTTATGATAAGGCATTTTTAGAAGAAGCAGTTCTTCTATATAAAGAGAAAATCATTGTTGGAATTGATGCGAAAAATGGTTTCGTAGCAACGAGAGGCTGGCTTGATGTGTCTGAAATTTCTTACATTTATTTAGCAAAGCAAATGGAGAATGTAGGTGTTCAAACGATTGTGTTTACAGACATTTCGAAAGACGGGACACTTGCAGGGCCGAATTTAGAGCAATTAGAGTTACTACAAAAAAGTGTTGGTATTCGTCTTATTGCTTCTGGAGGAGTGGCATCTATTCAAGATGTGAAAAAATTAAATGATATGAATATATACGGTGTCATAATTGGAAAGGCGCTTTATGAGAAAACGATTGATTTAGAAGAAGTGTTAGAGGTAACAAAGTTATGTTAGCGAAACGTATTATTCCATGTCTAGATGTGAAAGAGGGCCGAGTCGTAAAGGGTGTAAATTTTATAGGGTTACAAGACGTCGGTGATCCTGTTGAAATAGCCGCTTTATATAATGAAGCGGGAGCAGATGAGATTGTATTTTTAGATATTACAGCAACGCATGAAGGACGAAAAACAATTATAGATGTTGTAGAAAAAACAGCTTCGAAAGTATTTATTCCTCTTACAGTTGGCGGGGGGATTTCAAGTGTTAAAGATATGTACAATTTACTAAGAGCTGGAGCGGATAAAGTTTCAATCAACTCAGCGACAGTGCGAAATCCAAAGCTAATTGAAGAAGGGGCAGAACACTTTGGCTCACAATGTATTGTCGTAGCAATTGATGCTAGAAAAGTAGCAGAAGAAAAGTGGAATGTTTATGTGAACGGCGGAAGAGTTGATACGGGTATGGATGCAATCGGGTGGGCAAAACGCGTTGCCGAGCTAGGGGCAGGCGAAATTTTGTTAACGAGTATGGATGCAGATGGAACGAAAAACGGGTATGATCTTCGTTTAACAGAAGAAATTTCAAAAAGCGTTTCCGTACCAGTCATCGCGTCAGGCGGATGTGGTCACGTTGATCACATTATAGAAGTTTTTCAAAAGACAACAGTTGATGCAGCACTTGCGGCATCCATCTTTCATTATGGTGAGGCGACAGTGCAGGACGTAAAGAGAAAATTAAGAAATGCAAATGTTGAGGTGCGGTTATGAAACCTAACTTTTCAAAAGGATTATTACCAGCAGTTGTAATTGAAGAAGGGACAAAAGAAGTTTTAATGCTAGCTTATATGAATGAAGAAGCATATGAAAAAACGCTAGAAACGAAAAGAACATGGTTTTATTCTCGTTCAAGACAATCGTTATGGAATAAAGGAGAAACATCAGGAAATGTCCAATATGTGCAATCTCTTTATTTAGATTGTGATCAAGATTCAATTGTTGTTGTCGTAAAGCAAGTGGGACCTGCTTGTCATACAGGAGAAAAAACATGTTTTCACTACCAAATTATATAGGGGGATACATATGGAAAATGCCTTTAAATTACTATTTGAAACAATTGAAGAACGAAAGGGAAATCCACTTCCTGAATCGTATACAAATTATTTATTTTCAAAAGGAGAAGATAAAATTTTAAAGAAAATTGGTGAAGAATGCACGGAAGTAATTATCGCATCTAAAAATAATGACAAAGAAGAATTAGTGAAAGAAATGGTTGATGTATTGTATCACTGCTTTGTTTTATTAGCTGAAAAAAATATATCATTAGAAGATGTTATGGAGGAAGTGACAGAAAGAAATGGGAAGCTTTCGCGAGTGGGGGACAGAAGTGAAATAGATACATTATAAGGGGGAAATGTAGATGAAGGTGGATTATCACATTCATTTAGAAGAAGGGCCATATTCAATAGGATGGCTAGCTAAAATAAATGAAGCATTGCAACATTATGAACCACTTAAAGAAGAAAAACATTCTATGGAATGGCTTGTGAAAACACAAGAACGCCTGCAAAAACGTGTGAAAGAAGGGCCATTTACAACGAAATGGATTGATTTATATTTAGAAGAAGCTTTGCGAAAAGGTATAAAAGAAGTTGGTATTGTCGATCATTTATACCGTTTTTATGAAGCGAAAGAATACTATGAAAGATATGTCGATAGTAGTGATTCGAGGCTTGGTCGTTTACAGAAGGAATGGTTAGACCAAGTAAGGGTAACATCACTACATGATTTTACAAAGGCAATTGAAGAGGCGAAAGAACGGTGGAGTAAAAGAGGTGTTACGCTTAAACTTGGAATTGAAGCGGATTATTTTATTGGTGGTGAACAAGAATTACAATCTTTACTCGCATTAGGAGATTTTGATTATGTAATTGGTTCTGTTCATTTTTTAAATGGCTGGGGATTTGATAATCCAGATACGAAAGAATATTTTAAGGAACATGACTTATATGCTTTATATGATACGTTTTTCAAAACGGTTGAGTGTGCAGTTCGCTCTAATTTATTTGATATTATAGCTCATCTTGATAACATAAAAGTATTTAATTATCGGTTAGATGAGAATGAACAACTTTATTATTATAAGGAAATTGCGCGTGTGTTAGTAGAAACAAATACGGCAACGGAAATAAATGCAGGATTGTACTATCGCTATCCTGTACGCGAAATGTGTCCGAGTCCGCTATATTTACAAGTATTAGCTAAGCATGGCGTTCCGGTTACTCTCTCCTCAGATGCTCATTATCCGAATGATTTAGGAAAATATGTGGCAGAGAATATAAAGACGTTACGTAATCATGATATTTCTCACATAGCTACATTTACGAAACGAGTAAGAACGATGAGATTACTGGAAGAAGAAGTAACAATTTCAAAATGATCACGATTTTTTGATGAAAACCACCCTTTTTGTTCAAAATAAGAAAGAATAAAAAGGAGGGTAAGAAATGGCGAAACAACAAAATAAACAAAATGTACAAGATTTACAAGGTGCACAGCAACAAGCTTATACTTCTGAAACGAATGCTACATCTCAATCAGTTATTGAGGAACAAATTAGCGATACAGTTGCAGAAGGAACGATCGATGCAAAGCTTGGACAAGAATCGCAAGAGAAAGCGTAAGAAAAGGGGAGAGATGAATCTCCTCTTTTCTTATGGGTAAAAAATGTCGATTTTCAAAACTATGATCAAATTCCTTGGTTTTTATAGGTGGATTTCTTACAATGAAAGATAAGAGATATCTTATTTTTTATAGAAGAGGTGTTAGTAGTGGCAAAAATATTAGTAGCAGGGAAAATTCCAGCAATCGGATTAGAACTATTAAAGGATCATGATGTAGAAATGTACGATAAAGATGCGTTAATTTCTTTAGATGAATTAACAGATCGTGTAAAAGATAAAGATGCATTGTTAAGTCTACTTTCTACAAAGGTGACAAAAGAAGTTATTGATGCGGCACCTAATTTGAAGATTGTTGCAAACTACGGTGCTGGTTACGATAATATTGATTACTCGTATGCCGGAGAAAAAGGGATTGCGGTAACGAATACACCGAAAGTATCAACTGAAGCGACAGCAGAATTAACATTTGCACTTCTTTTAGCAGCTGCACGTAGAATTCCTGAAGGCGATACATTATGTCGTACAACTGGATTTAATGGATGGGCGCCATTATTTTTCTTAGGCCGTGAAGTACATGGTAAAACAATTGGAATTATTGGCCTTGGAGAAATCGGAAAGGCAGTTGCAAAGCGTGCGAAAGCGTTTGGAATGAATGTTTTATATACAGGTCCAAATCGAAAGCCTGAAGCTGAAAGTGAACTGGAAGCAACATATGTAACATTGGAAGAATTATTACAAACAGCAGACTTTATTACAATTAACTGTGCTTATAATCCGAAATTGCATCATATGATTGATGATGAACAGTTTAAAATGATGAAGAAAACAGCGTATATTGTAAATGCTTCACGTGGACCAATTATGAATGAAGCGGCACTTGCTCATGCATTAAAAACGAATGAAATTGAAGGAGCAGCTCTTGACGTGTTTGAATTTGAACCGAAAATTACAGAAGAGTTAAAAGGGTTAAAGAATGTAGTACTTGCTCCTCACGTAGGAAATGCAACATTCGAAACTCGTGATGCGATGGCTGAAATGGCAGTAAGAAATATTTTAGCCGTATTAAACGGTGAAGAGCCTGTAACACCTGTAAATCAAAAAGTAGTAGTTACAAAATAAAAAGAAACCTTCCGGAATCGGAAGGTTTCTTATTTTTCTTTATTTGCTCTTTTAGACGGTCTTTGTCTAAGAAATTGAGATAGCATATACAAAATATATAGTGGAATAGCAATGAATAAGAAAACAGAAAAATTACCGAACCCTGTTTGGTACATTGTTATAATGATTCCAACTAAAAATAGTGTAATAATGATACTATATCGTGGAATTGGTACATCTTTTAAACTTGGGATACGAATGCGGCTCACCATTAAAAATGCGAACGTTACAAATACTGTAATAAGAACGATTTTTGGAATGGTATGTGAAAATAATGTTAAGAAAGCAACAAGCCCTCCCGCTGCTGTAATCGGTACGCCAGTGAAATATTTCATTGAAGTAGAAGATGGTGTTACATTAAATCTTGCTAAACGGTATGCTCCGAAAAGAGGGAATAGTCCCGCTATGTATAGTCCGATGATTCCGTAATTGGAGAAAGATGTGTAATACATGAGAACAGCAGGTGCTGCACCAAATGTTACGACATCCGCCAGCGAGTCAAGCTCTTTTCCCATTTGTGAATCAACACGTAATAAACGAGCAACACGTCCATCAAGACTATCTAACATCATCCCGATAAGTACTAAAATAGCAGCTGATTTATAATATCCTAAAGATGCATAGCCGATTGATAAGAATCCACTATATAAATTTCCGAGCGTAAATAAGTTTGGAATAGCTGCTCTATACAAAATCTGATCCCTTGCTTTCTGTAATAAATTCTTAATTAGTTTATGAAATTTTACTTATTTTATCATACCATAAATTTCTTCCTCATACGAAAAAAATTCCCAATTTGTGAAAGATTTCATAGCGGAATGATTTGAAAAATAAGTAAAAAAAGAAGCAACTTTTATAAAAGTTGCTCCTGGTGTTATTCAAATTTCGTTGTCATTGTTCCGGTTTTATAACGATTGTTAGGGTCGAAACGTAATAAGTCTCCATAAATGAGTTTGTCGGAGAGTTTCAATTCAGTTTTTGCTTTTTCAATATTTGGTTGACATAATGAAATGTCCGCTTCTTCACCTGTATTTCGTTTATAGCACATGTTTTTTGTATAAACATAGTTTTCCGAAACGAAGCTACCATCACGCATTACCATAAGTGGATCTTCTTCTTTAATAAATAGGTCAGTTCCAAATTCAACTGATTGATTTGTTTTAATACCAAGTAAATGAAGTAGCGTTGGTTTAATATCAATTTGACCAGATACTTTAGAAATGACTTTTCCTTCTTGACCAGGTACATGAATAATGAGAGGGACGCGTTGTAATTGCATAGAATCAAACGGTGTAATAGCGTCTTTCCCAAGGAACTGAGCCATAGCTGCGTTATGGTTTTCAGAAATACCGTAATGATCTCCATAAATGACAATAACGGAATTATCATACAGTCCTTCGTCTTTTAATTGTTTAATAAATAATTTCAGAGCTTCATCCGTATAACGAACGGTTGGGAAGTAGCGGTTTACAACACCACTTTCCGAATTAAACTCATCAACGTATTGATCTTCTGGATTTAGAAGAAATGGAAAATGGTTTGTTAAAGTAATAAATTTTGTATAGAACGGTTGTGGTAAAGATTTTAGCTTTGGAATCGATTGTTCAAAGAACTCTTTATCTTTTAATCCCCAACCGACAGACATTTGTTCTGTGCCTACGTAATCATTTAAATTAAAGTAACGATCATATCCAAGTGCAGGATACATTACATCACGATTCCAAAACGTTTTATCGTTGGAATGGAAGACAGCAGAAGAATATCCGTATTTTTTTAATTGTTCTGGTGTAGCTGTATATTCATTTGTTGCGTGAGTAAAGAATACAGAACCGCGGTCTAGCGGATAAAGTGAATTTTCAACGATAAATTCAGCATCAGAAGTTTTACCTTGTCCTGTTTGGTGATAGAAGTTATCGAAATAAAAACTATCTTTAATAAGTTCATTTAAAAATGGAGTAATTTCTTTTCCATTTATTTTTTTATTAATAACAAAACTTTGTGTAGATTCCATTGAAATCAAAATTACATTTTTACCTTTTGCAGCTCCAAATAAGTTTTTATCAACTTGCTTATCTTTTGAGTCTGTATAGTTTTTAATTTCAGAGAACCCGTCACCACTTGCAAATACACGTTCAGCTGAAGATTTAGATTGAAGTGTAATATCAAATAGATGATATGTGTATAAACCTAAATTTTTCACGACAGTCTGACGATCAAATGAGCGTGAGAACATTTGTGGTTTATAAATAACTGAAACAACAATTTGTAGTGCTAATAAAGCTGTTACACCGCTAAAGAAAGTTCGCTTCTCAGTGCGAGAAAGCGGCGTCTTGTCACAAAATGCTGGGCATTTACGCGAAAGAAACATTAAAATAATCGCATCTGCAAATAAAAGTAATGTTTTGTACGTAAAGAGTTCTTTTATACTTGTCCCTAAGTCAGCCATATTATTTGTTTGGAATAAAACTGGGAACGTAACGAAATCGTTATAAAACCCATAAAACATTGCATTTCCAAATAAAATAAAGGACAGTATAAAACTGATTCCAATTATAATGCGGTTTCGGTGCTTAGATGCAAGTAAAGCAAAACCGAAAAATAAAAGTAACGCAGCTAGCGGATTAATAAAAAGCATAAATTCTTCAAAGAAATTATCAATTTTAATATCAAATGCTAGCTTGTACACAATATATGTTTTTATCCATAATAAAACGACTGCAACGAGTGCAAATCGCAGTTTTGGAAACAGACGTTGTAGCATAATATACTCCTCTCCTAAAAAGCATGACAGTTCTTGTGAGCCGGTTTGGTTAGCGCCTCATTTTATATATACGAACAGTCCTTTGTTATTATGTTTATTATACTATGAGTATCATTATACGAAAATAAAAGAGAGTTGTGGGCTTTTTTATAATAATTGAGTAGAAAAAGGGCAGTGGGAGACAATAAAACGGAGTTTCTATGTATGATAATTATCGTGCGCAGAAAGAATCGTGTAATAATACGGAGGTTATAATGCGAAAATTATTATATTTTATAGTATGCAGTAGTGTTATACTTTTTGCTTCACCGAGTGTGTCGGTAGCCCAATATGATGCACCTCTTATGGAAGATGCCCTTTATTCTGTTTTATTTCCGAAAATAAATAAAGCAATTGAAAAACAATATGGGAGCTTGAAGCCTTATCAATGTCCTAAAATTATTAGTTTAAAAAAAGTGTATAGCGGTACATATTTATTTCAAGCAAGTATTGAAGTAACGAAGTATGAACGAGTTGCTGGGAAAATTGCTCCACCATTTGAGAAGGTAACGATTACATTTAATAATGAAGAAGGCGAATGGGAAGTGTCAAAGATTTCAGTAAAGCGCTTACCAAATGATACGAAATTAAACTGTAAAAAAACAATATAAAAAATTGTTTGACAAATAAAATGGTCCTTTGGTATTGTTAATAGCAACAATTAGATGTTTGAAAATTAAATAGACTTACCTCATCTACTCTCAAAGGTAGAGGCCGCGATAGGAAAGAGTAAGCTATGGGAGATTTAATGGAATCTGTGATCATAGGTTGAAAGGGACTATTGCCGAAATATAAGAATAACCATCTTATTCATATATTGGGACTACATTGAATAAATGTAGTACTGTCATAATATTTATTTTATGGAGAGCTATTTGGAGATGTTGATGCGGTTTCTTATTTTGAGGAGATAACAACTCGTTTATTTTTTCAATATATATTTTTCCTAATAAGAAACGCGTGTGAACATTGTTCCGCGCGTTTTTTGTCTATCTAAAAGCGTGCTGCAATGAATAGAAGATTGGGGTTATGAGTTTTAGAGGAAATAAGGGAGGAATTCAAATGTATTTACACGGCACAAGCCGAATCAATGGGCAAGGACACTTAGAAATTGGAGGGTGCGATACGACGCAGCTAGCAAAACAATACGGAACACCACTTTATGTATACGATGAAGAGTCAATTCGAGGAAAGTGTCGCGCGTTTCATCGTGCGTTTAAAGAAAGTGGTTTCTCTTATCAAGTAGCATATGCAAGCAAGGCGTTCTTGTGCATGGAGATGTGCCGAGTGGCTCGTGAAGAGAATATGTCATTAGATGTTGTTTCTGGAGGAGAATTATATACTGCGCTGCAAGCAGGATTTCCGGCATCACGCATTCATTTTCACGGCAATAATAAAACAGAAGAAGAAATTGTGATGGCTCTTCAGGCGAATATTGGTTGTTTTGTCGTAGATAATTTCTTGGAATTAGAAATTTTGCATGATTTAGCAGTGCAACATGGGAAATTTGTGAACATATTAATTCGTGTAACGCCCGGAGTAGAGGCGCACACACATGAATATATTACAACAGGCCAAGATGATTCGAAATTTGGATTTGGCGTGTCAAATGGTCAAGCGATGCAAGTGATTGAGATTGCTTTACAAAAATCAAATTATAATGTGTTAGGAATTCATTCACATATCGGATCACAAATATTTGAAACGGCCGGCTTTGTGCGAGCGATTGAAGTTCTTCGTCAATTTTTAGAACAAGTGAGAGAGCGAACAAACTATGTAGTAAAAGTGCTAAATGTAGGCGGAGGATTCGGAATACGCTACACAGAGTCAGATACACCATTAACTCTTGAGACATATGTGCGAGCTGTAACAAGTGCTGTGAGGGAACAATTTACAGTATGTAATTATCCCCTGCCAGAAATATGGGTTGAACCAGGCCGTAGTATTGTAGGGGATGCTGGAACGACAATTTATACAGTCGGATCTGTGAAAGACATTCCTGGTATTCGGAAATATGTATCAGTGGATGGTGGGATGACTGATAATTTAAGACCTGCTTTATATAACGCTCGTTATGAAGCGATGTTAGCGAATCGAGGGAATGATGAGAATGAGGAACTTGTTTCGATTGCTGGGAAGTGCTGTGAGAGTGGAGATATGTTAATTTGGGATATTACTCTACCGAAAGTTGCTTCTGCCGATTTACTAGCAATTTCTTGTACAGGGGCATACGGGTACTCGATGGCGAATAATTATAATCGGATTCGTAGACCAGCTGTCGTCTTCGCGAAAGGCGGCACATCACAAATTGTTGTAGAACGTGAAACATATGAAAATATTATTGGGAACGATCGCATACGTATTAAAGAACTTGTTTAAATAGAGAAAAGGAGTTGTTCGGATGGGCAATTCCTTTTTTATAAAATAAAATAATTAAAATATATCGGAAAACTAGGATTGAAAAAAATCAGAATTGTGATAAAATACAAATACAAAGCTTATCAAGAGAAGCGGAGGGAACTGGCCCGAAGAAGCTCGGCAACCTGCTTATAGAAAGCAAGGTGCTAAATCCAGCAAAATGGAATCCATTTTGAAAGATAAGGTAAAATATATTACCGAACAGTCTTTTCGAAATGGGAAAGATTTTTTTTATGAATAAAAAGGGGGGCTGTTCGCGTGAGTGTACGGGAACATTTTGAGGAAGTATCTGAGAAAATTCAAGCGATGCTTGCTGATATGAAATATGGTTCAATTACAATTGTTGTGCAAGATGGGAAAGTCATTCAATTAGAGAAAAGTGAAAAGGTACGTTTAAAGTAAAAAGCGCTGACTAGAAAAACTAGAGGCGGTTTTAACCTATTATATTAGGTTAAAACCGTCTTTTTGCTTTTACAGGGGGAAAGAACATGTTGACGTATGAAACGTGGGAAGAAAATAATGTTTCATTTTCAGAAGAAGATGAAACGAAAGGCGCGCTATCAGTATTAAGTTGGGCTTATAAAGAATATAAAAGTGAAATTGTATACGCATGTAGCTTCGGAGTGGAAGGGATGGTATTGCTGCATCTTATAAACCAAGTAAATCCATCTGCTAAAGTTGTATTTTTAGATACGAATGTTCATTTTCAAGAAACGTATGAATTAATTCAAAAAGTGCGGAAACGATTTCCTTTATTAAATATTATAGAAAAACAGCCGGAACTTACGCTTAATGAACAAGCGAAGTTGCATGGTGAGAAATTATGGGAAAGTAATCCGAACCTTTGTTGTAAAATTAGAAAAATTTTACCGTTAGAAAAATCATTAGCAGCGGAAAAAGCGTGGATATCGGGCTTAAGGAGGGAACAATCAGAAACGCGTAAGCATACAAAGTTTATAAATCAAGATCATCGCTTTCAATCTATTAAAGTTTGTCCACTTATTCATTGGACGTGGAAAGAAGTGTGGCGATATGTATACAAACATAGCTTGCCGTATAACCCGCTACATGATGTTGGATATCCAAGTATTGGGTGTGAGAAATGTACGTTACCTGTAGGTGAGGGTGGCGATTCGAGAGATGGTAGGTGGTCTGGGAAAGTGAAAACAGAATGTGGTCTTCATTACCAATAAGGTGAATTTGAAAATAAAGCTAAGAGAGGGTATAGAAAATGAGTATAAGAAACGAATTAGTAAACCGTATAGACGAGACATACGACGTATCACAAATTGAAAAAGAAATTCAACTAGACAACATTGCGTTAAGTGATTTAGAGCTATTAGCGACAGGGGGATATAGCCCGCTTATTGGTTTTTTAGGAAAGAAAGATTATGATTCGGTCGTAGAAACGCTTCGCTTAGCAAACGGGAGCGTATGGAGTATACCGATTACATTACCGGTAACAGAAGAAGTAGCAGAGAGTCTGAAAGCTGGAGAGGAAGTAAAACTTGTTAACGCTGAAAATGTATATGGTGTCATTCAAATAGAAGATATTTTTGTGCCTGACAAGGAAAAAGAAGCGTTACTTGTGTATAAAACGACGGATGAGGCTCATCCAGGAGTGAAAAAATTATATGAACGACCGAACGTTTATGTCGGGGGAGCTATTATTCTTACAAAACGCTTTGAAAATAATCCGTTTCCTTCTTATCATTTAGATCCAATTGAAACGAGAGAAGAATTTAAAAAGCGTGGTTGGAAAACAGTGGTTGGATTTCAAACGAGAAATCCGGTACATCGTGCCCATGAATACATTCAAAAATCTGCCCTTGAAATTGTAGATGGTCTCTTTTTAAATCCGCTCGTTGGGGAAACGAAGTCGGACGATATTCCTGCTGATGTAAGGATGGAAAGCTATGAAGTATTACTTCAAAACTATTATCCGAAAGATCGTGTCTTTTTAGGTGTATTTCCTGCAGCAATGCGTTACGCAGGACCGAGGGAAGCGATATTCCATGCATTAGTCAGAAAGAATTTTGGATGCACCCACTTTATCGTAGGGCGCGATCATGCAGGAGTAGGAGATTATTACGGGACTTATGAAGCACAAGAAATTTTTACAAACTTTACAGTGGAAGAGTTAGGGATTACACCGTTATTTTTTGAACATAGTTTTTACTGCACGAAATGTGAAGCGATGGCTTCGACGAAAACATGCCCACACGGAAAAGAGGATCATGTCATTTTATCAGGTACGAAAGTAAGAGAACTATTAAGAAACGGTGAGGTTCCGCCGAGTACATTTAGTCGTAAAGAAGTAGTGGAAGTGCTAATTAAAGGTTTGAAAAAAGAAGTAGTAACCGAATAGGGAGAGAATGACATGGATACGAATATTACTTGGCATACAGCATCTGTTTCAAAAGATGAGAGAAGAGTAAGAAATGGGCATCATAGTTTTGTAGTTTGGTTTACTGGTCTATCAGCTTCAGGTAAATCTACGGTGGCGAACGCGGTTGCTCGTAAACTATTTGAAAAGAATATTGGAAACTATGTACTAGATGGAGATAATGTACGCCACGGTTTAAATAAAGACTTAGGTTTTTCTGAAAGTGATCGTATGGAAAATATAAGACGGATTGGTGAAGTGGCGAAGCTATTTGTAGATCAAGGTACTGTTGTTCTTACAGCGTTTATTTCACCGTTTCGAGTAGACCGAAAACAAGTTAGAGATCTATTAGCGGCAGATGAGTTTATAGAAGTGTTTGTAAAATGTCCAATTGAAGAGTGTGAAAAACGTGATCCAAAAGGGTTATACAAAAAGGCAAGACAAGGTGATATTAAAGAGTTTACTGGTGTTGATTCACCGTATGAGGAGCCAGAGAAAGCAGAGTTAATTGTAGAAACGCACAAGTATTCTATTGAAGAATGTGCAGAACAAATCGTGAAGTACTTACAAGAGCGCAGTTTTATATAGGGGGATAAAAAATGAGTTATGAAAAAGTATGGGCTAACAATGAAAAATTAAATCAGACTGAGAAAAATAAATTGAAAAAAGATGGATTGGAAATCTTTAATGATATTCCTTACTATGCAGAAAATGGCTTCGAATCTATTCCGAAAGAAGAGTGGGACGCATTCAAATGGGCAGGGTTATATTTACAAAGACCGAAAGAAGCTGGATATTTTATGATGCGTGTAAATATTCCTTCAGGGATTATTACGAATGCACAGGCAGAAGTGCTTGCTTCTATCGCTGAGGATTATGGGCGTGACGTAATAGATATTACGACAAGACAGGCGATTCAGTTTCATTGGTTAGAAATTCATCAAATTCCAGATATTTTTAAAAGATTAGCAAGAGTTGGGTTATCTTCAGCGGGGGCGTGTGGTGATATAACGCGTAATATTACAGGGAATCCACTTGCTGGTATTGATGCAAATGAACTGTTTGATACAACGGGTATTGTGAAAGAGGTATATGATTATTTCCAACATAATGAAGAGTTTTCTAACTTACCGCGTAAATTTAAAATGTCTATTAGTTCTAACATTTATAATTCAGCAAACGCAGAGATTAACTGTGTTGCATTTACACCTGCTACGAAAGAAATAGATGGTGAGAAAAAAGTTGGTTTTCATATAAAAGTAGGTGGTGGATTATCAGCTCGTCCATATTTAGCTGATGAATTAGATGTATTCGTTTTACCAGAAGAAGTGAAGGGGGTAGCGATTGCTATTGCTACGATATTCCGTGATTTTGGATACCGTGAAAAACGTCATTTAGCTCGTTTGAAATTTCTAGTTGCAGACTGGGGAGCAGAGAAATTTAAAGAGAAACTAATAGAGTATATAGGACCTTTGCAAAGTAAAGGAGAAAGTGCTCTCAAAGGATGGAATGCGGGATACTTTTATGGTGTTCAAGATCAAAAACAAGATGGACTAAAATATGTAGGTTTTAATGTGCCGGTAGGACGTCTACATGCAGAAGAAATGTTTGAGATTGCAAGAATTGCTAAGCGGTATGGAAATGGACAGATTCGTACATGTAATTCGCAAAACTTCATTATTCCGAATATTCCGCCAAAAAATGTAAAAGGTTTACTAAATGAGCCGTTGTTTGAAGCGATATCAGCAAGTCCGAAATCATTTATTGGTCATGCGGTTTCCTGTACCGGTATTGAATATTGCAATCTTGCTTTAGTAGAAACGAAAGAAAGATTACGCAAAATCGCAGAGTACTTAGATACACAAATTGCACTCGATGTTCCAGTTCGTATTCATATGGTAGGATGCCCGAATTCATGTGGGCAACGTCAAATTGCTGACATTGGATTACAAGGGGTGAAAATGAAAACGAAGGAAAAAGGAATTGTTGAAGCATTTGAAATATACGTAGGTGGAACGTTGTTAGATGGCGGTGCTTACAATCAAAAGTTAAAAGGGAAAATAGATGGCGAGGATCTACCTGAAGTACTTGCATCATTTATAAGTTATTTCAAAGAGAATAAATTACCAGCTGAAACGTTTTATGATTTTGTCGGTCGTGTTGGTATAGAGACATTACAAATAGCGTTAAATACCGTGTTAGAAGAAGTAATAGCGTCTTAGGAGGGACAATATGGATTTATATCGATTTGAAGCTGTGTTAGTAAATAGTATTGTTCCGATTGTTGTCGTTGCTCAAAGTGAAGAACAGGCATTTAAGCTTGCGGAGATGGAGCTTGAAAAGCATTTTTTACCGTTACCAGAAGTAAAGGAGATTTCCCTGTTTGAAAAAAAGAAGATTCGAAAAGGTGCAGCATTTGTTATTCATGAGTAGGGAAAAGGTAATACGAAATAATGAAAACTTCCATTCGTATATAAGGATGGAAGTTTCACTTTAATAGTAGAAATGAGGAGAGATGATGGGGAAGGTTTATATCGTTGGTGCAGGTCCTGGTGATCCAGAGTTAATTACTGTGAAAGGGTTGAAATGTATTGAGAAGGCAGACGTTATTTTATACGACCGTCTCGTGAATAAAGAGTTACTTTCATACGCAAAGCCTGAAGCAGATTTAATTTATTGCGGAAAACTACCAAATTATCACACGATGAAGCAAGAGACGATTAACACGTTTCTTATTAAATATGCGAAAAAGGGAAAAGTTGTAACGAGACTTAAGGGCGGCGATCCATTTGTATTTGGTAGAGGAGGAGAAGAAGCTGAAGCGCTAGCAAAGCAAGGTGTACCATTTGAAATCGTTCCTGGTATTTCAGCTGGAATAGCTGCTCCTGCTTATGCTGGCATTCCAGTGACACATCGTGATGCAAGTGCAAGTTTTGCTATTGTGACAGGGCATAGGAAAGAAGGTGCTGAAGAAGAAGTGAAGTGGGAAAATTTAGCGAAAGGTGTAGAGACTTTAGCTGTATATATGGGGGTTAGCAATTTACCCTACATATGTGAACAACTGATGAAGCATGGAAAAGACAAAAGTACACCTGCTGCTATTATTGAACGGGGAACGACATCAATGCAGCGCACAGTTGTTGGGACGTTAGGAACAATTGTGGATGTTGCAAAAAAAGAACAAATTCAAAATCCGAGCATGATTGTAATTGGAGAAGTGGTCCGTTTTAGAGAAAAAATCCATTGGTTTGAGAAACAGACAGAAAGTACCTATCAAGTAAGTGGAGTGTTATAAAATGAAAGCCATCTTATATATATGCCATGGAAGTCGTTTGAAAGCAGCTAAAGAAGAAGCGGTTGCATTTATTACGTCATGCATGAACCGTGTAGAGGCAAGTATTCAAGAAGTTTGTTTTTTAGAGTTAGCGAGTCCAACGATTGATGAAGGGTTCCGTACATGTGTGAAGCGTGGTGCTACAGAGATTATTGTTATTCCAGTTTTTTTATTAGCGGCAGGTCATGTGAAAAAAGATATACCGTTTGAATTGGAAAAGTTAAATAATCAATTTTCGAATGTTAAAGTGAACTACGGTAACCCGTTTGGTGTATCAGAAACACTTGTGAAATCGGTGTATAGCGGAAGTGGCATTGAACAGGAAGATAAGAATGAAGTGACGCTACTTCTCGTTGCAAGAGGGAGTAGTGATCCTGAAGTATTAAGAGATATAAACTGGATTGCTTCTTTATTTCAACATGAAGAGAAAATTAAAAAAGTAGAGGTTTGTTATTTAGCGGCTGCCGAGCCGAAATTTGAGGAGAAGTTAAAGGAAGTTGTTGAACGAAAAGAAAAGAATATCGTTGTACTGCCTTACTTATTATTTACAGGTTTACTTATGAAACATATTGAAAAAGAAGTGCGCCAATATGAGTTGGATGAGATAAAAATAAGTCCGTATTTAGGAAAGAATGAAGCATTTCAATATATGTTAATTCAGAAAACGAAGAAATTATTGAAGGGAGATCAATATGTATCCACTTACAGTGCGAGTTGAGAAGAAACGTGTTGTTGTCATTGGTGGAGGGAAAGTCGCGGGATTTAAAATTATTCCTTTACTAAAACAAGGTGCGGATATAATTGTGATAAGTCCTGAATTGGATGCGAATTTAGTGAAACTAGTGGAAGAAAAGCAAATTCGTTGGTATCAAAGGGAGTATGAAAAAAATGATATTCAAGGTGCTTTTTTAGTTGTTGCAGCGAGTAGTGATGCCGTATTAAATGAACAAATTGCTGAAGATAGCACAGAGAATCAATTAGTAAATGTTATTACGAACCCGGAAAGTGGCAATGTTCATTTTCCGGCGGCGATTCATCGTGGATTACTGAATGTGGCTGTTTCTACTGGAGGAGCAAGTCCGAAACTGGCAAAAAAAATCCGTGATGATATCGCAAATAAATATGATGAGGCGTATGAATCGTATCTTGATTTTTTATACGAAGTTAGAATAAAAGTGAAAGAATTACAAATAGAGAAAAGAGAGAGAAATACATTGTTGCAAGAAGTATTAAAGTCGATATATGTTCAAAATGAACAAAAAAGAGAATTGTTTTTACAAGAATTAGAGAGAAGAGTTCATATAGGATAATGAATAAATTGTACTTTACAACTATAAAAATATAATTTATAATCACAAGTAACTTCAATAAATGAAATCGATGAGCAAGAAGAGTATGTATATTTGATACGTTCAGAGAGCTGGGGTAAGGTGGGAGCCCGGTACGATAAAATATACAGAATGGGCTTGCGAGAGGTATGTTGAACATTGTAGTAGGCAACCCGGGTTCCGCCGTTAAAAGGATAGAGTATCGGAGTTTTCCTGTACTTGAACAAGTGGGATTTATCAATCCAATTGAGGTGGTACCACGGTATTTACATTACATATATCGTCCTCTACATGCATATTTGCGTGTAGGGGACTTTTTTATTTTCTAAAGGAGGTGTGCGAGTATGAAATGAAAGTGTATAATTAATAAAAGTTTTAATATTCAGAAAAGGAGAATTTATGATGAAAGAAACACAGCAATGGACGTCGAAAATAGGCTTTGTACTCGCAGCAGCCGGAGCCGCAGTAGGTCTTGGTGCCATATGGAAATTTCCATATGTTGCAGGTAATGGTGGGGGAGGCGCATTCTTCCTTGTATTTTTACTATTAACTTTATTTATAGGTATGCCTTTACTATTAGCGGAGTTTGTTATTGGACGTAGCACTCAAAAAGAGGCGGTTACAGCTTATAAAGTACTAGTACCAAATAGTAAAGTATATCCTTGGATTGGTCGTATGGGAGTTGTAACTTGTTTTAGTGTACTCTCTTTTTATAGTGTTGTAGGTGGATGGATTTTACTGTATTTATACTATAGTATTACAGGAAGCTTCTGGAATGGTGTTGTTGATTACGGGAAATTGTTTGGTGAAACGATTTCAAATCCAGTAAGCGCGATTGGAGCGCAATTTATCTTCATGCTTTGCACTATTTTTGTTGTAAGTAAAGGTGTCGAGAAAGGAATAGAAAAAGCAAGTAAGTATATGATGCCGCTATTATTCATTTTATTTATTGCTATCATTATTCGTGCGTTAACACTTGATGGTGCTATGGCTGGGGTAGAGTTCTTCTTAAAACCAGATTTCTCAAAGCTGACAGCAGATACGATTTTATACGCGATGGGACAATCGTTCTTCTCACTAACAGTAGGTGCCTCAGTAATGGTCACGTATAGTTCGTACTTGAAGAAAGAAGAACATTTAGCGAAATCAGCAACATCTATTGTAAGTTTAACTGTTTTTGTTACAGTACTTGCAGGATTAGCAATTTTCCCAGCGATTTTCGCATTAGGCGTTAAGCCGACTGAAGGGCCAGGATTACTGTTTATCGTCCTTCCGGCAGTATTTGCAAAAATACCATTTGGACAATTTTTCTTTGTTATGTTTTTAATTTTATTCTTCTTTGCGACTTTAACATCAGCAATTTCAATGCTTGAAATTGTAGTAGCATCTGTTGCGAAAGGTAATGAGAAGAAGCGTCCGTCAGCATCATTATTAATTGGTATTCTTATTTTTGCAGTTGGAATCCCGTCAGCATTATCGTTTGGAATTATGAGTGATGTGAAAATATTTGGTAAGACATTCTTTGATTTCGTCGATTTTTCGGTAAGTAATGTATTACTGCCGCTCGGAGTACTAGCCATTTCGCTATTCGTACCAAATAAAATGAGTAAAGAGATGTTAATGAAAGAATTAGAAGTTACGGAAACGAAAGGGAAAACATTATTTAATATTTGGTTCTTCTTGCTTCGTTATGTTATTCCAGTAACTGTAATTATTGTATTTTTAAATGCGATAGGCGTATTTAAAATGTTTGCATAATAAAACGACGGAGAAATCTCCGTCGTTTTATTATGTAGTAGGTGTATTTAATAAACGATTATACGCTTTATAGGCTGTGACGACTGCGATAAATGATCCAATTAAAAATAATGCTGAGCCGCCAAATGTAAATATTCGGCCAATGTAAGTTTCTCTAGCTTCTTCTATTTTTTGTTGTAATTGTGTATTCATATGATTCACCTCATAAAATATAGGCATGTAGTTGTAGTCTATGTGGAATGCCTATAGTGTGTGAAGTGGAAATAAAAAAACTCGGTATGCACCGAGTTTTTTTATAATCCGATATAAGGAGATGGATCAACTGCATTTGTCTTGCCGACATTCCATTCTCCAAGGTGAAGTTCGAAGTGTAAATGTTGTCCATATGATTGGCCAGTGTTCCCCATAAATCCAAGTTGAGTGCCTTGTTTTACGGTTTGTCCATTTGATACAGAACGGCTACTCATATGAGCATATACTGTCGTATATGTTTTTCCGTTTATACGGTGAGATAAGTACACAACGTTTCCGTAACTAGATGATAATTCCGAGCGGATAACAACGCCATCAGCAGCGGCAATAATTGGAACGGTTCCTGAAGCTGCGATATCGATTCCCTTATGGTTATCTATAGAGCGCGCGCCAAACCCAGAAGTTTTTGATCCAGCTGCTGGCTTAATAAACCCACCAATATTTGTATCGTGTGGTGTTGGAGCTGCTTGAGCTGTTTGAGCAGATGTAGTAGCTTGTTTACGAGCTTCTTCCGCCTTGCGAGCTTCTTCAGCTTTACGAGCCTCTTCGGCACGTTTTTCTTCTTCAATTGCTTTTTGAACAGCTTGACGCTGATTTTCTAAAATGCCTTTAGATTCTTCTAATCCTTCAATCTCTGAATCTACTTTTGCTACTTTCGTATGTAGATCGCTAATAAAGGTTTGCTGCTGTTGTTGGTTATTTTGTAATTCTTGCTGTTTTTGTTCTAATTTTTGCTCGGATTCTTTCAGTTGTTGCTCTTTTTTCTCAACAGCCTCTTTTTCTTTCGCCACAGCATTTTGGTCATTTGTTTGTTTTTTCACAATATCTGTATCATTGTTTAAAATTAAACTTACAGAGTACATATTATCAACAAGATCAGCAATGTTTGTAGAATTTGTTAATACCTCTGTAATGATGTTTGTACGAGGTTTTTCTTGCATAGATTGTAAACGTTGTTTAATAACTTCCTGACGCGTATCTATGTTTGTTTGTAATTGCTCTATATGTTTCTTTTTTTCAGTAATTATTTGTTGTGTTTTACTAATTTCTTTTTTTGTATCGTTTAATTCAGCTTCGTTTTTATTAATAGAAGTAGTTAAGTCATCAATTTTCTTTTGTAATTCTTGAATTTCTTTTTCTATTTGTTCTTTCTCAGCTGATTTATTTTGTAAGTCATTTTGTTTTCCTTCTAATTCAGATTGAATATTAGATAATTTATCTTGATTCGTTTCAGCGTATACGGGTGAAAGTAACGGAGAAACAAAAAGTGTTCCTGCTGCTAAAACACTAAACGCTGCAAATTTCTTTTTCATGGTTGTCTGGCTCCTTTCCCTATGAATGTTATATATCATAAGAAGAAGAGTGTCTATCGTTGTAACCATAATGTAAAGAAAATTTTATAAAATTGCTAAGTTTTGTCGGAATTTATCATTTTTTAATGATAATTGTCATGTTGGATGCGCTTTTTTATTCGTTCAACAAGGATGTATTTTTTGGATTTTATTGTAAAATAAAGGGAAATAATATTTGTTTTATATAGTAAAATAGTAGATAGGAATCCAATAAAACACTGATAAGGAATCGTTCTCATGTGAGGTTTTCTGACATGGGTTTTGTTTTTGTCAAGAAAATTATTTGCATTCGGGCAAACTTATTTTGTTGTCAGATTTTAAATTTTGATTTATGATTTTTAACAGGGACAAAATGTAGTGAATTGTCGAATAATATGTAATACTCTTAATTTCAAGTTTTATAGATATAGAATGAGAGATAGAGTGACACATCGAAGAGGGGGTTACAACAAATATGAAAAGAATAGGACTTGCATGGCAAATATTAATAGGACTTGCGCTTGGTATTGCAGTTGGGGCGATTTTCTTTGATAATCCAGCGGTTGTGAAATATTTACAACCAATTGGTGATATTTTCATCCGATTAATTAAAATGATCGTTGTACCAATTGTTGTAGCAAGTATTGTTGTTGGGGTTGCTGGTGTTGGTGATGTAAAAAAACTGGGCCGACTAGGCGGAAAAACAATTCTTTATTTTGAAATTATTACAACAATTGCAATTATTGTCGGTCTATTAATTGCGAATATTTTCCAACCAGGAAAAGGCGTAAATATGGAGCAGTTAACAAAGACAGATATTTCGAAATATACACATACGACAGAGCAAGTGCAAAGTCATTCATTTGCAGATACATTTGTAAATATTGTTCCAACGAACATTATGAAGTCATTAGCTGACGGAGATATGCTTGCTATTATCTTCTTCTCTGTATTATTTGGTTTAGGTGTAGCAGCAATTGGTGAAAGAGGAAGACCGGTTCTTCAATTTTTCCAAGGTGTAGCTGATGCAATGTTTTACGTAACGAACCAGGTTATGAAATTTGCACCATTTGGTGTGTTTGCGCTAATTGGTGTTACAGTTTCTACATTCGGTCTAGCTTCATTAATTCCATTAGGGAAATTACTAATTGTCGTATATGGAGCAATGATCTTCTTCGTCGTAGTTGTCTTAGGACTTACAGCGAAAATATTTGGAATTAACATTTTCCAATTCTTTAAGATTTTAAAAGACGAGCTGATCTTAGCATATTCTACAGCGAGTTCAGAAACAGTTTTACCGAAAATCATGGAGAAAATGGAGAAGTTCGGTTGTCCGAAAGCAATTACATCTTTCGTTATTCCGACAGGTTATTCATTTAACTTAGATGGATCAACTTTATATCAAGCAATTGCGGCTATTTTCTTAGCACAAATGTACGGTATTGATTTATCTATTACACAACAAATTACATTATTACTCGTATTAATGGTTACATCAAAAGGTATCGCAGGTGTACCAGGCGTATCATTCGTTGTATTATTAGCGACACTTGGTACAGTAGGTATTCCACCTGAAGGTTTAGCCTTCATCGCTGGTATTGACCGTATTTTAGATATGGCTCGTACAGCAGTTAACGTTGTAGGTAACTCTTTAGCAGCTGTAGTTATGTCTAAGTGGGAAGGTCAGTATGACGCTGAAAAAGGACAAGCTTATTTGAAAGAAATTTCTAATAAGCAAGCAGCTTAATTATAATTTGAACAAGCTCTCACATAATATGTGGGAGCTTTTCTATATAGAAGGGAAGCGGACGTAATGAAACGTAAGTATGGTGACGGTTCTTCGTGGAAGCGACTAATAGAGAAAAATTATAGGGTTAAGCAAGTAGAAGAGGGAATGCTAGGAATACTGGAAATAAAAAAGGTGAGAGAACCTAGTTGTAAAGAATATGCTGGTGAAGAACTTTGTATTGCAGCGGATCAGTATACGTGGATTCAATATTTCATAAACGGGAAAAACTTTGCGATTACAGCTATGTTAGATGGTCAGAAAAAATTAGTGCAATATTATATCGATGTGGCGAAAGAATATGAAATAGACGACCGTGGTTTACCGTATTTTGATGATTTATATTTAGATGTAGTGTTATTACCGAATGGTAAGATGTATGTATTGGATGAAGATGAGCTAGAGGATGCTTATAAAAGTGGCGATGTTACAAAAGAAGAGTATGAGCTAGCTTGGTACACTACGAAATGGATAATAGCTGCAATAAAAAAGAGTGAATTTTATTGGATTTCAATATTGGAAAAAGAAATCAAAAAGTTAAAATGATTGTTGTATTCAAATTTTTGTATAATTACCAAAAAAATCTATACAAAAAATAATTGACTTTTGTTTTGTAAGCGAGTAAAGTTAGGGAAGAAATTATTATTAAAAAATAAATATGAAACCTTCTTATAAAGAGAGGCGGAGGGACTGGCCCTACGATGCCTCGGCAGCGGACTCGATTTCAGAGTGCTGTGCCAAATCCAGCAAGCATGTGCTTGAAAGATGAGAAGAGTGTTTCTTATAGATGTATAAGACCTCTTCTCATTGGAAGAGGTCTTTTGTTATTCATTAGAAAAAGGTTGAAACTAGGGAGAGATGGTACTTTGAAAGAAACGAGAGGAAATGGTTTGGCTTTATTACCACTTGGGATATTTTTGGCGCTATTTATTGGTTCTGGAATTATTACAGGTGATTTCTATAAATTGCCGATACTTGTAGCAATTTCAATTGCTGTAGGAGTCGCTTTAGCAATGAATCGTAAAGAAAGTTTTAATGTAAAAGTAGAACGATTCGCTAAAGGTGCAGGGAACCCGGATATTATGATTATGGTTCTGATTTTTGTACTTGCAGGAGCGTTTTCTGAAACAGCAAAAGGGATGGGTGGCGTTGATTCTACAGTTAATTTAGCGTTATCCATTTTACCGCAAGGATTTATTGTAGCTGGAATTTTTGTTATAGGGGCATTTATTTCATTAGCGATGGGAACTTCAATGGGAACAATTGCTGCATTAGCACCAATTGCTGTAGGTATTAGTGGACAAACTGATATCTCAATTGCACTTACGATGGCTACTGTTGTTGGCGGGGCGATGTTTGGTGATAATTTATCATTTATTTCAGATACAACAATCGCAGCTGTACGTTCACAAGGAACGGAAATGAAAGATAAGTTTAAAACGAACTTTTTAATTGTATTACCAGCAGCTATTATTACAATTGTACTATTAGTAATCGTTACTTTAGGAAGCGACACGCAGATTAAAGCGCATAGCTTTGACTGGATAAAGATTTTACCGTATGCAGGAGTACTTATTACAGCATTACTTGGTTGGAATGTACTTATTGTGTTAACTGGTGGAACTGTACTATCTGGCGTTATCGGTCTTTTAGATGGGAGTTACACATTAGAGAGTTTCTTTAAAAGTGTAACGGCTGGAATGGGCGGTATGATGGAGTTAGTATTACTTGCTATTTTAATTGGCGGTATGGTCGAACTGATTCAATATAATGGTGGCATTCAATATTTAATGAATATTTTAACGCGTAACATTCGTTCAAAAAAAGGAGCAGAGTTCGGTATCGCTGGCTTAGTGAGTATGACGAATATGTGTACAGCAAATAATACGATTTCTATTATCTTTACAGGTCCGCTTGCGAAAAACATTGCAGATCAATATGAAATTGATCCTCGTAAATCAGCGAGTGTATTAGATCTTTTCTCATGCTGTGTGCAAGGATTAATTCCGTATGGTGCGCAAATGTTAACGGCAGCAGGATTTGCGGCGTTATCTCCGATTGAATTGTTACCATATGCGTTTTATCCGATTTTAGTTGGAGTATGTGGAATTATTTCTATATTAATTGGTTTCCCGAAGTTTTCTAAAGTAGCGGGAAAGAAAGAGTATCACAAAACAGCATAATTTAAAATGAAGTTTATGAATAGTAACGAAAGCCGTATAGAGAATGTTCTCTGTACGGCTTTTTATGTGCGATAAAAGAGTGAATCATCCTATCCCTACCGCATATTTTTACAAAAGGCTGAATGCAACTCAGTCTTAAGTCTGAGTTGAAAACGGTTCTTAAGCTCGTTATGGAAAAGTGAAAAAATAGTTAAGATAAGAGTATCAAATCGAAGGGAGGCAAGCACAAGATGAAACAATTTCTAGCGTTTATCGCGGCTGGTATTTTAGCTTTAATTGCTCTTGGCAGTCTTGCTGGTATTATAGGATTCGCAATTGGAGCAGGAGTTGTGTACTGGAGCTATAAATCATTTGTGCGAGCACAATCATTTTTTGGAAAGTTAGCTTGGGGTATTGTTGGTTTGATTGGCTTGTCCATCGCCCTTTCTCATTCCCCAGCATTAATCGGTATCGCAGCATTAGTAGTTTTATACTACGGATACCGTGAGTGGAAAAAAGAAAAAAATGTAGTTGTTGATTCTGCACCAGAAAGTTCTAAACCATATAGCAACTTTGAAGATGAGTGGAACAAGTTAATGAAAAACTAATAAAAAATTAATAAAAAATTAATAAAAACCAAATCAAATTGATAAAGTAGAAGAGAGGAAGATTATAATGAAACAATCTTTATTCGGACGTGTACGCGATGCAATTTTAGCAGATTTTCATAATGTGTTAGATGAGAAAGAAAGAAAAAATCCAATCGCGATGTTAAACCAATATTTACGCGATAGTGAGCGTGAAATAACAAAAATTGAGAAGTTAATTGAGCGCCACAAAACATTAAAATCTAATTTCGCTCGTGAGCTTGAGCAAGCACGTTATTTCGTTAATAAAAGATCAAAGCAAGCGATCGTCGCTCAAGAAGCAGGCGAATTACAACTACATGAGCGTGCGTTAGAAGAAGTAGCGTATTATGAAGGGCAAGTAACTCGATTAGAAGAAATGTATGCAGGTGTTGTAGAGCAAATTGATGAGTTAGAGCGTCGTCTTGCTGAGATGAAAAATAAATTAAAAGAAATGCACGCAAAACGTATGGAATTAATGGCACGTGAAAATATGGCACATGCAAATCGTCGTATGAATACAGCGATGCATAAAATGGATGAAAATAATCCGTTCTTACGCTTTGAAGAAATTGACGATCATATTCGCGACTTAGAATCTCGTATAAATGAGGAGCATGAACGTGACACATTTGATATGAAAATTGCAAAGCTTGAGCGTGAAATGAAAGAGAAGAATGATGTATCGTTAACGAAAGAGTTAACAAAATAATAGTAGTATATTATAAAACAGGCTTATGATATAGTGATAGGAGAAAAGGTGTTGGAAAGCAATGCCTTTTCTTCTATGTATATGTAACAAGAAGGGGGGAGCTGAAATGAAGAAACAATTTTCAAAAACACAATTAATGGGGATGCTCCTCATCATATTTGGATTCGGTCTTTTTCTTGATATGATACTTGGACATTTTGAACCAGGTGGTCTCATTTTTGCATTTATTATGCTTATGTTTGGAAGGCATTATCGTAAGAAGAATCGTTACGTACGGGGAAATGTATTTTTATTTGTTGGTGGTATCGTATTTCTATTCTTCTTATTTTCATCAGCAGCATTTGTTCTTGTCGTATTTGCTTGTTTAGCTTTAATTGGTTATCAACTGATTCAACAAGGACATCAGCAAAAAGCAATGAAGGTTGAAATTAAAGAAAAAGGGATTATAGACGAAGAGAAGCAAATATATCGTACAGAACCATATTTAAAAAATATGTTTGTAGGGAATATACGAATGATGGATCATATTTATGAACTTGAGGATATTAATGTTCAATATGGTGCTTGTGATGTGGAAATAGATTTAACAACTGCTATGATTCCAGAAGGAGAAACGGTAATTGTTATCCGAGGTGTAGTTGGTAATATTCGTTTATATGTGCCATATGATATTGAACTGTCTTTAAATCATTCTGTTATTGTCGGACGTGTGCTCCTGCCAGGACATGAAGAGACAGGATTTAATCGCAATGTTACATTTAGAACAGAGCAGTATAAAGAAGCTCCTCGTCGTATTAAAATTATTTCTTCGCTTGTCGTAGGCGATACGGAAGTGAGGAAAGTATAATGAAGAAACAAAAAAATATTTCGTGGATGTATATTCGTTATTCTATGTTGTCTTCTGTTAGTATTGCACTCATTTGTACAATTGTATATGTATGGAAAAGTGAGCAACAAGTGTACGATTTATTATGGAAGGAATCCATCGCTTCTGTTCCAATTGGCTTGTTTATTATGACTACAAGTTTACTTATCGGGGGAATTGTAGGATATGCAATCGGTTACTATATAGAGCAGCGTATACAAGGATTAAATACTTTTCTATTTGAAGTAGAGCGAGGGAATTTTCCGAGCGATGTTTCGTTTACTGCAGATGATGAATTTCATGAAGTAGAACGAAAAGTAATAGGCCTTGCTCGTCGATTAGAGGAGCAAGCTGGACTCTTTCAAAAAGTAACGAATGAACGAGCTCATTGGAATGAAGAGATGAGACAAGAAGCGATATCCCAAGAAAGGCATCGATTGGCGAGAGAGCTGCATGATTCTGTAAGTCAGCAGCTTTTTGCAATGTCGATGATGATGTCGGCTATTAATGAACAAGTGGCTGAAATTCCAGAAACGACGCAAAAGCAGTTGCAACTCGTTGAAAATATGGTTGTAAATGCACAATCAGAAATGAGAGCATTGCTTCTTCATTTACGGCCTGTACAATTAGAAGGTAAGAAACTGACACAAGGTATAGAGGAATTATTAACGGAATTATCGCGAAAGCAACATATGAAAATTGAATGGCTAATCGAGCCAATAGAATTGAAAAAAGGTGTAGAAGACCATTTATTTCGTATTGTGCAAGAAGCTTTATCCAATACTTTACGACATGCGAAAGCGAAGAAAACGGAAGTGCGTCTTCGGAAAATTGATCAATATGCAATTCTAAAAATTATTGATGATGGCGTTGGATTTGAAGTCGGAGTGAATAAGGCTGGTTCATATGGTTTAAGATCAATGCAAGAGCGTGTTCATGAAATTGGTGGGACATTAAAAGTACTTAGTTTCCCGGCTAAAGGGACGCAAATAGAAGTAAAAGTACCGATTATGATTGAGAGAGGGGGAGAATCATGATAAAAGTGTTACTTGTCGATGATCATGAAATGGTTCGAATGGGTGTATCAGCATATTTATCAACGCAGCCAGATATCGAAGTAGTTGGAGAAGCTGAAAATGGAAGAAAAGGTTCAGAGTTAGCACTGCAATTAAGACCAGATATTATTTTGATGGATCTTGTCATGGACGAGATGGATGGGGTTGAAGCAACACGTGCTATTATTCAGGAATGGCCAGAAGCGAAAATTGTAGTTGTAACGAGCTTTTTAGATGATGAGAAATTGTACCCTGTTATTGAGGCTGGAGCGACAAGTTATTTATTAAAAACATCAAGAGCAAGTGATATAGCAGACGCTGTACGGGCTACTTATGATGGAGAAACGGTATTAGAGCCAAAAGTTACTGGTAAAATGATGTCTCGTATGCGTCAGAAGAAAGAACAACCTTTGCACGAGGAGTTAACAGAAAGAGAGTCTGAAATTTTGTTATTAATTGCAGAGGGGAAAAGTAATCAAGAGATTGCAGATGAATTGTTTATTGCCCTCAAAACAGTAAAGACACATGTGAGTAATATTTTAAATAAGCTAAATGTCAGTGACCGGACACAGGCGGTTATTTATGCGTTTAGACATCAATTGACGAAATGATAAAGTGAAACTTTAATCAGTGGGGGGCTATCCCACTGATTATTAGTTTACGCCAAATTTTTTTATTGACGTTAATAAATGTAAGCGTTATCATTAAACTGTTAACAGTACATACAAAGGGGAGAGAGTGTATGTTAGTTCAAACGATATTTGGCATGGATAAGTCTAAAAAATTAGGGGATTATGTGAACGCATTACAAGCGCTTTGTGAACAATATAATGTTGAAACAGATAAAATTGCAATTGTTGAGGCGACAGAAGAGTACTATTTATTTTTAGTAAAGCAAGAAGATTGCTACGATGTTGTCAAAGTAGAAACAGTGGATACAAATATCGACTATTATACGAAAGCGTATAAAATAAGTAGTTTTAATCATACTGCTTATCAGATGTAAAAAAACTCCCTTGCGGGAGTTTTTTTAGGATGCTTTTACTTCGCGAGAATCGGTTATTAAGGGAACTTTTTTCGCACCGCTTAACTTAGCGATTGTAAGACCGATAATAGCCCCGGCTAATGCTGGTATTAGCCAGCCAATTCCTTCATTATATAAAGGGATAAATTCAAAATATGGTGTGATAAATGAAACTGAAATGCCACCTTGTTTTAATCCGTCAAATACGCTTACGATTGCTGCTCCAATTAAAGCACCTACATAAACAGATCGATATCCACCGAAATATTTATGAAGTAACGATAGTAGAACGAGTACAATTGCAACTGGATATACAACAAGTAGAATTGGAACAGAGATGGCAATAATTTTCGTTAAACCTAAGTTGGCAACTAATAATCCTAACGCACAAATAATAATCGCGAACATTTTGTATGAAAATTTAGTCAATAATGTTGAGAAATATTGACTACACGCAGATACAAGTCCAACACAAGTCGTTAGACAAGCGAGTGTAACGATTAGAGATAATAGAAGTAAACCGTATGGACCGAATAATTGCTGTACGATAACAGTAAGTAATTGTCCGCCATTTTGTGCATATCCGAGCGAGACGCTAGTTGCACCGAGCCAGCCAAGTGCACCATATACAAGTACGAGACCAGTAGCGGCAATAAGTCCTGCTTTCGCTGTTGCGATGGCAATGGATTTACGATCACTCACACCTTTAGAGCGAATGGCATTTACAACGATAATTCCAAATGCAAGCGCAGAAATGGTATCCATCGTTAAGTATCCTTCCATAAAGCCTTTGAATATTGGAGAAGTTTGATACTCTTGCATCGCTGGTCCTGATTGCCCGAGTGGTGTAAATACACTTTTAACAAATAGTAAGAAAATAGAGAGTAATAAAATAGGTGTTAAAATATTTCCGATGCGATCGACAAGTTTAGATGGATTTAAACTAAGCCAAAATACGATAGCGAAGAAGATGACCGTGTATAAAAATAGAGCTAGGTTACTAGAGCGAATTGTTTCCGGTAAGAAAGAACTAACACCCATTTCATAAGCGACATTTGCAACGCGTGGAATTCCCATAGAAGGACCGATTGCGATGTATACAACTACAGTAAAGAAAATTCCGAATAATGGGTGAACATGACTTGCGAGTTGTTGCATGCCGTTTCCTGATAAAGAAATTGCAATAACAGTTAATAATGGTAAACCGACTCCTGTTAGTAAAAATCCAATCATTGCCGGCCAAAAGTTTTCACCTGCATTTTGTCCAAGCATGGGAGGGAAAATTAAATTACCTGCCCCAAAAAATAAAGAAAATAGCATAAGACCCGTGAAAAAAATATGTTTTTTTGATACAGTGTTCATTGTTTTTCCTCCTTTTTTAAATTCATTTGTAAGAACACAAAAAACTCGTCCCTAAAGAAAGGGACGAGTTATATTTACCCGCGATACCACCCTAATTTATACATGTAGAAATGAGTCTATATGTATACGGCTTTACAACGTACAACATGATACGTGTTCCTTGTAACGGGGGACAGCCGGTAAGAACTTACTGTAACATTCGGTTCTACTTCTCGGAGATGATTTTCGGCTACGCACTGAACGTTGGCTTTCAGCAAATCGCCAACTCTCTGGGGGACAGTCCTATAACGTACTCGTTCTCGTCAATGAATTTTTATTCAAGTATTCTGACAGTATTGTCACATGTTTTTTTTTGAAAGTCAACATTTTTTTGAAAGATATATTTATATATAGAAATATCGAATGTGATATTCGTTGGTGTAAAGGGAATGGTGAATTGAAAAACGGGAGTAAAAATTTGTAGAGAATTGTAAAACTTATAGAGAAAGTTGATATTTATAGGAATAAAGAAGGTATTGTTTGAATTTACAGAGAATAATACAACAATCCACTTGCTGGAAAGAACAAACCAAAAGAGGTGACTGGAATGCTTGCGATGGGAGTATTATTTGGCATTATTGCTATAATTGGTTTTATGTGGTTATATTATTCGCGTTCGTTTAAACAAGCAGAAGTTTTACTCTTTCAAAAAGGTAGTTTGTTGACAAATCAGTCTAGATATTTAGTATGTCCGAAGTGTGGAAGTGCACAGGCCAGAAGTGGAGGATATCAAGAGTGTTGCAAAATTAGATTATGAAAGAAGGAAGCCTCACATTATGTTGTGAGGCTTCCTTCCTTACAATTTCATGGCGCTCCAAATTGTCCACCGATCTCTTTCGATAATAGGAGAGATGCTTTGTAATGCGGTCTGGAACTGTTGTAGAAGTTGAGAAAGTTCATGATCTGTTAATTCATATAGAATGGATCGACCTGTTCGAGGTGATAAATCTTGTAGCAATGCTTCTACAGAATCATGTATTTTTCGTACTTCCCATTGTGTTTGAGAGGGGAACACATGAAGAAAATGTTTTTGTAATTCTTGCTGTATCGTGGTGGTTTTTGGCCGCCTTTTTGATTCTATTTCAATGAGTTTTGGAAAGGTAGAGAAAAAATATCCACGAATGTGTTCGGGGCTTCCAGGAATTGTACAATCTTCAATAGTTCGGTCTTGTACAATAAGTACACCGTTTTTCTTTAATATACGAGAAGCTTCACGTAGAAATGTAGGAATGTCTTGTAAATGATGAATCACTGCGCGCGAAATAACAATGTCAAATGTATCATTAGGATATGGGACGCTATGTGCATCACCTTGAATGAATGAAATATTTGTAAATCCGCTACAATTTTCTTTTGCAGCTTGTAATATTTCTTTTGAAAAATCAAGTCCAATGACATTTTTGGCCCCCATAAGAGCAAGTTCTTTCGTATAAATCCCGCCACCACAGCCGATATCAATTATTTGCTTGTTTTGTATATTTGTAATACTTTTTATCATTTCTCCCCAAGAAATATGGGCGTTTCGCTGTGCGTATGTGTATTTATTATTTGCATCGTGAAAATTAATGGACATGAAAAAGACCTCCTTTCAATACTTAGTATAGCGTATTTTATAGTGTGTCACGTTTTTGTTTTTTTATATGAAGAGTATAAGAATTTCTTATTGTAAAAGGAGGATTAAGTTGAAAAGGAAATATGTATTGTTGTTATTTGCTATGTTACTAGCATCTTGTGGTCAAGTAGAGCAAAAAAAAGAAACAAAAAAAGTGGAAGAGGCGGTGAATGAAGTGAAAGAAACAATAGGGGTAACCGTTATACAAAAAAAACATAAAGAGAAAAAGTTACAGGAATCAGAAGCTAAGTTAGTAATAGACATTATAGATAAAGCGGAAAAACAAGAAGTAACAGGTAGTTTTGGTGAACCGGAATATGAAATACAAATTAATAGGGATGGAAAAAAAGAAACATATTATGCATGGCTAAGAGGAGAAGACAGACGAGGATGGGTACAATATAAGGAAGCTATGTATATGCTGAATAAAAAAGATACGGAAAAGCTTTTGGCTATATTTCCAAATGTTTCAGAACAAAAAGAAGATGAGATGCAGGTAGGTCCTTTAACGGAAGTAACAAAAAAAGATTTGCAGATTACTGCGTTTCATATTAAAGCAGGCAATCAAAAAGTGAATTATACGGTGCGGTATACGATTTCACAATCATTATACAACAAGTTAGAGAAGGAACAAGAATATTATTTACAAGTCGTTTTCCCAGAAAAAGTTCAAAAATTAATTGGAGCAAAAGAGAGTGAAAAAATTTCAGGTGAAAAGGTAAAGGAAGGGTATAAACAATATGAATTGCATGCTACTGTGCAAGTAAAAGATGCTTCAGAATCACAATTAAAATCATTAGAAACATATTATGAAAATTATGATTTGAAAATATTAAATAGTAAAAAAGAAAAAATAGGTGTTTTTCAAAATATCATTCAAATTGTTAAAGAGTATGGTGAAAAAATGGATTTACAAAGATAAAATGAAACTTTAATTAGTCCATACGGATCGGGATGAATGTAAAGTCTATATGACCTTTCCTAGGAAATGATAATAGAGAGGGGAAAACACCCCCTCTCTATTATTTTGCTTTTGCAGATGGCTCATTCATTGATTTTCGTGTAATAAGAAAAGAAATCATAAGAGCGGAAAGGATGACAAGGGCAATAAATACGTGATTGGGCAACAAATCTAATAATAATACGTAACTAACGGTATAAAAAATAAGAGTTGAAGCTAAAAACGATAGAGCGCCTATTATGAGAGATTGTAAATTCATTTGCAAACACCTCCTTATATTTATATTTTTGGCTGAAAATGGATTAAATAAACATTATTTCTAACGATAGAAAAAAATATGTCATAATAGAGAAAAGAATAGTTTTGATGAATGAATAGGATTCATTAATGAGAGATAAAGGAGAGGAATATGAAAAATAATAAAAAAGGATTATGGGGAATTATAGTTGCCATAGGTTTATTTTTACTTTCTAAGTTAAAGTGGGTATTTGCAATTTTTAAACTAGCAAAGTTTTCAACGGTATTTAGTATGTTTCTATCACTTGGTGCATACGCGGTTATATATGGTTGGAAATTTGGGGTAGCGCTCATTTATTTATTGTTTATTCATGAAATGGGCCATTTATGGGCTGCGAAAAGAAAAGGTATACCAACATCGCCAGCAATATTTATTCCATTTATGGGCGCTCTTATTGGGATGAAAGAGATGCCGAAAAATGCAAAAGATGAAGCTTACATTGCCTTCATGGGACCTCTTTTCGGATTGTTGTCATTTTTACCTGCGATTCCACTTTATATAATGACGAAAGAGCCATTTTGGGCATTAATTATTTTACTTGGAAGTATGATTAATTTCTTTAACTTGATTCCGGTTTCTCCATTAGATGGTGGACGAATTATCTCAGTTGTAAGTACAAAGATTTGGGGAGCGGGCCTTATTGTATTGCTCGGTTATTCCATTTACTTTAAAAGTATTTTGGGAGGATTTATTTTTATTATCGGCTGTATGGAATTATATAGAGTAATAAAGAGAGATGAGCCAATTAAGGAATTAGGATATAGAATTGATGGAATGAAAGAATATGTTGCAAGGCTTGAAGAGGAGTTAAAAGAAACAGGTGCGGTGCATCGAAATATATATATGATGCAACATGAAATAAATATATTAAGGCAAAAAGAAAGAGAGAAAGAATTAAAAGTAGGAGAACTTCAAAAGATTGAAGTGTTAGAGCATCTTTTACCAAAGTTTGAGCCGCTTGATTACGTTCCATATGAAGATGAAAAAGAAACGCATACAATTCATATAAGAGAAGCATTTGAAATGTCAGAAAGAAAATTACAGGAATGGGAGACAGAAAAGAGACAACAGGAAAACTATTATAAAGTTGATATGAAAACGAAATGGACAGTCTTTGCTTGTTATATCGGATTAATGGCTATACTCGGTTACACAGCTTATGAAGGATACATTGTTTTACAAGAACATTTACCAACGAGAAATGTATAGAAAAATATTGTCGAAATGATAGGAAGAATTTATACAGGAATTATACTTCTACGAGAGAATGTTACAAGTATAGTCATACATTGTAATATCTTTAGTAGAGAAGGAGTTCTGTATATGAAGAAATTGTTAATTGTATTCGGGATTATTATCGTAATGATCATTGCGAGCTATAGTCTTATGAAATTGCTATTACACTATGCGAATAAGCCTGCTGAGGTAAGTACAATAGCTCAAATAGAAGATGTGCAAGAAGAGACAAAAGTGCTAGATTTTATTCGTATGACGCATGAAAGTTATAATAATTTCTTAAATTACGGTAAAGCAGAGAATTATACAGAAGGGGACTGGAACCAATTTAAACAATGGTTTCAACAACAAGAATCGTCTTTAAAAAATATACATACAGAAATAAAGAATGAAAAAATAAAACGTGATGTAAATAGAAGCTATGAAATTGTAAAAAAAGGTGTGGAACTTCAAAATATTGAGTATGTAGTTTATGCACATCGTGTATACCATGACTTAGATATTATTGTAAATAAATATAGAGGTGAAACGAACATATGGGGGTATACAGAGTTTGGAGATGGAAAAGATATAAGGGTAATTGAACAAGCTATACAGTCCAAATAATAAGCTAGCTAGAATTCTAGTTGGCTTATTTTCTTTTGTAAGTGCAATGTTCATATATTATTCACAAAAACACCGTGTTAATAGTGATTAAAATCACAATATGTACTATACAATTCAGTTAAACTAAAAACAGTTAAGGAAATAGAGGAGTGGGATACAATGTTAAGTGCAAAAACAATTGAAATCGTAAAGTCAACAGTACCATTATTACAAGAAAAAGGCGTTGAAATTACAACGAGATTTTATCAAATTTTATTTTCGGAACATCCGGAGTTATTGAATATTTTCAACCATACAAATCAGAAAAAGGGAAGACAACAACAAGCGCTAGCGAATGCTGTTTATGCAGCTGCAACGTATATTGATAATTTAGAAGCTATTATTCCAGTTGTAAAACAAATTGGTCATAAGCATAGAAGTTTAGGTATTAAAGCAGAGCATTACCCGATTGTAGGTACATGTTTACTACGTGCAATTAAAGAGGTCGCAGGTGCACCTGATGAAGTTTTAAATGCATGGGGAGAAGCTTATGGTGTCATTGCTGATGCATTCATTAGCATTGAAGCAGAGATGTATGAAGAAGCGGCGCATAAAGAAGGTGGATGGAAAGATTTCCGTAACTTTGTGGTTGTTAAAAAAGTGAAGGAAAGCGACGTTATTACATCATTTTATTTAAAACCTGAAGATGGAGGGCAAGTTTCTTCATTCATCCCAGGACAATATGTAACGATTCAAATAAATATAGAAGGTGAAACGTATACACATAATCGTCAATATAGTTTATCAGATGCTCCTGGAAAAGAATATTATCGTATTAGTGTAAAGAAAGAAAAAGGTGTAGATACAACGGACGGTAAAGTATCTAACTACTTACACGATCATGTAGAAGAAGGGGATATGTTACCAGTAAGTGCACCAGCAGGAGATTTCGTATTAAATATGGATTCAACATTACCAGTTGTGCTAATTAGTGGTGGAGTAGGTATTACACCAATGATGAGTATGCTAAATACGTTAATTGAACAAAACTCAAAACGTAATGTATGTTTTGTTCATGCAGCGATAAATAGTAATACACATGCAATGAAAGAACACGTTGAGGCAGTAGATAATGAATACGAACAAGTTAAAGCATACACTTGCTATTCTGCACCAACTGAAAAAGATTTGGAAATGAAGAACTTTGATAAAGAAGGTTTCATTGAAGCTGAATGGTTACAAACTATTATTCCGACAACTGAAGCAGAATTTTATTTCTGTGGTCCCGTACCATTTATGAAGCATATAAATGCTGCATTAACTAATTTAGGTGTGGAACAAGAGCATATTCATTATGAATTTTTCGGTCCAGCAGCAAGCTTACAATAGATGAAGTTTGAAATAAGTAAAAAACGAGGTATTATTTTACCTCGTTTTTTACTTGTTCTCGTAACAGCCGATTTACCGTTTCACGGCGTATACCTATGAGTTGACCGATTTCAGTTTGTGTTAATATTTCATATATAGGAATGTCATCTAAATATAGTGTGAACCATTCTTGTAAACGATGTAGACGTTCTTTCGGAGAGACGGTTGTCAATTGATCGATACGCTGTTGCATCATTCTTAATTTTGATTGTAGTTGCATAGCAATATTTGCATATGATGCAGGATTTGCCTGAAGTTGATCGTACCATTCATTACTAATTATAGGTTCAACTTCTGTTTTCATTAAAGCGATTGCTGTACCGTGATATTCCTTCGGTGAAATTAAAGAATGGTGAGGTATCGTTTCACCTGGAACGATAATGTTGAATAGAAATGGTGTTCCATCTTCTTCTATCCGTACTACTTTTAATAAACCTGTTTTTATAAAATATAAAGGACCGTCCTCGCCTTGACGGAATAGTACATCTCCTTTGTGTAGAATCAATGTTAGCCCCCCATTTAAACATTTCTATTTCTTCTATTTTAGCGTATATGTATAAAGACAATATGCTTTTAAACAGCAATTTCATTGACGAAATATATGCTATTACAGTAGTATACTATTTAGTGTGTAATAGTACTAGCAATGAATACGCTGTAGGGGGTTTAGTATATTGTTAGATGCGATAAAAATGACGGATATGAGAATTCCGGCGAATGCTATCATTCATGTAGAAGAGATGAAAGGTGGAGTCGTGTTATCCGTTGAAGTAGACGGCCAAATTATTTATACGATGGCTTATGATGAAGAAACAGATAGTTATGCTGAATTATATGATCGAAACGATAAGAGGGCGTGCCAAGTACATGAGGATTTTATGGGATGGTCACTTCTTCACTAAAAAAGATGTCAATATGACATCTTTTTTTATTAAAACGATAGAATATACAAAGAAATGAAATATAAGGATAAAATTTGTAATAAATGATTTTGCATTGTTAGCACTTTGTAACTGCAAGTGAATTATTTTTTCGCTATCATAAAGATAACAGTCGCAGTTATAGGAGTGGTCAACTTGAAGAAAGTACATATTTCCAATTATATGTTATTATGTGTTTGTTTAATTTTATTTGTTCTCTTAGGAGGATTTTTATATTCATGTGTATAAGAAAAACGCATTCTAAAAAGAACGCGTTATAAAAAAGAAGTAATGATTAATCTAGTTCCGAGAATAATTAATGTGATACGTAATAAATTAATTACGGCATTACCACTTAATTTTGTATTAATATAAGCCCCGATTTTTCCGCCAATCCATGCACCAGGAATAAGAATTAATGCGTAAACCCAGCTGACATTTCCAAGGGAGATGTGAGTTGCAGAACTTACAATTGCTGATAAAAATACGATAAACATCGAAGTTGCTACAGCAATATGTGCTGGGAATGCAAAAAGTAGCATCATTGCTGGAACAAGTAAGGCACCGCCGCCAATTCCAAATAATCCAGATATAAAACCAACTATAAAGGCGATAAAGATAGCGAGAAGCGGTGGGAATTGATAGTGTACAGTGTTTCCTTCGTTATCTGTAAAAGAACGCTTAATTACCGTCATATTTGATAAAGAAAGGGGGTTTAATTTGTCTCGTAACATAAGAAGGATGGAGACAAAAATAAGGAAAATCCCAAAATATAAAGAAAATGTATCTTGGTTTAAAAATTTGTTTGCCCACGAGCCGATGATACCACCAGGGCCACTCCCGATAAATAAAATAAGTCCACTTTTGTAATCTACTCTTTTATGCTTCATATAAGTAAGGGTGGAAGATAGTCCTGTAAAAACGACTGTTACCATTGAAGTTCCTACTGCAAGTTGTGGTGATAGACTGTGTAATCCGATTAATAACGGAACAATAATAATTCCGCCACCAAGCCCGACTAGACTCCCGACTGTCCCGGCGATTAACCCGATGAAAAGTAACATGATGTATTCCAAAATTTCCAACTCCTCTATATAACTTATCCACCAATTATTATACACGCTTTTTAATAAGAAAAAGGTTTGTTCACAAAAAAGTCGTCTTCCTAGAAAAATAAGGAAGACGACTTTTAATTAAAAGATTAAGTGTAATAAAGCGTAAAATAGTGCAGCTAACGAAGCTGAAATAGGAAGTGTAATAACCCATGTAATTAACATACGTTTTGCAGTTCCCCATTTTACACCTTTCACACGATGTGAAGCACCAACCCCTAAAATAGAAGAAGAGATAACGTGCGTTGTACTAACCGGTAAGTGAATGAATGTTGCGCCGAAAATAACAAGTGATGATGATAAATCAGCAGCTACACCATTTACAGGACGAATTTTCATAATTTGTCCACCGACAGTTTTAATAATTTTCCATCCGCCAACAGAAGTACCAAGACCCATTGCGATTGCACAACATAATTGTACCCAGAACGGGATGTCGTCAGAAGTATGATAGTTATTGGCCATAAGAGCCATCGTAATGATTCCCATTGCTTTTTGTGCATCATTCGTACCATGTGTATAAGCTTGTAATGCTGCAGTGAAAATTTGGAATAAACGGAAGTTTTTGTTCGTTTTCGTTAAATTAAAGTTTTTAAAGACCACTTTAAAAATACTGTATACGATATAACCAATAACAAAAGCGATAATCGGTGAAATGATTAAAGCTTCAAGAATTTTTATGAACCCTTTAAGATTTAATGAGCTAATACCGGCAGCAGCGATAGCTGCACCTGCGATTGAGCCGATAATTGCATGCGAAGAACTACTTGGAATACCGTAGTACCAAGTAATTAAATTCCAAGCTATTGCCGCAAGCAAAGCAGCTAAAATTACAAGAGAACCATTTTGCAAGGCAAATGGATCAACGATATCTTTTGTAATCGTTTTTGCTACACCTGTAAATGTCATCGCACCTAAAAAGTTCATAATAGCTGCCATAATAATTGCATGTCTAGGCTTTAGAGCTTTCGTTGAAACAGCCGTTGCAATAGCGTTTGCTGTATCGTGAAATCCATTGATAAAGTCAAAAGCTAAAGCGCAAATGACTACTAAAACGGTCAGTATCAAGAGTGTATCCATGATCAAACTCCTTACGCGTTCTTCATAATAATTGTTTCTAATACGTTTGCAACGCTTTGGCAGCTATCCGCTACTTCTTCAAGCTCTTCGTAAATCTCTTTGTATTGAATAATCTTAATCGGATCTTTCTCACGAGAGAATAAGTGCTTAATTGCATGACGGCGAATATCATCACATTGTGATTCGTAATCCTTAATCTTAATTGCGTTCGTACGAATGTCGACTAACTTCTTTTTAGACAGTAGTTCAACAGAATTTGCAATCTCAATCGCACATTGATTAATTGCTTCAACGAATTTAATCATGTATTCATCAGCTTCTGTAATAGAATACATTTCGAATAGACCAGCACTATGATCTAATCCATCTAATACATCATCCATACTCATTGCAAGTTGTAGGATGTCCTCACGTTCAATTGGAGTAATAAACGCTTTGTTTAGCTCCATAATGATTTCGTGAATAAATGTGTCACCTTTTGACTCATACTCTTTCATGCGCATAGAAAACTCTTTTAAATCGCTAGCATTTTTAATTTTATACTCCACGAAAAACTGCGCGCCTTCTTTTAAATTTTCGGAAACATTCATTAACATTTCAGAAAATTTATCTTTTTTTGATTTAAATACCATTATTAGTTACCCCCACAAAAGTAATATATGTAAAATATATTGGCTAGTCAATTCTAACAAAAAACTGTCGTTTTTTAAAACATTTTATCGAAAAGTTTACAAAAACTTAACATAACTCTCATTGTTGTATTAATAATATTAATAATCAATAGTGAATATCTTACTTGTAGAATGTCCTTTTCTTGCAAAAAGTATGAATGTGAAAGAAAAGCTTTACACTATAGGAACGACTACGTTATTATAATAAATTTAAAAGGAGGTATATTCTTCCTTTTGAAAAGAAGAGTGTAAACAAACGAAGGAAGTGAACGAATGAAATTGAAGAACACTCACTTGAAAAAAATGCAGGAGTGGTTCAACAAGAGGAAGAAACTTCGTAATTCATTAATTGTATTAGGGAGTTTACTCGCTACTATATTTATTGCTATAAATATAATAATTTCCATTCAAGACATATCTGAATTAAAACAAGCTGTTCCGCAACCGACCTTAATTTATGATGCAAATAATGAAGTTGCGACTAAATTAGCTTCTTCTAAAACAGAAGGTGTTAAAAGGAAAGATATTCCTGACATTATGGTTCAGGCAATTGTTGCAGTAGAAGATAAGGAGTTTTTTAACCATCACGGTATTTACTATAGTGGAATTATAAGTGCAGTTTTTAAAAATATTACAGCAGGAGAAGTTGTAGCAGGGGGAAGTACAATTACACAACAACTTGCGAAAAATGTATTTCTGACACAAGACCGCACATACTCTCGAAAAATAAAGGAATATTTTTTAACAAAAAAAATAGAGCGTACGTATACGAAAGATGAAATTATTGAAATGTATATGAACCAAATTTATTTTGGTGAAGGGGCTTGGGGTATAAAAAGGGCAGCTAAATCTTATTTTGATAAAGATGTAAAAGATTTAACGGTTTCAGAGGCTGCAACGATTGCTGGCTTGATTAAAGCACCGTCTGCGTATTCGCCCTATAAAAACTTTAATAAGTCAATCGAACGACGTAATGTTGTATTAAGTTTAATGAAAGAGCAAGGATATATTTCTGACGAACAGTATAATAAAGAAAAAGAGAGCGGTCTTGTGTTAAAACGTGGTGTGGATGATAAATACAAGGGGAAATACTCTCAATATGTAGATTATATTGTTAGGGAAGCTATGGACAAGTACGAATTAACACAAAATGAAATTTTAGCAGGTGGTTATCGTATTTATACAGAGCTTGATCCGAAAAAACAACAGGCTGTAGAAGACGTTGTAAATAATGAGAGTTATTTCAAAGATAATGGCTCAGACCAGCTTATGCAAACGGGTGTAGTTCTTATGAATCCAAAAACAGGTGGTGTACCAGCTTTAGTTGGAGGTAGAGGACCGTATCAGTTTTTACAGTTTAACCATGCAACCCAATTAAAAAGACAACCTGGATCAACGTTAAAGCCTCTGGCTGTATATGTACCAGCGTTAGAGCAAGGGTATGAAGTATACGATATATTAAAAGATGAACCATTTAATATTAAAGAATATAAACCGCAAAATAGTGATCATACTTTTCACGGTGATGTGACAATGTATGAAGCTGTGGCAAAGTCGTACAATGTTTCGGCTGTTTGGCTATTGGAACAAATTGGATTGGATAAAGGATTGAAATCTTTAGAGCGATTTGGTATTCCATTAGTGCCAGAAGATCGTACGTATCCAATTGCTTTAGGCGGGATGCATGTTGGGACCTCTCCATTTGTAATGGCTCAAGCATACAGTACATTTGCAAATGACGGTGTTCAAGTGGAAGCTCATGCGATTAGAGAGATACAAAATGCTGAAGGCGAAACAATTGGAAAGTGGTATAAGAAAGAGACACGAGTGACGAGCGAGAAAATTGCACAAAAGATGACATATTTATTAAAAGGTGTTGTCGAAAAGGGCACGGGCGAAAAGGCGAAAGTTAATAATGTTGATACGGCCGGTAAGACAGGAACTACTCAAATTGTAAATGGACCAAGCGCCGGTGCAAAGGATTCATGGTTTGTTGGATACACACCAGATTTAGTAGGTGCGATTTGGGTAGGATATGATAAAACAGATAGTGATCATTATGTTCCGGGGGGAAGTCAAATTACGACGACAATGTTCCGGGATATTATGAAAAAAGCGAATGCCAATCCAGCTCAAAAAGCATTCCAGTTATCGCTCATATCTGAGGCTGATTATAAAAAACAATTGAATACAATTGAAGAGGAAAAACGAAGAAAAGAAGAAGAGAAGAGAAGAAAAGAAGAGGAACAACAAAGAAAAAAAGAGCAACAAGAGTGGATTGATAAAGTGAAAGAATGGATTCCTTCATTTTGGTAAAAGAAAGAGGCGAATAACGAAATTCGCCTCTTTTTCGTATGAGAAATTAAGTGAACTTTTAATCGGTGGGAGGAGCTGTATCTATCTCTACGAGTTGTTAGCCCATATCAATTGGGATAAATAGTATTACTCGTTAAGTGTAACATTTGTACTGCCAAAGGATTGAGAATCGTATGTGACGATTATTTTTCCTTTACTAATAGGCTCGTAAAGTAATTCTTCTTCGTAATTACCATTATTTTCATTGTGGATAGAAAGTGTGATTTCATCAATTTCTTTATTTGTATACTGATCTTTAATCGTTTCAGCAATTTGAAGTAACGCTTCGGAACTAGAAGCTTTCGTAATAAGCATTCCTTTTATAACCTTTTTTTCATTCTTTGTGGTATTGGAATAAGGGATGTTGCTTTGTTTTGTATACAAAAGTTTGTATGGAACAGTTTTTCTCTCTGCTTTTGATATAGTGGAATATTTTAGAGTTAAAAAAAATCCTACACATAAAATAATGCATACCATAAGAGCAAACCAAATGCGTATTAGTGACATAACTCTCATTTTCATCCCTCTTTCATATCTTTGACTTCACTATTTATCATACAAAATGAGGATTAAGATAGAGTAAATTTGAGGTAAAGAAACGTAAAGAAGGAGCACTTATCCTCCCAAATAAGTGCTCCTTTCTATATAAAGAGAGATTTAATGAACGGTTAAACGATACATATTATTATAAATATACTTATTGATTGAAAATTAGTAAATTCGGAATACGGATAGTGTTGCAGTTGTATCGCCTGTGTTAGGAATAGAAATAGTGTTTGCTGTAGGCTGTACAGCAATCGTTGTACCAGCTTGTAAAGTAACGATTGTAGAGAAAGAAACAGCACTACCGATAACGTTAGTTGAGAAGTTACGATTAGGTGGTTGGCCATTGAATGAAATACCGAATCCGAATGGTGAAGATCCTGGGAAAGTTGTAGACGCTGAGAAACTAATATCATATACGCCTGTTTCTAAAATTGTTAAAGTATCTGAAGTATCGTTGAAAGAGATATTGGTTAATTCAAAAACTTGATTGAATTGGATGTTTGTTCCAGGGGATATAGTTTGTGGATTTGAGTTTCCGATAGCTGCGATAGTTACAGGAATTGGAGTACCCGCGGCACCTGTTGCACCAGTAGCCCCAGTAGCGCCAGCCGGACCTTGAGCACCAGTAGCACCTTGAGCGCCAGCCGGACCTTGAGCACCAGTAGCACCTTGAGCGCCAGCTGGACCTTGAGCGCCAGCTGGTCCTTGAGCACCAGTAGCACCTTGAGCACCAGCCGGACCTTGAGCACCAGTAGCACCTTGAGCGCCAGTAGCACCAGTAGCGCCAGCTGGTCCTTGAATACCTTGAGCACCCTGAGGTCCAGTAGCGCCTTGAGCACCCGCTGGTCCCTGAGCACCTTGAGGTCCTTGAGCACCAGTAGCCCCAGTAGCGCCAGCCGGTCCTTGAGGTCCAGTAGCCCCAGTAGCTCCTGTTGCTCCTCCTCCAAGGCAACCTGACCCGTATTGAACTAGGATAGTTTGGATCTCTGTTATGAGTTTAACTAGTTTGTCGATAGTGCAGCAATCTACTTTGAATAACTTAGCGATATACAATAAATAATTAAGCAAGCTTTGTAGCTCAACGTACAATGCTCCGCATGAGAAAGGTTTTGTTTTTAAAATAGTTAATAGATTAGCGATAATAGAATTTCCAATTTGTTTTTGTGCTGGAGATAAATCTAAGCAATTGAGGAATTTTTGTAGGTTATTTAGGGCAGCAATCAAGTTATCGATATTATTTTGAGAAGGGTTTTGAAAGACAGCTTGAATAGCTTGGCCAAGAGATTGAAGAAGTCTAACGAATTCTGTAAGTTCGGACTTAGAGATGTTAATATAACTACAAGCTCTGACTTCGCAACAATCATTACCATAAAATACTTTTCCTTTATTTTTATTGTTCATCTTTTCATTCCTTTCTTTCATAGAATCAATAGTCGTTACTATATATTAAAATGAAATTTATACTAAATTCGTGATGGACAAACTACCATTTCTAAAAAAATAAGAAATCGGCCCTCTTAGCAAAAATAAGTAAGATAAAGAGAAAGTTTATATAATGTAAAGACGAAAAATTCAACATAAAAAACTGCATGCTAATTGTTGTAGGTATTTAACAATTGGCATGCAGTTTGTGGAGGAGTACCTCATTTGTAGTCATTTAATCTTTCAAGGGTTGTTTTAGGTAAAATTGGAATTGAAATAGTGAAAGTTGTACCATCTTGATTACTGGTCATTTTTAATGTACCGTTATGATTTTGAATAATTTTCTTCGTTACTGACAAGCCCAGTCCTGTGCCCGAATCTTTTGTTGAGAAGAATGGATCAAAGATATACTCTTGAATGGCTGTTGGAATACCAATTCCATTATCAGTGAAAGTAATACGAACAAAATTATCTAGACGATAACTAGTAATTTGGATAGAAAGTTTTTTTTCACCTTGAGCATCGACAGCATTCTGAAATAGGTTTAAAAAAACTTGTACAAGTTCATGACGATCAATATGGACTAATACATCATCTAATTCGGTAGAAAAATTATAATCAATTGAAATATTATGTAAAAAGACTTCACTAGCTAGTAACTGTTGAATATACTCACGTAAAAATGTATTAATAGGAAACGGTTCTCTTGTAAATTCGCGTGTTTTTGAAATAGCTAAAAATTTTGTAATAATACTATTTGCGCGGTCTAATTCGGGAATAAGTAAGTTTTTAAATAATTCTTTATTAGATGGAGAAACAGTTTCTTGTAAAAATTGTAAATAACCTCGTACGGTTGTAAGAGGATTACGTACTTCATGTGCAATTCCAGCTGCAATTCGCCCTGCTAAAGAAAATTTCTCTGCATCACGTTCTGTGTTTAAATAATGAAAGACACTAATAACTCTAAAAATCTCTCCGTTATAATCACGAATAATTCGGTTATTTAAAATGCCATAGTTTTTGTCTAAAACTTCTTCATTATATATTTCTGTTCCCGTCCTTAATGTTTCAAGAGCTTTAATTTTTTCTTCTGGCAATTGTAGTAATTGTTGAATTGGCTTTCCGATTATATCATTTCGTACTACACCAAAATCATCTGCTGCAACTTGGTTACATAAAGTGATATTTCCTTTAGCATCAACAAAGGTTACATGATGTGAAAAAGCATCAAAAATATGAATGAAGTATGTTTCAAGTTGCTCAAATAAAAATAATGAATCGCAAGTAAGTTGAAAATCAGCCTCTTTATTCTCTTTTTTTATGTTTTGAATGGAATGAGTCGTTCTCGTTTTCTTTATTTGTAAACCAATATGTGGATTTTTGTATGTGAAATGATGTGGTAATTGATTCACAAGTTCTTCATAAAAACGTACTTTATTTTCTAATTCTTCTATTCGTTTTTCATGAGATACAATATCATCGTTTGGAAGCATAAATAAATAACCCCTCAATTTAAAAATTCTTCCATCTAGTATATCATATTTTTATACGGATACTCTTAAAGAAGGGGCTACTTAATAAAATTGATTAGCTGAAGTGTTCGGGAAGTGAGTAGAATGAATAGAAGGTGAAGTTAAAAAGGGAGGGATATATTTGCTTTTCATTGGAGTGACAGGGTGGGGAGATCATGATTCTTTATATATAGATCCCTATGAAAATAGAAATAAATTACGAACATATAGTGAGTATTTTCCTATAGTGGAAGTGGATAGTTCGTTTTATGCGATGCAACCTGCACGAAACTATACAAAATGGGCAATGGAAACACCGAAAGATTTTGCTTTTATAGTAAAAGCATATCAAGGAATGACAGGACATATGAAAGGTGAAATCCCTTTTTCTACGTTTGATGAGATGTTTGATGTGTACAAACAATCTATTCTGCCTTTAATAGAAGCTGATAAATTAAAAATGATTTTATTTCAATATCCACCATGGTTTGATTGTAAAAAGAAAAATGTGGATTTTCTTCGATATACGAAAGAAAAAATGGAAGGTTTACCGTGTGCCATAGAATTTCGAAATCAAACATGGTTTTATCCCGAAATGAAAGATAAGACGATACAGTTTCTAGAACATGAGAAATGGATTCATACCATTTGCGATGAGCCGCAGGCCGGGATAGGTTCGGTACCGCTCGTATTAGAAGTAACGAATGCAGAGATGGTGTTAATACGTTTTCATGGTAGGAATGTTCATGGGTGGCTTGATAAAGGGGAGAATTGGAGAGCGGTTCGTTGCTTATATCGCTACAACAATAAAGAATTAGAAGAATGGGTAGAAAGACTAGAGCAATTAAAAAAGAAGACAAAGGACATATATGTACTATTTAACAATAATTCGGGCGGAGATGCAGCGGATAATGCGAAACAGCTTATGAAAATGATGAACATTACATATGGTGAGCCGAAGCCTGAGCAATTAAATTTGTTTGAATGATAATAAACAAGAAAGGCACTGTACAAACAGGGGGAATGTACAGTGCCTTTCTATATGAAAAAGAGGGGTAACAATGTTACTGAGCGTTTGGTTGATTCATCAATTGTTGGCTTCGTAATAAATGATAATGGTTATCATTATCATTGTCAATAGTTTTCCGAAAAATAAATAATAAACTTTTTATGAGACATTAACGGGTAGGAAGATTCTTGATAAAAGGTTTGGCTGAAGCAAAGAAGTTTTTCGGGGGAGAATGCTAGTAAACTCCTAATAAAATATCAAAAAAAAGAACAGCAATTAATGCTGTTCTTTTCCAGTGACGAATTGTTGTAAATCAAAAGGAGTTATCGCTTGGATAAACTCTTTTGAGATAAGTGTTTGAACAAGAGTACTCTCAGAAATGGAAGCACCTGTTTTCTTTTCATAAGCTTGTTTTAATAAATCAAGTTTTTCAGCCGTTTCTTTCGGTAATTCAATTGTTAATGTGTTCATAATTTCTCCCCCTTACTATTAGAGTACCACTACAATATAGGAGAGACAAGAAAAGAGAATGTGAAACATAAAAAAGGTTACCATTTATAAATGGTAACCTTTTTTATGTATAAGAGTTATTAAGCAATACCGATATACTTTAAAGTTTTTGATGGAGTACTATGATCAAAGAAGTGTTGTAAAAATGCGATATCAACACCTGATTTGTATGCACAATATCCCCAAGTTTTTCGAAGTGTATGTGAGCTAATCCCTTCTAATCCAACTTCTTTTGCAGCTTTGTTTAAAATGTACCATGCATGTTGTCTCGTAATAGATTTTGTTCCTTTTTGAGACTTTAATAATGGTTCATTACGTTTCCAAGTTTTACGTTCTTTCATGTAGTCTTCGATCGCGTGCTGCAAGTCTTCATTTACAGCAAACCATTTATGTTTCTTTACTTTTTCATTGTAAAATAAAATGGAATGGCGAACATTTTCATGTTCATCGATTACATCACTAACTTTTAATTGTAAGATTTCACTTACTTTTAAGCCAGAATTTACAGCTAATACGAATAATAAGCCATCACGTTTCGAAGATTGTAAAAGTATATTTTTGATAGTTTCTAATTGTTTTTCATTTTGAATAGGTTGTCCTGCTTGTTTCATTTCACGCACTCTCCTCTTTTATGTGTGTAAAGGAAAGGATTAACTTGTTTCCTACTATAAAGGGAGAGTGTGAATTTCATGTGAACTCCTAGTGAAATTAAGACAAATTATTTGACTTCTTTTACTTTTTGTAAATTAAAGTAGAATACAACACTATTAGTCGTGTTATATACACCGTACTCGGCATGGTGGAGGTCTAAAATGTTTTTTACAATAGATAACCCGAGACCGGTACCTCCAGTATGACGGCTACGAGATGCATCTAAACGGTAGAAACGATCCCAAATTTTTTCAAGACTTTCTTCAGGGATAGGGTTTCCTGTGTTTTCGATTTCGACTTTTACTATATTTTCCAGTTCTATAACGGAGACATGTATTTTTTCTCCATCTGGCGTATAGCGAATTGCATTGCTAAGTAAGTTCACAACGACTTGCTCAATACGACTACGATTCGCTTTAACGAATATAGAAGAGTCTACATCTACGTTCACTTGTAAATGCTTTTCCTCCATGCTAAATAATAACTTTGTATAGACTTGTTGAATTAATTCACCGATTGAGAATGTCGTCATATCTAGTTTGTACGTACCAGATTCTAGTTTTGCTAATTCTAACATTTCAACAATAAGTCTGTTCATGTTTTCTGTTTCTTCTAAAATAACATCTGTGTAATACATCGTATCTTTACTAACGCCATCTTTAATTCCTTCTGCGAAACTTCTAATTACACTAAGTGGTGTTTTTAATTCGTGTGATACACCAGAAATGAATTCTTTTCGCGTTTTCTCTAATTGACGTTCACGTTCAATATCTTGTTGTAATTTTGTATTGGCAACATTTAATCGATCGATTCGGTCTTTTAAGTTTACAGATAACGTATTAATACTACCGGAAAGCCCGCCAATTTCATCGTCTGCTGTCACAGGTAATTTTTCACTAAAATCAAAATTGGCCATTTTTTTTGTAACGCGATTCATTTTAATTAATGGTTTCACAATGATTTTTGAGTAGTAGAAGGATAATAAAATAATTACGAGAAATACGATGATTAAGGCATAAACATAATAATCCTTTAAAACGAGCATCGCTTCATTAACAGGTTGTAAAGATGCTATCGCAAAAGCGTATTCTGTAATTTTTCCATTTTCCACAATAGGTTTTACAAAGATACTATTTTTTATATTCTCTCCACCATCTATTATATAAGTGTTTAATTGGTGTGAGTTAGCAGTGCCATTTCTAATAATCTCTGCAAAATATTGAACGGCTTGTAATGTTTCAAAATCATTTGCAAGACGAACATCTGCTTTGGATGGAAGCTGTAACTTAGATACGATACCAGTAAACTCAATTTGAGTCACAGTTTTGGATCGGCTTGTAAGTCTATTTTTAGCAGGGTTTCCATTAATGGATTGAAAATCTGAGTTGACATTTTCGTTTTGCCATCGATTATAGTTTGTTGTCAATTCTAGTGGTGTTATGGTGGAATCTTGTACAAAACCGACGACGTTTATCATCCCATCTTTTTTCAATCCTAAGTTTTCGAATTTATTATATTCTTCTGGCGTTAAAACATTATTGAGTGGAATGGAATATGCTTTATTATTTTTAGGATTAATTACATCAATGTAGAAATTATTGTCACTTTTAATAATGCCGTTCGTATTTAAAAACTGCATTTCAGCATTTGTTTTATCATGAAATTCTTGTTTTAGTTTTCGAATTTCCTCATAAGTTTTACCACTTTCTTCGTAAGTATTTACGAACTTCTCAAAAGCAGTTTGAACTGTTTTTACTTTTTTATTAATGTAAAATTTCTCTAAAAATAGAGATTGTCCTAAGAAAAAAAGGAGGAATATGATTGTAAATAATGTTGATGTTAATAAAAATAGTTTAAAGACTATACTTCTGTTTTTCACTGCGTCACCTCTTGTGAGAAATACTGTAAATGATTTCTTAATTATAACAAACGTTACAAAAAAGTAGAGGAGAAAATCTGTCTCTTCTGAAAGTAGTTTTTAATAAAAAGTCACATAAAAAGAACTCGACAGACGTATGACGAGTTCTTTAATGTATTATTGTTGAATTGCTGCATCTAAAGCGATTTCAATCATTTCGTTAAATGTAGTTTGACGCTCTTCAGATGTTGTTTCTTCACCAGTGAAAATGTGATCGCTTACTGTTAATACAGATAACGCATTTACACCGTATTTCGCTGCTAATGTATAAAGAGCAGTTGTTTCCATTTCTACTGCTAGTACACCATAATCTCCAAGTTTTTTAACCATGTCCATGCTTTCGCGGTAAAATACATCTGCTGTTAAAACATTACCAACACGAACGTGTAAGCCTTTTTCAGTTCCAGCATCGTAAGCTTTCTTTAAAAGGTCAAAGTTTGCAGCTGGGGCAAAATCAAAACCTGGGAATGTTAAACGGTTCATATTAGAATCCGTACAAGCTGTCATTGCAATAATAACGTCACGTACTTTTACGTCTTTTTGAATCGCACCGCAAGTTCCAACGCGAATTAAATTTTTAACTCCGTAGCTTTGGATTAATTCGTTTACATAAATAGAAATAGAAGGAACACCCATACCTGTACCTTGAACAGATACGCGTTTTCCTTTATAAGTTCCAGTGAAACCTAACATACCACGCACGTTATTATAGCAAGTAACGTCCTCTAGAAATGTTTCAGCTATATATTTTGCACGTAATGGATCACCAGGTAATAGAATAGATTCAGCAATTTCGCCTTGTTTTGCTTCAATATGTACACTCATGAAAAGTCCTCCTTATAATGTATTGATAGAAATCAATATCATTTGCATTATACACTATCAATCCTTTCAATTAAAATCTTTTAATTATTTGTAATATGTGCAAAGCAGGAGGATTTCATAAATCATAATCTAGAATATATATGTAAGAAGTTTTGTATGAACAGAGACAATAAAAATGGTAGGTGATGTTTTGAAAAATCTTGTCATTGGACTTGTTGCTTTGCTATTTATTGTAGTAGGCGGATTTTACATAAAAAAGTATCAGGAAACTACAGAGACTGTAGGTGATGTTCAGGAAGTAAAATGGGATGTGTCAAATGGAAAAGGAAATGAGAAAGTAGATATTTTGTTTCAATTGCTAAATAATAAAAATAACGAAGTTCGTGGTGTGAATGATCAAATTCGGGCAGTTATTGTAGACGGACAATTAAAACATGTACAACAAATGAAACCTACATTTGCAGGGAATGGATCATATAAGGTATCTTCCAAAATAGCGAAAGATGAAAGATATACAATATTTTTATATGAAGACAAAAACAAGTCTGTGAAATCATTTGCGAAGAAAGATTTTGGGAGAGAAATAGAGGAGAAAAATAAGAAAAAAGTAAAATTCCCAATCGATAGTGTGCTTACAAAAAAAATAGGGGAGTATGAAGTTTCTCTATTATTTGGTGCATTGCATCCGAATGAACCAGCGACGTTAACATTTCAATTCCAAGCGAAAAAGGGTGAGAAATTGAAATTACATTCAGAGAGAGGAGAAGTGGAAGCGCTCTATATCGTGGACGAAACGAGAGAAAACTTTTTATACGCAATACCTGTTGATACAGATGAGCAATTACAATACCGTATTACATTTCCTATAGAAGGAACGTATAAAATATGGGGAGATTTCTATATAAATGGTAAGAAATATGAAAAAGAATTTATTGTACAAGTTCAAAAAAGAAAAAACAGTTAAATGTTTAGCTGTTTTTTCTTTTTCCTATTAATTTTGTTACAGAGAGCATTGTAATTGGTAAAGAATGATTCTTTCTAAATGCTAAATATTTACCGCTCCATGCTGGTTTATATTTTTCTTTAAAATGACGTAGCCCGCTGAAGCTATACGTATAACGAACATTATTAAAGATGGCAGCAGCAACTCGTTCGGACCAAAAAGATTGTGTCGATAAACCTACATTTGAAAGTGGTGCCATACCAATATTAAAGGAGTGGTATTCATTTTCTTTTGCCCACTGGAATAGGTGGATGAAAATTGCATCCATAATGCCGCTAGGTGCATCTGGATAATAGCGCATTAAATCAACAGACAATGATCCGTCTTGATATACGGGCATAAAGGTTGTAAATGCAATGATTTTTCCATCAGCATCACATAATGTAGCGATAGGTGCTCGGCTAATATATTCACGATCAAAGTATCCGAGTGAAAAACCTTTCTCTTTTTTTCCGCCGAGCCACGCATCTGAAACTTTTCTTAACTCTTCAAATAATTCGTTTGAGAATGGTGGCTGATGAATAGAGAATGTATAGCCTTCTCGTTCGAAACGGTTGAAAGTCGCTCGCATACCGGCTCGTTTTTTTCCTGTTATTGTAAATGTGTTCAAATCAACGACAGCTTCTTCACCAAGTTTAAAGAAGTTGTAACCAAAATCATGATATAAACTCATCCATTTACTTTCTATTTGGTAGAATACACAAATGTATCCAAATCGATCAGCCTCAGCTAAAAACTCTTGTAACACAGTACGGTAGGAGGAAGGATCCCCAATTGGATCACCTAGCACAACGAGACGTTTTCCAGTTATAGAGAAGAGAAGGAGCGCTTTCCCATCACTACTGAAGAAAAATTGTTTATCTCCTAAAAATCCTAAATGACTAAGTACATTACCATCATGTTCATCTAAAAAGTTTTGCAACCTTTTATCATTAGCTGGTTGCCCGGGAAATTCATTTCGATAACGATTGGCAATGAGTGAGCCAATCAGTAAAAATGTAGGAACGAAAAAGGCAGCTGCTAATGCACTTCGTTTCACTTGCGTAATATTACGAACGACAAAATCAGGTTTAAAAGCTTCTTTTGCACCTGCAAATAAAATACCTAAGTTTTTATATAAATATAAAGTTATGAGTAAGAATATAAAAACTTTTACCATATCAGAAAGTGAGACTTCCATTTTCTCGCGCACGAACCTTTTACGAAGCATATATAATACAGCGAGTACGATTAATAGAATAAACGTTTCTTCAATATCAATTCCTTTTAGCGTATTAAAGATGGCTGCTCCGATTAAAGAAATAATCGTCATATAGTAAGAACGCTTTGTTCCATAATATATCCCCCGTGAAAGGATTAGCAGGAGAATACCAAATGTTAGTGATAAGCTGAAAGAAAATTGAATAAGATGTTTTGGAGCTAGAATATGTAAGGCGTGTGCTCTATTTATACTTGTTGGTAGAATGGTCGATAAAATAACCATTATTCCAGCAAATACTGTTAAAGCAGCAGATGCCCAGGAACCAAGTTTTCCTAGAAAGTCACGCTGTAAAGTCCATATAACACCAGTTGTTTCTAATGCAGGCGCAATAAAAGGTTTATCTTCAAACTTTTTAATGGCCACGCCTGTCATTTCAAAAGCTGCAAAAATAAGACCAAGGCAGAAAGGTAAAATGTAATAGACGAGGCGATATAATAACATAGCAGGTAGTAATACGCCTGTATCAATGCCATACTGTCCGAGTCCAGTTAAAAAGACAAGATCAAATGAACCAAGGCCACCAGGCACAAGACTAACAACGCCAGCTAAAGCAGCAATTACATACACCCCTAAAAACTTTTGAAATTCAATATCGATGCCAAATAATATTAATATGACGTACATAACAATACCAGCAGATATCCACTCGACTAATGAAACTAATGAGTATAATACAGTTGGGTTTTTCTCTTCTTCTCCTTCTTCTAGTCCTTCGGTTTGCTTTGTTTTTCTATTTTTTAGTTTAGAAAAGCCTATATATATAGGGACGAAAAGAGCAAAAAAGATAAGAACAGGCCATAGCCACGGTTTTTCATGCAAAATAAAACTTGTGTCTAATATTCCGATAAGGCCGAGGAATGAAAGAATGGCTAATCCGTTAATAAAAGCAGTTGTCATCCAAGCGATACTTTTAATAAGTTTGCCATTTTCTTTTATGTATGGACGATAAAGCATTGTGCGTACACCAGCTCCAACGAGACCACCAAATCCGATAAATCCATTTAAAGTATTAGCAATCCATGAGATGCGGAAAATCTTTTGGACGGGTATATCAGCTTTTAAATAACGAAGCATAACATAGTCATAAAAGAACATTGTGGATACGGCAAATGCGCCAAGTGTAATTGCTAAAAAGACTCCTCCGGTTGGAATGTTTTTAATTGTATCGATTGCTTCTAAAAAAGAAATGCCTGCTAATTCTTTTTTTGCTTGAAAGAATACAATTGTTAATACAACAAATGGGAAGATAATTTTCCCGATTTGTAAGAAACGTTTCCATGAAAACGACATAAATACAACTCTCCTTGTATAAGAAAACTGAGACAATAATATTATTATGACAAACTTCAAGAAAAATAAAAAGGTAAATTCCTGTATAGGGAAGCTATTTTTTATAAGGGTTATATTTAAAAGAGTATTTCGTTTGTCAGAAAATTAAGTTAAAATGAATTGAAAGAAGGAAGAGAGGGGAAGTAGATGATTATAATAGGTTATGCGGGATATGAGTTAGAGAAAGCAAAACCTAATACATCAGAAGATTTCTTTAATAGATCTGAAGTGACATATATATTAAATAATAAAGAGAGAACTTTTTCCGTTTTATACGTTCGATATTTTGAAGAAGTTTTACAAGAAATTACTCCTTTTGAAGGAAATCCAGTATGTAAAGTAGAAGAACAAGACATATATTTACGGGATATTGTAGCGCTATGTTGTTTACTGAAAGAGAATGAGCATCGCATGCAAAAACGTTTATATTTAAATAATATAGAAGCATTCCAACAATATTTTGATGAGGGAACAGTGGTGAAAGTACAAGAAATATTGGCTGAATTACATAAAAATAAAAGAGTAGAAATAGCGTGAAATGGCAAAGGAGAGGGAAAAAATGTCTAATCTAATGGTTGAAAATCAAACAGAACAAGTTTCTATGTTTTTAGAAGATGTTATTACTTTGATAACCAATTATGTAAATTATCATACGTTGCCTGCTTTATTAGAAGAAACACCAACAGGGAACGAGCAATATTATAAAGGGTTATTAGCATCTATAAGACGTCTTCTCGTTTTTTGTGAAGAAGGACATGATGCATGTTTTGTTTTGTTAAATAGCCAGCCATTTCGAAAAACAGCAGCTGAAAAAATTTTATATAAAATTTATCATCAAGTAATTGCAGAGTTTTTCTCACCAAAGAGTGATTATTGGTATGAAAATAGTCGGTCTGCCTATACAGGGAAAAACTCCATCGTTTTTCAACAAACGCCACCAGCGTCTATAGAGAAAGTGATGAAGAGTTTAGAAGGAAAATTTCAATTGATGCGTGAAGAACTAGAATATTATGAGACGGATTACCAAACAAAGATGTTACACAAATATTAATTGCGAAAAAGAAGCTAAGGGGACTTAGCTTCTTTTCCTTTTGTAAAGTTATATAAGGGATTTCCTTTGAATATATTTATGGGGATAGCATTAAGGAGGTGTAACATGAGTCAGCAAGGTGTATTTACAGATTACTTTCATGAAGTAGAAAGCTGGTGTGAAAGTGTTCTTCACGTATTAGATAGCCGTGCAATGGAAGTGTATGATGTCCATATGCTTGCTTATAAAATTCAAACGTTATTAGATCGTATGAAAGAGCATGAGTATGATACAGATGCAGAGTTTATGTATGAAATAAGTGATGATGTAGAACATATTCAGCATCATTTGCAGGAAGTATTTGTGCAGGGAGAAGAGGAATATGAACTATATGAAAGAGGGGATAGTGAACGAGCTGTTCCGATTGGAGGGCACACACTTCCACCATTACCTTATCCGTATAATGCGTTAGAACCGTATATTTCTAGAGAAATTATGATGTTACACCATGATAAACATCATCGCAGTTACGTGGAAGGATTAAATAAGGCAGAGAAGATGATGGAAGAAGCGAGAAAAACGAATCAATTTGATTTAATTAAGCATTGGGAAAGAGAAGCGGCTTTTCATGGATCAGGTCATTACTTACACACGATATTTTGGAATAACATGAAAAAAGATGGTGGCGGAAGTCCAAGAGGGGCTCTTTCACAACAGATTGAACAAGATTTTGGGAGTTTTTTACGTTTTCAAAAACATTTCACAGAAGCTGCTTCTAAAGTGGAAGGATCAGGCTGGGCGCTTCTCGTTTGGGTACCACGATCTGGAAGATTAGAAATTTTGCAGAGTACACTTCATCAATTATTTACACAATGGGATACGATACCGCTCCTCGTACTAGACGTGTGGGAACATGCGTATTATTTACAATACCAAAATCGAAAAGATGAATATATTAAAAACTGGTGGAATGTTGTAAATTGGCCTGATGTAGAAAAAAGATTTGAAAGTGCGAAACAAATTGAATGGACACCGTATTAGACGCAGGTTCTCTGCGTCTTTTTTATTAGAAGGAGAAAGAGATTTCGTTCATATTTTAAAAGGCCAAGCATACACTTGTACAAAAAGTGCCAAAAGGACGTGGGGGGAAATATGAGACGAATTTGTGTAATAATCACGCTTCTTATTATGTACGCAAGCGTTATGCCAATTCCTACATATGCAAAGATGAACAGTAATGTCAGTGCTCGAAATGCTGTATTAATGGAGCAACAGTCCGGTCGTGTATTATACGGAAAAGCAGAACATGAGCCACAAAAAATTGCTAGTATAACAAAAATTATGACAGCCTTGTTAGCTGCTGAATCAGGAAAAATGAAAGAAATGGTATCGGTTAGTAATGAAGCGGTGAGAGTAGAAGGATCAGCAATTTATTTAAAACCTGGACAGAAAGTGAAGTTAGAGGATTTAGTATACGGACTCATGCTTAGATCTGGTAATGATGCAGCACAAGTAATTGCTGAAAATGTAGGAGGAAGTATAGAAGGGTTCGTATATTTAATGAATGAAAAGGCGAAACAAATTGGAATGAAAGATACTCACTTTTCAAACCCACATGGTTTGGATGGAGATGGATCCCATTATTCATCAGCCTATGATATGGCACTTTTAACAAAGTATGCAATGGGGAATGAAACCTTTAAGAAGATTTTTGGGACAAAAACGTATAAATCAGATTCGTGGGATTATCCGTGGAAAAACAAACATAAACTCGTGACATCTTATTATGAATTTGCGACAGGAGGAAAAACAGGTTTTACGAAGAAAGCAGGACGGACACTTGTTACAACAGCATCAAAAGATGGACTAGATCTAATTGTCGTAACTTTGAGCGCTTCTAGCGATTGGGATGATCATATGAATTTATTTGATAAAGGTTTTGAACGTTTCAAGCAAACGAACGTTGTAGGACAAGGAGCTCTTGCTGAAATAACTGAAAAGAAATATGCCAATCATGTATATACGAAAAATAGTTTTGCTGTGCCATTAACTGAGCAGGAAAGAAAGAATGTCTTATTAAAAGTTGAACTCGATAAAAGTGCAAAACTTAATGATGGCGTAAAAGTTGGGAAGACAGAAATTTATGTTGGCAACGAGAAAGTTGGAGAACGGAATTTATTTTATAGTAAACGAAAGTTAGTAGCGACAACGGGACTGTATTGGAATAATGTGAAAGAAATTTTTTCTCATATGATAGGTGTTGGGAGCGATGGTTAATCTTGTATGGGTAGCGATGGCAGTCATAGGGATTGTATATGCCATGATAAATGGAACGATGGAAGCGATAAATAAAGCCGTATTTGACGGGGCAAAAGATGCAGTAACAATTTGTATAGGACTTATTAGTGTATTAGTATTTTGGCTCGGTTTAATGAAAATTGCAGAGGAAGCAGGGTTGTTAAAAAAGTTAGTGTCACTTTTTATGCCGATAGTAAAAAGGTTGTTTCCAGAAATACCGAAAGATCATCCGTCAATGGGATTTATTTTATCGAATATGATGGCGAACTTTTTTGGATTAGGGAATGCAGCGACCCCTCTTGGTATTAAAGCAATGGAACAATTGAAAGAGTTAAATGGAGGGAAGGATTCGGCGAGCCGTTCTATGGTAACGTTTCTCGCGTTAAATACATCAGCGATTACTTTAATTCCTACTACTGTCATTTCGATTCGAATGACGTATGAATCAGCGAATCCTACTGAAATTGTTGGGGTAACATTCATTGCACAAGTACTCTCTATGATCGGAGCGATTTGGATTGACCGCTATTTTTACCGAAGAAGGAGTAGGAAGGGGCGGAAAAAATGAGCATTGTAAATACAATTTCATTATGGGTAATCCCTTGTGTAATTGGTTTTATCCTTTTATATGGCACGATAAAGAAAGTACCAACCTATGAATCGTTCGTTGAGGGAGGAAAAGAAGGAATTCAAATTGCAATCTCCATTTTACCGTTTATGGTTGGAATGCTCGTATCTATTTCTATATTTCGAGCTTCAGGTGCATTAGATGCAATGATATCAGTAATGAAGCCGATGTTAGATTTAATTCATGTCCCAGCAGAAATTGTTCCACTAGCACTTATACGCCCTATTTCAGGCTCTGCTGGTTTAAGTATTACGACCGATTTAATTGCCACATATGGGCCAGACTCGTTTATTGGAAGATTGGCTTCTACGATGCAAGGGAGTACAGATACGACTTTTTATATTTTAACAGTATACTTCGGAGCTGTTGGAATTAGAAAGATGGGAGATGCATTAAAAGTAGGACTTTTTGCCGATTTAATCGGGATTATTTGTTCAATTGTGTTTGTTTCTTTAATGTTTAAGTAAGGCGGCTATTCATTTTTTATGCTATTTCGCTTATAATACGTATACGACCACTATTAAGGTGTTGCTTAATAGTGGTTTTTTTATGCGGTATTTTTGACAAAATGATGAACTTTTATTGTGAGCAATATGAAGAATATGGACAATAATAAAAGGTAAAAACATGATTTGCCCTTTATATGTTTATTATCATCGCTATGTTGTTTAAGTAAGATGAAGCGAATAGCCGTCAAGCGTATGCGGTTGCCAAGTCTTTCTAATGTAAGGTAAGATAAATTCGAGGTGAAAAAAAGAAATGGAACGATTACAAAAAGTGATTGCGCAAGCAGGTATTGCATCGAGAAGAAAGGCTGAGGAATTAATTCAGCAAGGAAAAGTAAAAGTGAATGGAAAAATAGTGAAGGAGTTAGGAACGAAAGTAACTCCTCAAGATAAAGTAGAAGTAAATAACATCCCTCTTGAAAAAGAAGAACCTGTTTATTTTTTACTATATAAACCAACTGGCGTAATTTCAAGTGTATCAGATGATAAAGGAAGAAGCGTTGTAACAGACTTTTTCCCTGAAATTAGACAACGTTTATTCCCAATCGGACGCTTAGATTATGATACGTCTGGCGTATTATTGATGACAAATGATGGGGAATTTGCAAATGTATTAATGCATCCGAGATATAAAGTTGAAAAAACGTATGTTGCAAAAATTAAAGGGCCATTAACAGGCGAGAAAATTCGCATGTTAGAACGAGGTGTTGCATTAGAAGATGGGAAGACAGCACCAGCACAAGTGAAAATTATTTCTTGGGACAAGCGTAAAGAGACTGCGATTGTACAATTAACGATTCATGAAGGACGTAATCGTCAAGTACGCCGCATGTTTGAAGCGTTAGATTGTAAAGTAGTGAAACTAAAGCGTGAACGCTACGCCTTTTTAGAAGTGGGTAGCTTGCGCCCTGGTGATGCTAGAGAATTGTCACCACATGAGGTGAAACAATTACGTGCATTGGCTTCTACAAAGCCACGCTAATCAATAGTGTGAAACTTTCACCAGTGGAATGCTCCGCTGGTGATTTATTAAAACATACATATATTTATCACTCGTCGAAGAGAGGGGAGACAATATGAAGAAAAATCGCTTATTATTTCGCGTTATTATTCTGCTCATTTTAAGCGGTGCTGTAGGATTTACACTTTATCAAGGGTTCTTTGCTGATAAGGAGAAAATGCAAATCGGAAAAGAAGCACCTAACTTTGTTGTGACAGATTTAGAAGGAAAGAAAATTGAACTAAAAGATTTAAAGGGAAAAGGTGTATTTTTAAACTTTTGGGGCACTTGGTGTAAACCGTGTGAAAAAGAAATGCCGTATATGAATGAATTATATCCAAAGTATAAAGAAAAAGGCGTTGAAATCATCGCGTTAGATGCAGATGAAACAGATATTGCTGTTAAGAACTTTGTGAACCAATATGGTTTAAAATTCCCGGTTGCCATTGACAAAGGACAAAAAATTATAGGGACATATGGAGTAGGACCATTACCGACAAGTTTTTTGATTGATAAAGATGGAAAAGTAGTGGAGCAGATTATAGGTGAACAAACGAAAGAACAGTTAGAAGGATATTTAAAGAAAATTACTCCGTAATAAAGAAAGCCTTTACATACGAGGTGCATTCATATAGCGCCTCTGATTTAAAAATTCTGAGTATTGCGGTAACTTGAGGTTGGAATATACAATAGTACATATAAATACAGGGGCGGTGAGAGTGTTGAAAGAAATTAAGTGTGAATGTGGACATGTTAATCCAATAGGAACTGTTTTTTGTGAAGCATGTGGGAAACCATTTGAAAGCAATGAAAATATAAAACTATTGGATATGCGCTATGAGGGGAGTGCTCGGAGATCTCTCACGCAAACAAAAACGATAGTCGATAAAATTTGGAGCTTTTTCTCTTCTGTAAAAGTGGGTGTATGGCTCATTGTAATTACTTTAGCTGCATCGGCGATTGGAACTATTTTTCCGCAAGAAATGTACATAACTCCGGGGATTGCACCAGCTGAATATTATAAGCAAGAATATGGATTTTTAGGGCAATTATACTATCAATTAGGATTTAATAATTTATACGGTTCGTGGTGGTATATGATTTTAATTGCTTCAATTGGTATTTCACTTGTGATATGTAGCTTAGACCGTGTCATTCCACTTTATAAAGCTTTAAAGAAGCAAGGGGTGAAAAGACACCCTAGTTTTTTAAAGAGACAAAGATTATACGGCACTGGTACACCGCAAGATGGTGATTTGGAAAGAGTCCAAATAAATTTAAAGAAAACGAACTATAATGTGAAAGTGGAAGACGGTAACATTTTAGCTGAAAAGGGACGGTTTTCACGCTGGGGTCCATATGTGAATCATATCGGTCTCATTATCTTTTTATTCGGTGCAATGCTCCGTTTTTTACCGAGTATGTACGTAGATGAAGCGCTTTGGTTACGTGATGGTGAAACGAAAGAAATACCTGGAACGGATGGGCAATACTATTTAAAAAACGAGAAGTTTATAAAGGAAGTTTATGATAAAAGTAAGGACAAGGAAGTTTTTGATGAAGCGATTGATCGTGTAGGTGATAAGATGATTGCGAAAAATTTCCAAACGAATGCTGTATTGTATAAAGCAGTCGGCGAAAATATAGCAGGACAAAAACCCAAATTAGAAAAAGTAAAAGAAGCGGAAATTCGAGTAAATGAGCCAATGAAATTTGATCAATTTGCTGTTTATCAAGTGGATTACAAAGAAAGTGAATTTAAAAGCATGTCATTCCATTTGCAAAACAAAGAAAATAATCAAAAGTGGGGACCGATTAAAGTTGATTTAACGAATCCTACAGAAAAATATGATTTAGGAAACGGTTATTCTTTAGAACTATTAAGCTATTTCCCTGATTTTTATTTTGATGAGAGTGGAAGACCAAATACGAAAACGAAATTACCAAATAACCCTGCATTTGTGTTTAAAATGTTTACGCCTGAAACACCAGATGGTGAAGTGAGTTTTGTTGGTATTCAGCAAAATATAGAACCCGATGGAAATAATAAATATAAAATGGCGTTTGCAGGTGTGGAAATGCAAAATGCAACAGCACTTACTGTAAGGAAAGATTTAACGCTTTGGATTCTCGGTATTGGAGGATTTATATTTATGGTTGGTGTCATTCAAGGGATGTATTGGAATCATCGCCGTATTTGGATACAACGCGTTAATGATGAATGGTGGATTGCAGGACATACGAATAAAAATTGGTTCGGTTTAAAGAAAGATATTGAAAGAGTACTAGAAGGTACAATAATTCCGCAGCCAAGCGATAAAGTAGTAGATAAAAAAATTAGTTAAGGTGGGGAAACGATATGGTGCAAATAAGTAGTAACTTTCTCTTTACCGCATTTATTTTATATTTAATTGCAACTCTATTTTTCGGGGGAGCAATTAAAGAAAAAGGTCATAAATGGGCAAATACAGGAATAACGATTACAATTTTAGGATTTATTGCACAAACAGTATATTTTGTTACAAGATGGATTGCATCAGGACATGCACCAGTTAGTAACTTTTTTGAATTCGGTACATTTTTCGGCATGATGCTTGTCGGAGCATTTATTGTCATGTATTTTATGTATCGCGTAAGTATAATCGGACTCTTTGCATTACCAGTTGCACTTTTATTAATTGCTTATGCAAGTATGTTTCCGAGGGAAATATCTCCGCTTATTCCTTCTTTAAAAAGTAATTGGTTACATATTCACGTGACGACTGCAGCAGCAGGACAAGCAATTTTAGCAATTAGTTTTATTACGGGCGTTATGTATTTATTGAAAAATGTGGATCAATCAACGAGAAGTAAACGTACATTTTGGTTAGAAACGGTAGTGTTCACACTTGTTTGTACAGTTGGCTTTATTGGAGTGACAACGGTATTTTCTAGTATGAAATATGAAGCGAAGTTTCAATGGATTGATAAAAATGAACAACAAGTGGAAATGAAGTACAATCTTCCGGCTTTAGTAGGACCGCACGAAGGAAAGTTATTGACAGAAAATAAATTAGAACCGACAGTTGAAGTTCCAGCGATTGTAAATGCGAAAAAATTAAATACAGTAATTTGGTCTGTGTTAGTCGGAACATTGCTGTATATCGTATTAAGGATTGCATTACGTAAACGAGTATCAGCGGCGCTTCAGCCGTTAGTGAAAAATACGAATAGTGATTTGTTAGATGAAATTGGATATCGCTCTATTGCAATTGGATTCCCAGTTTTCACATTAGGTGCATTGATTTTCGCCATGATTTGGGCTCAAATAGCGTGGACACGTTTTTGGGGCTGGGATCCAAAAGAGGTTTGGGCGCTTATTACTTGGCTCTTTTATGCGGCGGTATTACATTTACGCTTATCAAAAGGGTGGCACGGAGAGAAGTCAGCGTGGTTAGCGGTAATTGGTTTTGCAATCATTATGTTTAACTTTATTGTAGTAAACTTAATTATCGCGGGTTTACATTCATACGCATAGAGAAATAAAATAGGAGAGTGAATGTCACTTTCCTATTTTATTTTTGTCAATTTTTCTTCTTTTTTGAGAAAAACATGACAAAGTAGCGGTTGATTTTGTAAAATGATGTCGAGGACGTTATATCCTGTTCAAAAAAAATACATAGTTTTGGAAAAAAATTGAACAAACTTTATTATTCTTGTGAAGCATAATATGGGAAGTGAAACATTTAGAAGCTTGCTTAAATAAACGAGAATAGCGCAACATACTAGTGTAGAAGGGTAGGTGTAAACCGTTGTGGTAAAAGTACACAACGGGTAGAAATGGAAAATGAATCAAGAATTTTAATTGTAGACGATGAGGATCGTATTCGTCGTTTGTTGAAAATGTATTTAGAAAGAGAACAATACACAATTGAAGAAGCGGACAATGGTGATACAGCTTTAGAAATGGCACTGCAAAATGATTACGATTTAATCCTATTAGATCTTATGATGCCAGGTAAAGATGGTATTGAAGTGTGTAAAGGGGTTCGTGAGAAAAAAGCGACGCCAATTATTATGTTGACAGCGAAGGGTGAAGAAGTAAACCGAGTACAAGGGTTTGAGGTAGGAACTGATGATTATATTGTGAAACCATTTAGCCCACGTGAAGTAGTGCTTCGTGTGAAAGCGGTCTTACGCCGTTCTGTACCAACAACGTTCTTTACACAAGATACAACGACAAAAGATGTTACTGTGTTCCCTCATTTAACAATTGATAATGATGCACACCGTGTTACAGCAGATGGTAATGAAGTAAACTTAACACCGAAAGAGTACGAATTACTATTATTCTTAGCGAAAGCGCCTGATAAGGTATTTGATCGTGAGCAATTGTTAAAAGAAGTATGGCAATATGAATTCTTCGGAGATTTACGTACAGTTGATACGCATGTAAAGCGTTTACGTGAGAAGTTAAGCAAAAAATCACCAGATGCTGCGAAGATGATTGTTACCGTTTGGGGCGTAGGTTACAAATTTGAGGTTGTGAACGACTGATGCTTTGGAGAAGTGTAGTAGGGAAGTTATGGATGACTATATTACTTCTCGTTTCGTTTGTTCTTGGATTTGTTGCGATTTTACTTTCACAGTTTTTTAGAACATATTATGTTGATATGAGTGAAGCTAGGCTTCAAAAAGTTGCAACAAGTGTTTCAGAGTTAATTGAAGAAGGTGCCGATGTAAAAACGATTGAGAATATCGCGTACAAATTCTCTGATCCACTTTCAAGGATCATTATTGTAGAAGATGGTAAAGAAATATCTTCTTCGCCGAAACAAGAAGGGTTAGTCACTCTTACAATGGATGATTTGAAAGAAGATAAAGAATTAGCGGCTGTTTTTACAGACAAAAAAGAAATTAAGAATAACATTAGAAAAGCCTCTAATAGTAGAAAGAATAAAAACACTGAAAATGATATTATGATTGTCGGAAAACCAGTGCATTCAAAAAATAAAAGTGCAGTGTTCGTATACGAATCTTTACAAGTACCGATACAAGGTATGGAGAGAACGACTGATTTTATATTCTTATCAGCAGGGATTGCGATTATATTAACAACGTTCTTTGCATTCTTCTTATCTACTCGAATTACAGCACCACTCCGTAAAATGCGTGAGGTTGCTTTTGAGGTCGCGCGTGGGAAGTTTGATGCGAAAGCTCCTATGGTATCTCAGGACGAGATTGGTGAGCTTGCAACGGCCTTAAATCAAATGGGGAAACAGTTGAAGTTTAATATGAATGCCTTGCAGCAAGAAAAAGAACAGTTAGCAAGTATTTTAAGTAGTATGGCAGATGGGGTTATTACGTTAAATCAAGAAGGTGAAGTCGTTGTAATTAATCCGCCGGCTGAACATTTCTTACAAGTTTGGCAAGAGGAAAAGGAAGTAGAGCTCAGTAAAAAACTACCTTCTGAACTTGTTGAACTATTCCATCTCGTTGTAGAAAGTGAACAACAACAAGTGGTTGAAATTAATTTACAAAAAGGGAACTATGTAGTTCTTATGACGCCGCTTTACAACCAAACGAAAATTCGTGGCGCTGTAGCTGTATTACGTGATATGACGGAAGAACGCCGTCTTGAGAAGATGCGTCAAGACTTTATTGCAAACGTATCACATGAACTTCGTACACCGATGGTAATGCTTCAAGGGTATAGTGAAGCGATTTTAGATGATATTGTGCAAACGAAAGAAGAAATTAATGAGTTCGTTCAAATCATTTATGATGAATCTGTTCGTTTAGGTAAACTTGTAAATGAACTATTAGATTTAGCGCGTATGGAAAGTGGTAATGTAGAGTTACATATAGGTGAAGTTGATATTCATCCTTTCGTTGAAAAAATAGGTCGTAAATTCCAAGGAATTGCAAAGGATAAAGAAGTCGCATTAACGGTTGATTTCCAGAATCCAATTGAACAATACCCGTTTGATGCAGATCGTATGGAACAAGTATTGACGAATTTAATTGATAACGCAATTCGTCATACGAATGCAGGCGGACATGTAACGCTTGTAATTAATACGAAAAATAATGGTCTTACTTTTGAAGTACAAGATTCGGGCGCTGGTATTCCAGAAGAAGATATTCCATTTTTATTTGATCGTTTCTACAAAGCTGATAAAGCAAGAACACGTGGGAAAAAAGGTGGAACGGGGCTCGGGCTTGCGATTGCAAAAAATATTGTGCAAGGCCATGATGGTAAAATTGCTGTTTCAAGTGTTGTTGGAGAGGGAACTACATTCTCTGTATATTTACCGAATCGTATAATTTAGATATACGTTTTTAAAGTTGATAATGAATAAAGTTCTACTGTTTTTTATTTTTTTGTAAAATCAATTAAATAAATAACAGTAGAACTTTTTTTCTATCTTAGTCGAATGAAGAATAGCAAGAGGGGTGTCGTGAAGCGATGAAATTATATACGAAAACAGGAGATAAAGGGACAACAAGTGTAATAGGCGGCAGAGTGGATAAAGATAATATCCGAGTTGAAGCATATGGCACGATAGATGAGGCGAATTCTCATATTGGATATGCAATGACTAAGCTACAAGGCGGATCTTTTGGAGATATTTACAATGAACTTGAAAATATTCAACATGAACTATTTGATTGCGGGGGAGACTTGGCGATAGTAGAGGGGAAAATTCCTTATAAAGTAACGGTTGAAATGGTTGAAAGCTTAGAAAGAAGGATTGATTCGTATATAGAAGAAGCACCGCCGTTAGAGCGTTTTATTTTACCAGGTGGAAGCGAAGCCGCAGCTGCTATTCATATTGCGCGTACAGTTGTAAGGCGAGCAGAACGATGTGTAGTGTCCTTGCAAAAAGAAGGGGAAATAAATGAAGTTGTTCTAAAGTATGTAAATAGATTATCTGATTATTTGTTTGCGGTAGCTAGAGTAATAAACGCTCGATTACAAGTAAAAGATGTGGAGTATAATCGCAGTGCAATCGTTTTTCGTGATAAAAACGAGAAGGAAGTGGAGTGATTCACTTTCTTTTTTTTTGTATACTTTTTTCTGTAATATACCAAAATAAGAGAAGGTATGGTGTTAATCAGAAAACGGAGGATGTATATGAAAGTGTTAAAATGTGGCGTCATGTTATTGACGGTATTGTTTTTATCTCAATTACATGTGTACGCAGAGGGAAATCAATGGACATGGCCTGTTGAAGGGCAGATAAGTGATTATTTTGGGACAAGGCATGGAAAACACTACGGTATAGATATAGCGGCACCGATTGGCACGCCTGTGGCAGCTATTCAAGAAGGTAAGGTAACAAAGTCTTATTATTCAAGTAGTTATGGAAACGTTGTATTTATTAAACATGGAGAATATGAGGCCGTGTATGCGCATTTAAATAAGAGATATGTAGTTCAAGGGGATTATATTTCAAAAGGAGAAATAATTGGAGAAGTAGGAAATACAGGAGAATCGAGAGGTGCACACTTACATTTAGAAGTTCATCAAGGAAGATGGACGATGGCGAAAAAGAATGCGATGAATCCATTGCTTGTTCTAAATGAACAGAGAAATGAAGTTGTTTCCTCATCCTTATATGTCGTCCAAAAAGGGGACACTTTAGTTAGTATTGCACGGAAATTTAGTATGTCAGTTAAGGAAGTTAAAGATAAAAATGGACTGCAGCAAGATCGGATTTATCCAAATCAACAATTATACGTAAAGTAAAAAAAGAGCTAGTTAAACTAGCTCTTTTTTTTACCAAAAAATAAAGACACATATAAATCCAGAAATAGCTAAGTAGCTATATAAGTAAAATACTTTCGTTCTTGTTTTTTCGTTCGTTCGAAATAGTACAATAGTCGGTTCAATTAAACCGATTGTCAAACAAAGTAAACCAAGAAGCATACAACCGATTGAAATGGAGTACAGGGCGATTTGTGGTGCTTGAAATGGAATCATCCATTTTAATAAAAATGCAATAAGTGCAGTGTAGCAAATGCTGCCGATGTATTTATTCAACGGTGCATTAGAACGGAATCCTGGAAGTTTTTTTAAGAAAGAGCGGGAAACAACTTCAGTTTGTAAAGATGTGTGCTCTTCAATTATTTTTTGAGCTTCTTTTCCTTTTTGGAAAAGGGATAATATCCAGTTTCGCTCACCTTGAAAAATAAATTGAGAAGTTGTCAAATAATGATCCACCTTCACTTTATTCCAACTCTTCCATGGGTGACGCTCACACAGTTTTAATTTACTCTCTTTTTTTTTATCATACTGATAAATACTGATGCCATCTTCATCGAAAGCAGCATAGTATGTCTCGCTTGAGAATGTGCCTAAATCAATTGGACAGTAGAAAAGTAATTCTTTTTTTAAGTAAAAGTATTCTTTTCTTAAGTTTTTTTTCATTGCTTCTCGAATAGAGTGTCTCTTTTCTTTTTTCATGACATTTCCTCCATAATCCAGAAAATGTTCTTATCTTAACAATTCAACATCTTATCACTTTTCATTATATATGACTAGGGGATTCATAGGGGAAATGCCGAATACTAAAAAATCTGGGGTGTATTGTAAAATATAGTGATTGGTTTTGATTATATAAAATTAATAACTTATTTTTAATAAGTTACGCTTTTTTTGTTCACAATACGATTATGTTGTTGTATAATAAAGTGGAAAATAGAATATCGGTCTATCTTCGGGGCAGGGTGAAAATCCCGACCGGCGGTGATGAACTATATGTGATTTTGTTCTAAGCCCGCGAGCCGTTAAGGCAGGATTTGGTGTGATTCCAAAGCCGACAGTATAGTCTGGATGGGAGAAGATGGAGGTTCAAGCGTTCAAAAAAGATATGGATTTGAACGTCTGTTTGATGTGCCTTAAATTCTCCCTTTGTGTAAAACACAGAGGGTTTTTTCGTTCTATGAAAAAGTAGGCATAGCAGAACCTTTCCACTTTCCATGAGATGATCGATGGAAAAGGAGAGAGAAAGATGAAACAAAAAAACAGTGTAGTGCAGATGGTGAGTGTAGCGATGCTAAGTAGTATTGCATATTTACTGATGATGTTGGATTTCCCGTTTCCAGGGCTTCCGCCATTTTTAAAAATTGATTTTAGTGATGTACCAGCTCTAATTGCAGCAATTATTTTCGGGCCAGTTGCAGGGATAATTGTAGAGGCGATAAAGAATATTTTACATTACGGAATTCAAGGGAGTTTAACGGGAGTGCCAGTTGGAGAAATTGCTAACTTTATTGCAGGATGTTTATTTATTGGACCGGCAGCTTTCTTATTTAGAAAGTATCGTACTGTTAAGAGTTTAACGACAGGATTAATGCTAGGGACAATTACAATGGCGCTCATTATGAGTGTATTAAATTACATCATTATATTCCCAGCTTACACTTGGTTTTTAAATTCACCAGCTATGTCTAGCGAGGCTATAAGAACAACGGTTGTAACGGCAATCTTACCATTTAATTTAATTAAAGGAATTGTTGTGACAATTGTATTTGTAGCGTTATTCTCACGCCTGAAAGTATGGGTGTTTGCAAAAATGAAAAATGCATAAAATATAAAATAAAACCATTAGTAGTATGGAACTGCTAGTGGTTTTTTATTAAGTAGAATGAAAATAGAAAACAAAAAATATCCCTCATATGAATGAGGGATATTTTTTGAAGTTAATAAAAGACTATTCGAATTTTAAAGAGTCGCCATCAAATGATTCATCAGCAACTTTAATTGAGTCAGTTGGACAACCTTCGAATGCATCCATCATATCTTCAATTAATACATCTGGAATTTCAACGATACCTTGGTTATCGTCTAACGTTACAAATGCAATACCTTCATCATCATAATCATAAATGTCTGGTGCAGCAGCGCCGCAAGCACCACATGCGATACAAGTATCTTTATCAACGATTGTATATTTTGCCATCTTTTTTCCCTCCTGATAATATGTATGTGAAAAGCTCGCCATAAAAATTATAACCTTATTGTAAAACGGTTTTTAAAACTTTTCAACATAAAATTATAATGATAATCCTTATCAATTAGAGTGTCAACTAATTTTTGCATTATGTCATAAGATTTTCAAAATACGTAAATGTTATTTCGTTTGGTACAATATACTATATACAAGTACATAGTGCCGATATGATAAGTTTAATGAGTAACATAGAATGGTGCAATCATACTAAAAAGTAATTAAGCTAGATTGAAAGGTGGAAGCGGTAATGCAACTACAATATACTTTATTGTATTGTTTAAAACAATTGAATGGTGAAAGGACCGTTTCTTCTATTTATTATTTATTAAAAGGAAAACGATCTTCGCAAACGTTACAAGATGGAAATATGTTCCGAATTTCATTTTTGTTTGGAATATATAAATCGTTAAATAGAACAGACTATGATCGTGAAGTTGCAAAGTTGTTGCAAGCAGATTTGATTCGAGAAATACATGAAAATACATATTTGTTAACATCTAAAGGTAAAATGCAGTTACATACATGGGAGGAAGTATATGCTTTTCCCGCGCATTTACATGGTTTACACTATGGTGAATTAGGTGAAACATTTTGGAAACGATTATCATTAATTATTCAAACTATATCTAATTTACAACAGAATAATACGAAGTTTATTCCCATTCAACAAGATACAGAAATAATGATGTGGGTAAAACGTTTTTTAACAGGTATACCATATAGGCGAAGTGAATTGGCTAAAAGATTATGGAAAGAAATACATAATCTTTTAGGAAAAGGTGATGTGGTAGAAGCGACGATTGTAACATATAGATTAACAGGATATGAACGTATCGGTTGTACATTGCAGCAATTAGCGGAAATTACGAAACAAGATATATTCCGGGTATATTTTTTATTTTGGGGTACAATTCACTTCTTTATACAAGAAGTTCACGATAAAGAAAATGAATTTCCGCTATTAGCTGAGATTATCTCTTATCCAAATGAGAGAGCTGAATTATTTAGTTTATCAACGAAAAAAACATATAATTTTTGGAGACAAGGACGCTCTTTAGATGAAATAGCAACAATTAGAAATTTAAAGGTTGCAACGATAGAAGATCATTTTGTTGAAATTGCTTTGCGGGAAAAAGAGTTTTCAATCGAGATGTTTATGGAAAAAGACAAAATAGATAAAGTAACAAAAGTAATTGAGACATTACAAACACGTAAGTTGCGTGAGTTGAAACAAGCGGTTGGAGAGGGTATCTCTTATTTTGAAGTTCGTCTTGTATTGGCGCGGATGGAGGGTATAAATGAAGCTTGAGGAATATTTATATAGATGGTTTGGATATTCTGAATTTCGTACAGGGCAAAAAGGGGTAATTACAGATTTATTAGAAGGAAAAGATGTTATAGCAATGCTCCCGACTGGAAGGGGGAAGTCTATGTGCTATCAACTTCCAGGGCTAATGCAAGAAGGAACCGTGCTTGTTGTATCACCATTATTATCTTTGATGGAAGATCAAGTTACACAATTAAAGTATGTTGTGAAAAACCGAGTAATAGCATTTAATAGTTTTCGGACATTACATGAAAAAAGAGAAGCGATGAAAAAATTAGCTTCATATAAATTTATTTTTGTTTCACCAGAGATGTTGCAGTCGGAAGTGTTAATAAGAGAGTTGAAGAAAGTTCATATTTCATTATTTGTTGTGGATGAGGCTCATTGTATTTCACAATGGGGTTATGATTTTAGGCCAGACTATAAAAAACTAAATGTAGTCATTGAAAATATCGGGTCTCCTACGGTGCTAGCATTAACGGCAACAGCGACAAAAGATGTACTCCGAGATATAGCAGAGAGTTTAGATTTGAAGAAAGTGACGCAGCATGTATACTCTATTGATCGTCCAAATATTGCGATGGAAGTACAATTTGTGGAGACGATAGAAGAGAAGAAAGAAGCGCTTTTGAACCAGGTGATGTATTTACAAGGGCCAGGGATTGTATATTGTTCAAGCAGAGCGTGGACAGAACGTTTAACGGAGTATTTAAGAGGAAAAGGCGTGACTGGTGTTGCTTTTTATCATGGTGGTATGGAACATGAAGAGCGTATGTTAATTCAACAGCAGTTTATGAATGACCAGTTGCAGCTTGTAATATGTACAAGTGCTTTTGGTATGGGAGTAAATAAGTCGAATACGAGCTATATTATTCATTTTCATTATCCGACTAATATAGCTTCCTATTTACAAGAAATCGGAAGAGCTGGAAGAGATGGTGAACCGAGTATAGCTATCTTACTATGTAGTCCGTTAGATCACGATTTACCAATTTCAATAATTGAAGATGAATTGCCAAGTCAGTCGCAAATACAATTTTTATTCTCTTTACTACAAGAAAGAATGTTTCAAACGAAAGAATTACCAATAGAAGAGGTAGAAGAAATTTGTTATAATGCAGCAAGATTTAATGAACAATATTGGCGCTTCATCCGCTATCATCTTGAACAGCTTGGAATCATACAACAGCGGAAATTAAAATTAGAGGGCTTGTCAGATGAAATTATGAACAGATTAATAGCTGAAGTAGAAATAAGGCTACGTAATAAATATAGTGAGCTAGAAAACATGAAATCGTGGATACAAGTGAAAGAATGTAGGCGTGAATATTTGTTACAACAGTTCGGTTATAGAAAAGAGAACGAGTTGAAAAATTGCTGTGACTATTGTGGTATTACAAAAACAGATTATAAAAAAAGACAAGCGCAACAATCGGATTTCGACTATAATTGGGAAACAGAGTTACAAAAGCTTTTCGGTCTAGAAAAGATGGGGGAATGATGAACATTCAAAGGCATAATATTGAAGATATGAGTCCGAAAGAAATAAGGCTGAATCTGTATATCACACAGTTCATTATTATCGGTATCGGTTGTTTACTAGCATATGTATTATTCCGAGATATAAAATCGGTGTATAGTCTGTGGAAGTGGGAACCGGTGTCTATACTTATAATAGGTGGCTTGTTGGCGATTGGTATTGTGTTATTAGATTATGTTGCAATGCGAGTATTTCCAGAGTCTTGGTTTGATGATGGTGGTATTAACGATAAGATGTTTCAAGGAATGTCAGTTATGCACCTACTCGTTATTACGTTCATTATCGGCTTTGCAGAAGAATTTTTATTTAGAGGTGTAGTGCAGACGCACTTTGGAATTGTAATAGCTAGTTTAGTATTTGCAGTGTTACATATTCGGTATATAACAAAGCCATTTTTGTTTTGTTTCGTCTGTTTCATTAGTTTTGTCTTTGGTTATGTATTTGAATGGACAGGAAATTTATTTATAACAATCTTTGCACACTTTCTTGTTGATTTTATAATGGGACTCCAATTAAGAAAATAAATGGAAGGTGGTGGTGAACAACATGAGAAAACGAATTCCTGATTTCGAAGAGGAATTAGAAGTTGAGCGAGTGGAAGAAAAAGAAAGTTTACCGCCGCGTAGTGAAATTCATAGAAATAAAGAGAAAAAAGAAAAGTTTAAAATGAATCATATTTTCGTCCGAGTTTTAACATTTCTATTCATATTACTACCAATTAGTATTTTATGGTATACAGATAAATATATTCAGGTGAAAAGTGATGGTAATAACGCTGGGAAAAGTGCGTTTGAGGTCATTTTCTTTGATTCAGCTAAATCTGAGTCTGAGGCAACATCTGAGAAAGTAGTAACGCATACGGTAAAAGAAGGAGAAACTTTAGAAAGTATAGCGAAGCAATATTTTTCAGATGAAACTGGGATTGAAGTGATTAAAAAGTATAATGATTTACAAGAAGATGAAGTGAATGTAGGTCAAGAAATAAAAATTCCGATAAAAGATAAGTCCGCAAAACAGGATAGCTAGTAACATACCTACTATAAAAACGGAGGATTATCTTTCTGCGGAAGGGAGTGAAAAATATATGATATGGATTATCTTATTAAGTGCTCTCATATGTATTGGTATTATATTTCTTCTTGTAATGTATACAGAAGCGATGCGTAATACTGTGTTAGAACATACTTTACTTTTTGAAGAATTTCCGAAAAGTTTTCAAAAAGTAAAGGTGTTTTTTATTTCTGATATTCATAGAAGGGTCATTTCAAGTTCATTAATTGAACAAGTAAAAGGAAAAGTAGACCTTGTAATTATTGGCGGTGATTTAGCGGAAAGAGGCGTCCCTTTATCGAAAATTTCTGCGAATATACAAAAGTTAAGAGCGATAGCTCCTGTATATTTTGTGTGGGGAAATAATGATTATGAGATTGAATATCATGAATTAGATGCTTTGTTATTAGAAAATAATGTGAAAGTTTTAGATAATACAAGAGTTGTATTTGAATCTGAACTAGGAGAAAAAATTTGTTTACTCGGTGTAGATGATGTTGGTTTGAAGCGTGATTGTTTAGATTTAGCTTTGGCTGATTGCAAAGAAGATGGTTTTCGCATATTAATTAGCCATAACCCTAATATAATAAATAAAATGTCTGGAAAAGAACAAATTTCACTTGTGTTAAGTGGACATACACATGGAGGACAGATTCGATTATTCCCATCTAAAAAATATTTAAAAGGTGGCGTATATAAGCATTCAAATATGACTCTTTTTGTTAGTAATGGGTATGGAACAACGTTGATTCCACTTCGCTTCCGAGCACCTGCTCAAACACATATTATTACGTTATGCGGAGGGAAATGATGCCAACTCTAAACGGGAAATATAACATAAAAGCTGTTTCGAATATAATTGGAATTCAGCCGAGTACGCTTCGTGCATGGGAAAGACGATATCAAATTATTGCCCCAAAGCGGAATCATGCGGGGCATCGATTATATACAGAAGAGCATATTCAAATTTTGAAATGGTTAATGGACAAGGTTTCTTCTGGCATGATGATTGGACAAGCAGTTCAATTATTAGAAGGGAATCGTTTGCAGAGTAATGTTCAAAAAGAAATACATTACGATAGAGAAGTTGTTTTAGTGGACGATTTACTGCAAGCTTTGTTAAAATTTGATGAAATTACAACTTCTGCATTGTTAAACGAGGCTTTCAGTATTTATGCAACAGAAAAAGTCATAGCAAGTATTGTTCTTCAAATGTCAAATAAATTGTTAACGTTAAAAAATAATAATGAAGTTACAATGGTGCAATTCCAATATTTCGTATCATTTTTACAAACTCGTCTAGGAATGGTGTATCATAATGCATCATCATTTTCTTCTATACACAAAGTTGTCGTGTTAGAAAATAATATGTTGAAAGGGTTTGTTTTCTCAACTTATTTACGCTTAAAGGGATATGAGGTGATATATATTAGGTCAAGCTTAGCGGAAGATGGTATTTTTTTAGCTGTTGAGCAAATACAACCTACATATGTAGTAGTCTCTTTTGATGAGGAACGAGAACTTAAGAACGCGATGAAAGACATGAATTTGTTGCAAGAAAAAAGTGAGAAACTTTCTGTTGGGTTTATAGGAGAAATAGGTGCTCGAGATCAGTTGAACATTCAAACATGCCTAATTGGTGATACGAAAGAAGAATGGGATGATTGGTTAAAAATGTTAGAATAGTTGTTCGAAAAGAACCATCTATTTTCTATTTCATATAATAAAAATTATATTCATTGGTTACGTAGGGAGGGTATGAGATGAGGCTGGAACGATTAAATTACAATAAGATAAAAATTTTCTTAACATTTGATGATTTATCTGAACGAGGATTAACGAAAGAAGATTTGTGGAGAAATGCACCGAAAGTACAGCAATTATTTCGTGATATGATGCAAGAAGCAAATAAGGAACTAGGGTTTGAAGCGGATGGTCCGATTGCAGTTGAAGTATTTTCTCTACAAGCGCAAGGAATGGTCGTAATTGTAACGAAAGAACATCAAGATGTGGATACAGATGATGAGTTCCGTGACGAGTTTATTGAAATGCAAGTGACTCTAGATGAAAGCGAGCATATACTTTATGAGTTTGCTACACTAGATGACGTAATTAACCTGTCGAATCGTTTATATAACCTTGATGTAACTGGCGGAAAACTATATACGTGGGATGGGCGTTTCTATCTTTGGATGGAAGAAGAGGAGCAAGTTCAATTACTGAAGGCAGATTTTATAGCTATTTTAGCAGAATACGGTAATCCGTCTACAGCAACTATTTATCGTCTAATGGAGTATGGTAAAGAATTAATGGCTTCTCAAGCAATTGAACAAATACACAATTACTTTGTGAAAAAACAAAACCTTAGCTAATATAACAAAGCTAAGGTTTTGTTTTTTATTTGGAGAAACATAAAATATTGGTCTGAAAATGTCAAAACGATTAATGGTATAGCGGGAATCATAAATATTTGGGCGCTCTTTACTATATTTAAAAATATCTTCTTAAGTTGTTATATATAAGTAAAATAAAAAATATTTAAATATTTAAGTATTTTACTTTTCTAAAAGCAATAAAAGGACTATAATGATAGTGAAAACGCTTGCAAAAGGAAATAGTTTGTATATATTTGTTAGCGTTTTCTATTGCATTCCAAATTTAACGGTGTATACTAGGCAATGAAGGTTTACTAAACAAGTGAAATTACAGGGGGTTTACTTACTATGGTAGCCGAAAAGGGAACTCAAACAAAAACACAACAACAAAGGGAACAACATTTTGAACTATTGAATTCGACACAAATTGTTATTAGTGAAGCATTAGAAAAATTGGGTTATCCAAACGAAGTATATGAATTATTAAAAGAACCAATTCGTATGATGACAGTGAAAATACCAGTTCGTATGGATGACGGGACTGTTAAAATATTTACAGGATATCGTGCACAACATAATGATGCTGTTGGTCCAACGAAAGGTGGAATTCGCTTCCATCCGAATGTAACAGAAAATGAAGTGAAGGCACTTTCAATCTGGATGAGTTTAAAATGTGGTATTGTTGATTTACCATACGGTGGAGGTAAAGGTGGAATTATCTGTGACCCACGTGAAATGTCATTCCGTGAGTTAGAAAGATTAAGCCGCGGTTATGTACGAGCAATTAGCCAAATCGTAGGACCGACGAAAGATATTCCAGCTCCAGATGTATTCACAAACTCTCAAATCATGGCATGGATGATGGATGAATATAGCCGTATTGATGAATTTAATTCACCAGGATTTATTACAGGTAAGCCACTTGTATTAGGTGGATCACATGGACGTGAAACAGCAACGGCGAAAGGTGTAACAATCTGTATTCGCGAAGCTGCAAAAAAACGCGACATTGATATTAAAGGTGCACGCGTTGTTGTTCAAGGATTCGGTAATGCTGGTAGCTTCTTAGCTAAATTTATGCATGATGCAGGCGCGAAAGTTATTGCAATCTCGGATGCTTACGGTGCATTGCATGATCCAAACGGATTAGATATTGATTATTTATTAGACCGTCGTGATAGCTTCGGTACAGTAACAAAACTATTTAATAATACAATTTCAAACAAAGAATTGTTAGAACTTGATTGCGACATTTTAGTTCCAGCTGCAATTGAGAACCAAATTACAGAAGAAAATGCTAATAATATTAAAGCAAAAATCGTTGTTGAAGCTGCAAATGGTCCAACAACATTAGAAGCAACTAAAATTTTAACAGATCGCGGAATTTTACTTGTTCCAGACGTATTAGCAAGTGCTGGCGGTGTAACAGTATCTTACTTTGAGTGGGTACAAAATAACCAAGGTTACTACTGGACTGAAGAAGAAGTAGAACAACGTTTAGAAAAAGTAATGGTAAGATCATTTGATTCTATTTATGAAACAGCACAAGTTCGTAAAGTGAACATGCGCTTAGCTGCGTATATGGTCGGTGTTCGTAAAATGGCTGAAGCAAGTCGCTTCAGAGGTTGGGTATAATATTATATCGTGAGAAAACGTGATTCCTTTCGAGGGAATCACGTTTTTTTGTTGAAGTATTAGTTTGAGGTGTTGTATATGGAAAATGAAATGATGGAACGAGTAGAACAATTAGAAGAAAAGGTTAAGAGGTTAGAGGGAGAACTCTCAAGAACGATGAAAGCCCGAAAAACAAGTAACGTTCGGATGTTCGGAGAAGGACTACTGTTTTTAATATTTGGTGCAGTTGTAGTAGGGCCGATTATCGCTTTTGTAATCTCAATTCTTACTTGGATTGTTGAAAAATAAAATAAAAACAAAAAAGAACGCTTGTTCTACACGAACAAACGTGCTATACTCTCCTTAGATAAACAAAACGGAAATGATTTTAAGGAGAGATAAATGATGAAAATGACAGTAGACCAAAGATTTATGATGCCAGCAGATGTTGTAGAACGAGTGGAAGTATTAAGAAACAAACAAAGTAAGCGCGGCACATTATTACAATCTGTAAATAAATTTTTCGGTTTAGATACGAAAGAAGATTGTGTTTGGTTTTACGGTTTTTATGGAGTTGCTGTAAGTATTTTATTATTTATGGTGTTCACATCAAATATTTTCGATTTTCTCTTCGCGTAAGAAATATGCGATAAGGACATTGCTACCGAATACATATATAAAGAAGTAAGGTAATCTTCTGAAGCGGGAGTTGGTAGTAATGGCGATGTTTCCTATAGAGCGTAACTATATTGGGTATGGAAGTTCACGACCGGGAATTCCTCTTTCTAAAGTAAGGTTTATTGTAAGTCATGATACGGGGAACCCTGGTAGCAATGCGATAGGGAATCGGGATTATTTTAATGAAATACAACCGAAAGCTTCGGCACATACATTTATAGATGATAAAACAATATTGGAAATTGTTCCTATAAATGAAGTTGCCTATCACGTTCGATATGGTGTGCCGACAGATAATGACTTATATGGTTATGATGCTAATAAGGCTGCCATTGGAGTGGAACTTTGTTATGGCGGTGATGTTAACTTTTGGGAAGCATATACCCGTTTTACGTGGTATCATGCGTATTTATGTCAAAACTTCGGCTTGAATCCGAAGAAAGATATCGTATCACATAAAACACTTGACCCAGCTAGAAAGATTGATCCTGAAAATGTATTAGGGAAACAAGGTATTAAATTTCAGCAGTTTTTAGCAGATGTCTATCGGATGTACGTTTCGTTTAGATGACAAATATATGAAAAATGAATACAATAAAGATAGGTGCCTACTGCTGTAAGTAGGTTTTTTCTTGTTTTTATAAATAGCGTATTGGTAGAAGACTAGGAGTGAGCTGAGTATGCAGAAAGAAACAGCTATCATAATTGGAGGCGGTCCGTGCGGATTAGCAGCAGCAATTTCGTTGCAAAAGGTAGGGATAAATCCGTTAGTAATTGAAAAAGGAAACATTGTAAATGCGATTTATAATTATCCAACTCATCAAACATTTTTCTCTTCTAGTGAAAAATTAGAAATTGGTGATGTAGCTTTTATTACAGAAAATCGTAAGCCAGTTCGAAATCAAGCGCTTGCGTATTATCGTGAAGTAGTAAAGCGTAAATCTGTACGTGTAAATGCTTTTGAGCGAGTGGAGAAAGTACAAAAAGATGGAGAAGTTTTTCATGTTGAGACAACAAAGCGTGACGGAAGTAAAGAAATATATATAGCGAAATATGTTGTTGTAGCAACTGGATATTATGACAATCCAAATTATATGAATGTTCCCGGCGAGGAACTGAAGAAAGTAGCTCACTATTTTAAAGAGGGACATCCTTATTTTGATCGAGATGTAGTAGTTATAGGTGGGAAAAACTCGAGTATAGATGCTGCGTTAGAACTTGTTAAAACCGGTGCGCGTGTAACGGTTTTATATCGCGGAAGTGAGTATTCACCAAGCATTAAGCCGTGGATTTTGCCGGAGTTTGAGGCGTTAGTACGAAGCGGCACAATTCAAATGCATTTCAGGGCTCACGTGAAAGAAATTACTGAACATACAGTAACGTTTACAGTCGATGATGAGGCATATACAATCCAAAATGATTTTGTATTTGCGATGACTGGTTACCATCCTGATCATAGTTTCTTAACGAAGATGGGTGTTCGGATTGATGAAGAAACAGGACGTCCGATTTATGCAGAGGATACAATGGAAACGAACGCTGAAAATATTTTCATTGCAGGTGTAATTGCTGCTGGAAATAATGCAAATGAAATATTTATTGAGAACGGTCGATTTCATGGGGATGCGATTGCGCAAACCATTGCGTCAAGGGAAATATAAAAAGAAGCTGTCGAAATAAACTTCGACAGCTTCTTTTTAATTGTGCATAAACATATTTTGGATTGTTTCATGAGAATTTGTATTTTCTAATGCAACTAATAATTTAATACGTGCTTTTTGAGCATTTAAACCGTATGTGAATACAATACCCATATCTTTTAATTGTTTGCCGCCACCTTCATATGAATATACATCTTGCACGATGCCATTGAAACAGCGAGAAACTAATACGACAGGAATTCCTTTGTCGATTAATCGTTCTAGACTAGGAAGTGTTCTTGGAGGTAAATTACCTTGTCCAAGTGCTTCAATAACAATCCCATCTACTGGAAGGTTTTCAATTGCTGCTAACAATGTATCGTCCATACCAGCGTATGCTTTTAGAACAACTACGTTTTTAGAAACCTTATTTACTGAATATGTTTCATGGTGTACTAAAGCGTGATGGAATACAACGCCGCGCTTTGTTACCATACCAATTGGTCCATACTGTGGACTCTGGAATGTTGCCACGTTACTTGTATGTGTTTTCGTTACATTTGTAGCGCAATGGATTTCGTCGTTTAATACGACTAAAACACCTTTTTCAGCAGCTTCACTACAGCTAGCTACTTTTACAGCCGATAAGAAGTTATATAGACCATCAGCACCTAATTCATTACTAGAACGCATTGCACCTGTTACAACGATTGGAATAGTTGCTTGCACTGTTAAATCTAAGAAATAGGCTGTTTCTTCTAATGTATCCGTACCATGCGTAATGACTACGCCATGAATGTTGTCTTGTTTTACTCTTTCATCAATGATGACTTGTAATTGTAACATTTCGCTCGGTGTCATATGAGGAGATGGTAGATGGAACACGTCTTCAACGATTAAATCAACATCGCCTTCTAAATCAGGAATAAATTTTAAAAGAGGATTTTTTTCACCTGGTTGTACGACCCCAGTTTCTTTATCTTCCTCCATTGCAATTGTTCCACCTGTGTGTAAAACTAGGATTCTTTTCAATGCTTATACCCCTTTCAAGTTGAAAAATACATTTAGAACATAACATGTTTTGAGTAAATTCGACAATGGAAATGTATAAAAGTATGCCTCGAAAATGACAATAAAGTTAGCTGCTATATATACGATGTATAAAATCACGAAACGAAATGTGTAAATGTAGGATAGGAGGGAGCAATTACATTGAAAAAGATGGAGAAAATTTTTATTCGTATATTAGTAATACAATTCATTTGTCTTTCTGTTGTGCAATTGTTATTTATACATAAGTCATCAGTGAAATATTTATCTAAAATTGTTTATTATGAAGGTGTCATGGTAAAAAACAAAGCAGAAATCTTACAGGTGAATAGGTAGTTTTCATTTTCTTCTATGGAGGATTATGCTACAATAATTGAGGATTTAATGACGTGAAGCAAATGAGAAGAAGCAGGAGAATACCTGCTTTTCGTTTTGTTTTATAAGTGAAAAAATGAGGTGTTACAATGGATAAACGAATTTCAATTGCTATAGATGGTCCAGCAGCTGCTGGAAAAAGTACGGTTGCAAAAGTTGTGGCAAAGAAACTTTCTTACGTTTATATTGATACAGGCGCAATGTACCGCACGATTACATATGCAGCCCTTGAACAAAAAGTGGACATTGAAAATGAAGAGAAGTTAATGGAAGTTGTAAAGAATGTAAATATTGAGTTTCAGCAAGGAGAAAATACACAACTTGTATTTTTAAATGGACAAGATGTTTCTGAAGTAATTCGTACACCTGAGGTGACGAATCGAGTATCTATTGTGGCGAAACATCGCCTTGTTCGTGAAGAAATGGTACGTCGTCAACAAGAGTTAGCGGAAAAAGGCGGCGTTGTAATGGATGGCCGTGATATTGGTACGCATGTGTTACCAGATGCTGAAGTGAAGATCTTTATGCTTGCTTCTGTTGAAGAAAGAGCAGAAAGAAGACATTTAGAAAATATAAATAAAGGTTTCGATTCTAATTTAGAGCAGTTAAAAAAAGAAATTGCTCAGCGTGATAAATTAGACTCAGAACGCGAGGTTTCTCCTCTAAAGAAAGCTGATGATGCATTGGAATTAGATACAACTTCTTTATCAATTGAAGAAGTTGTCCAAAAAATTATGAGTATTGTTTCAGGAGTGTTTGCGAAATAAAGAAAGGGGATAACCTCTTTCTTTTTTTGTTTATATAGAAATGTAAAGGATGCGTGAATTGTGAGTCTCTTTCCTTGACAAATGATTGGATTTGTAAGAAGTTAGTAAAAGAAGGATAAAACTTTCAGAATATATTCGCTATTATATTTCAAAACATACTTTCTTCAAGATGATTTTGCTGTATACTATTTATATAGGTTTAATATATTTTCTAGTGAAATGTATGAAAACTGAGTATGTGATGATAAATTCTTAAACATGCAAATGAAAACATATGTTTTCATTTCGTATATACATAAAAAATGCTTTGTCAATTCTGTAGGGAGGTATTTCCATGGTAGAGAAAATGAATGAAGAAGTTATGGATTCAAAAGAATTACAAGTTGGTGACGTTGTTACAGGTTCTGTAACGAAAGTTGAAGAGAAACAAGTGCTTGTAAATGTTGGATACAAAACAGATGGCGTAATTCCAATTAGTGAATTAGCTAACGTTCATATTGAAAAAGCAAGCGATGTTGTAGAATTAGATCAAATACTAGAATTAAAAATTATTAAATTAGAAGAAGATGATCTTGTCTTATCTAAACGTGCTGTTGATGCAGAAAAAGCATGGGTAGAATTACAAGAGAAATTTACTTCTGGTCATGTGTTTGATGTTACTGTAAAAGATATCGTGAATGGTGGATTAGTTGTGGACCTTGGTGTTCGTGGTTTTATCCCAGCTTCACTTGTAGAAGTACATTATGTAGAAGATTTTACTGACTATAAAGGCAAAACATTAGCCGTGAAAATTGTTGAATTAGACCGCGAAAAAAATCGTGTAATCCTTTCGCATAAAGCAGTAGTAGAATTAGAACTAGATTCTAAGAAAAAAGAAGCGATTTCTTCATTAAAAGAGGGAGACGTTGTTGAAGGAACAGTGCAACGATTAACGGATTTTGGTGCTTTCGTTAACGTTGGTGGTGTAGACGGTTTAGTTCATATTTCACAAATTTCACACGAACGTGTAGAGCAACCTTCTGAAGTATTAGAGCAAGGTCAAAAGGTAAAGGTAAAGGTATTATCTGTTGATGCTGATACACAACGTATTTCTTTATCAATTAAAGCAGCACAGCCAGGACCTTGGGAGAATGTTGCTGGCGAAATAAAAGCTGGAGATATTCGTGAGGGAGTAGTAAAACGTCTTGTTACATTCGGTGCATTCGTTGAAATTTTACCTGGCGTTGAAGGTCTTGTGCATGTATCTCAAATTGCAAATCGTCACGTGAAAAATCCAAATGAAGTATTGGAAATGGGACAAGAAGTAAAAGTGAAAGTGCTTGAAGTCCATGTTGCAGAGAAACGTATTTCTTTAAGTATAAAAGAAACGCTTGAGGAAAATAATGTAATTGAGGATTACAGTCAGTATGAACCAAATGCTGATTCTGCTACTTTCCAATTAAGTGATATTATTGGTGAACAACTGAAAAAATTAAAGAAATAAAGAGGGGTACAAGTGGTAAGGGCAAAACGTAAATTAGATCATATTGAATACGCTCTTTCTACTGGTCAGTCTCGTACGCATGGCTTTCATGATATTGATTTTGTGCATCAAGGATTGCCAAATTCAAGTTATGACACAATAACATGTGAAACAAAAATCGGCGAACTTTCACTAAGTTCGCCGATTTTTATCAATGCGATGACTGGTGGTGGGGGAGAGAAAACGTTACATATTAATGAGCAATTAGCATATGTAGCGAAACATCATAATCTTGCTATGGCTGTAGGGTCGCAAATGGCGGCGTTAAAAGATGAAAGTGAGGCTGCTTCTTATACGATTATCAGAAAGGTAAACCCAAATGGTGTTTTCTTTGCTAATTTAGGTAGTGAGGCAACTATCGAACAAGCAGAGCGTGCCGTTGATATGATTGAAGCGAGTGCATTGCAAATTCATTTAAATGTCATACAAGAGTTAACGATGCCAGAAGGAGACCGTGACTTTACTGGTGTACTTCAGCGCATTGAGAAAATTGTATTAAATAGTAAAGTTCCTGTCATTGTGAAAGAAGTTGGATTTGGGATGAGTAAGGAAACCGTACAACAGTTAGCGAGCATAGGTGTAACGGCAATTGATATTGGTGGACAAGGTGGTACAAATTTTGCTGCTGTTGAAAATGAAAGAAGACAGCGAATGCTTTCTTATTTTAATAACTGGGGCATACGAACAGCAACCTCGATTATTGAAGCAACCTCTACAAATAATAACCTCTCTTTTATTGCATCTGGGGGTATACAAACAGCGCTTGACGTAGCGAAAGCAATCGCATTAGGGGCGAATACAACTGCGTTTGCTGGATACTTTTTACGTATTTTAATGCAAGATGGTATCGAGAAGTTAGTGGATGAAATTGATCTTTTACATACAGATTTGAAATTTATTATGACAGCTCTTGGTGCAAAGACGATAGAAGAGTTACAGGCTGTACCTCTTGTTGTAAAGGGCGAAACGTATCATTGGTTAACACAGCGTGGTATTGATACGACGCATTATAGTAGAAGATAAAAAAATCAACCGTTTGGTTGATTTTTTTGTTTTTGTTCGTTTTAGTAATATAAGGTGAGGAATGGAATTAATATTCTATCAAAACAAAATTATTCCTATATAAACACTATCTTGTGCAAGTTGCGACTGAAAAAGAGGCTGGAAAATGTAGATAGTTTGCTACTGAATTATTGGGGAGGGTTTAATTTCGCAAAGGAAAAATAGGTAGAGATAAAAATAAACCATAGAAAAATTCGGATGTTAAATGTTATTTTGATATAAGTAAAAATCATTAAAATAATTATGTAAAAGACGGTTTCGTACAATATCGAAACCGTCTTTTTGTGTTCATTAGTGCTGATTTTGTTTTCGGGCTTGCTCTGGTGTATCCAGTCCAGTTGCACCCGGATATTGTAGTGATTGGTCACGATCAGATTCAACGCGACGTGATTCTCTTAGTTTTCGTTCTTGACGATCTTTACCCATAATGAATAGCACCTCCTTATTAAAAGTGTTGCTGTTATATGAAAAAACTATGCGCGAAGAAAGTGGATTAACTTTCATAAAAAGTTCCCATAATGGAAAACATAGGAGGTGAAATGATGGAAGGGAGTACTTTTTATTTTTTAGCTTGGATAGGGTGGATTGTTGTAACTTTTTTTATGAAAAAGGACTCTATGCGGTGGAAGATAAGCACTTGTATATTGATTTTTATTATTTGCTCTCCGTTACATGTAACGATTGCTTCATTCACGGTATCAGTAAATGCACTTTTGCTTTGTATTGTTGCTTTTATAGGAATCGCACTATATTCTATTTGGAAAAAATTATATAGCTTACTTTCGGCACTTATTATTGCAATGTTATATACAAGTTTTCATTTGTTAGAAGTATATGATCCGATTTGGATTGTGGTGGACAGGTTGTTTTTGGTAAGTGGTGCTCTTGTGTATGCATCGGTTTTATTGCATGAGGATCGCATATTGCGATTATGTTCTCTTTATATAGGAATGTTACAGGGGGAATTGTTAGTGACACTTATTTTTCGAAAACTACAATTCCCTTATGATTACGGAAGTTTAGCGTTTTTTGATATCGTCGCCGTTGCTACATTTTTCATGGCAATTTTGTTTTGGATTGCAAAAGCATCAGTATACATGGAACAGTTCAAGAGGAAAGCACGTAAAAGAAAGGCGAGGGTAATACATGACTGAATATACACCGGCCATTTTATGCGGAGTAATAGCGGGGACAGTAACGAGAGTGCTAATGCTCCGGACAGATACGCGTCAATATCCGACGAGGCTCCACGGGAAAATTATTCACGTTGCGATGGGGTTAATTGCAGCGGCTTTAGGAGCGATTGCGATTCCGTCAATTTTGAAAAAAGATTTTTCTGCTATTACATTTCTTACATTAGCAGCAACACAGTTTCGTGATGTGCGTAATATGGAAAGAAATACCCTTCAACAATTAGATGGATATGAGCTCGTACCGCGTGGAAATACATATATTGAAGGGATTGCGTTAGTTTTTGAAAGTCGAAACTATTTGGCGATGTTAACGTCGTTTGCAACGACGTTTGCGTATATAGGATTCCATTCGTGGATTGCTGGAGTAATTATGGCTATAATCGCATTTATTATCGCGAAAAAATTAATGTCTGGCAGAAGGTTACATGATCTTGTTGATATCGAGCATGTTCCACTTCGTTTTGAAGGAGCGGGGCTGTATATTGATAATATTTACATTATGAATATTGGATTGCCAGCAAGGCAAGAGGAAATTATGAAATATGGAATGGGCTTTATTTTAAGGCCGAAAACAATTGATGCGATGGTGACAATCTCAAACTTAGGACAACGACAAGCTATTTTACATGATGTTTCTGTTGCTTTAGGGATTTATAGAGATTCTGGTACGCCAGCGCTTGTGCCGTTGGCAAAGCGTGATTTAGAAGATGGTAGGGTTGGGATTTTTGTCTTGCCACAAGATCAAGATGCAGAGAAAGCGATAGGTGTCATAGGGAATGTGCCGACGTTAGAAAGTGCTGTTCATATGTCATCGGAAGCCCCGAAAGGAAGGGGAGATAAAAGATGATGTTAGAAAGTGTAATTCTCGCGGTTATTACAACAACGCCGGAGAAATTTGCTGGTGGTGCCCCTTTGTTTACTTGTGAATCGACAGATGAGTTAGAATTTGTTGCAAATAATTTAGAGGCAATTTTAGATGGTATTGCGCATCGCTTACAAGAGAATGTATATATTATTGTGAAACATTAGTAACGTGTGGTATAATGTGAGGTGTTTTGATACGCTGAGAAATATTCTGGAATGCAAATCCCTTCTTGCACAAAGAAGGGTTTTTTACATAATAAACAGAAGCAAGTTGAAAGGATGAAAGTATATGCCGAAACCAGTAATAGCAATAGTAGGCCGCCCGAACGTAGGAAAATCTACTATTTTCAATAGAATTGTTGGAGAAAGAGTTTCAATCGTAGAAGATATACCAGGTATAACACGAGACCGTATTTATAGTGCGGGAGAATGGTTAAATCATGAATTTAACATTATTGATACAGGTGGAATTGATATTGGAGACGAGCCGTTCTTGACACAAATTCGTCAACAAGCGGAAGTAGCGATTGATGAAGCAGATGTTATCATTTTTATGACGAATGGTCGCGATGGTGTAACTGCAGCAGATGAAGAAGTTGCTAAAATTTTATATCGTTCTAAAAAACCAATTGTACTTGCGGTAAATAAGGTTGATAATCCAGAAATGCGTAGTGATATTTATGATTTTTATGCATTAGGATTTGGCGAGCCATTCCCGATTTCAGGTACACACGGTTTAGGACTTGGTGATTTGTTAGATGAAGCTGCAAATCATTTTCCAAAGATTGAAGAAGAAGCGTATGATGATGAAACAATCCGTTTCTCTTTAATTGGACGTCCAAATGTAGGGAAATCATCACTTGTAAATGCACTTCTTGGTCAAGAACGTGTAATTGTAAGTAATATAGCGGGAACGACACGTGATGCTGTTGATACACCATATAGTAAAGATGGTCAAGATTATGTAATCATCGATACAGCTGGTATGCGTAAAAAAGGGAAAGTATACGAAAGCACAGAAAAGTATAGTGTACTTCGTGCGCTTAGAGCGATTGAACGTTCTGACGTTGTTTTAGTCGTTTTAGACGGAGAAGAAGGAATTATTGAACAGGATAAAAAAATTGCTGGATATGCTCATGATTCAGGACGTGCTGTTATTATCGTCGTAAACAAATGGGATGCAGTGAAAAAAGATGAAAAAACAATGAAAGCATTTGAAGAAAACATCCGTGCTCATTTCCAATTTTTAGAGTACGCACCGATTGTATTCTTATCTGCGAAAACGAAAAAACGTACACAAACATTATTACCAGTTATTAATGAAGTAAATGAAAGCCATAGTATCCGTATTCAAACGAACGTATTAAATGATGTAATTATGGATGCGGTAGCGATGAATCCAACACCAACTCATAATGGTAGCCGTCTGAAAATCTTCTATGCGACACAGGTTGCGGTAAAACCACCAACATTTGTTATATTTGTAAACGATACAGAATTAATGCACTTTTCATACGAGCGCTTCTTAAAGAATCGTTTACGTGAAGCGTTCGGTTTTGTAGGAACGCCGATTCACATTATCGCTAGAGCAAGAGACTAATGGAGAGGATGTGATTTTATGACAAAAATCACAGTAGTTGGAGCAGGTAGCTGGGGAACAGCGTTAGCGATGGTATTAGCTGACAATGGACATGATGTACGTATTTGGGGAAATCGTTCTGAACTTATGGATGAGATTAATACAAAACATGAGAATAGTCGATACCTTCCAGGAATTACATTGCCAAGCACAATCGCAGCCTACTCTTCTTTAGAAGAAGCATTAGTAGATGTAAATGTAGTACTTCTTGTAGTACCAACGAAAGCGTATAGAGAGGTATTACAAGATATGAAGAAATATGTAGCGGGTCCGACTACTTGGATTCATGCAAGTAAAGGGATTGAACCTGGTACGTCAAAACGTATTTCGGAAGTGATTGAGGAAGAAATTCCAGAGGGCTTGATTAAAGACGTTGTTGTACTGTCTGGACCGAGTCATGCTGAAGAAGTCGGTTTACGTCAAGAGACGACGGTTACGTCTGCAGCAAAGCGTATGGAAGCCGCTGAGGAAGTACAAGATTTGTTTATGAATAGTTACTTCCGTGTATACACAAATCCGGATATTGTTGGGGTTGAGCTTGGTGGTGCGTTAAAAAATATTATCGCATTAGCTGCTGGGATAACTGATGGACTTGGATTAGGTGATAATGCGAAAGCGGCATTAATGACACGTGGTTTAACGGAGATTGCTCGTTTAGGAAGAAAAATGGGCGGAAATCCATTAACGTTTGCTGGTCTAACTGGTATGGGCGACTTAATTGTAACTTGTACAAGTGTTCATAGCCGAAATTGGCGCGCTGGAAATATGCTTGGAAAAGGACACTCTTTAGAAGAGGTGTTAGAAAGCATGGGTATGGTTGTAGAAGGTGTAAGAACAACGAAAGCTGCTCACGAATTAGCAGAGAAAATGGAAGTTGAAATGCCGATTACAGCTGCTTTATATGACGTGCTGTTCAATGGGAATAATGTGAAAGATGCAGTAGGCTCATTAATGGGACGTGTTCGAAAACATGAAGTGGAAGCTATACCTGACTTACTTTAAAGAAAAGCGACAGAAGTACATTTGTACTTCTGTCGCTTTTTATTTTTATGGGTCTTTTCACCATTTTTTTAATTTTGCATAGGATGAAGAGTAACTTGAGGAGAGGGTGAAAAGAATGGATAATAACATTTTTAATAACATTGAAAAAGAAGCGAAAGTGAATAAAGAAGATATTTTTAAATTAGCATCATCTGTACAGAATGCGAATTTACGTGATGAGACTGTGCTTCGTCAATTGATTCATCAAGTGGCTCTTATGGCAGGACGTGAAGTGCCGAAAGAACAAGAGGATCAAATTGTAAAAGCGATCATTAACAATAATATGCCCGCTGATTTTGGCTCGTTAAGCAAAATGTTTAAAAAATAAATATAAGAAACAAAGAGTTTGTAGATTGCATATGATAGCCATGAAAGTATGGGAATAGAGCTGTTTTGGGCATATTTGGTCAACCGAAGCGAGAGATACACTCGCTTCGGTTTTATTTTTATTTAGATTAGTGGAAGATGCGAAAAAACCTGTTGATTAAAGTTATATATTCGTAATTTTTAGTAAAATGTTCTTTTTATATTTGTTTAAAGATTTTAATTTGTTAAAATAGTATAAAAATAGATTGATAAAAAGGGGTGTGTATATGTCAGAAGGGCTCATAAAAATGTGGTTTGCTTTAGGAGCAATTGGATTTATGTTTTTTGCAGTAAGTTTTATTTTACTAAGTAGATACAAAATAAAGAATAAATTTTTGAAAGGGATTACAGCGTTAGTAGCGTACACCCTTATGATTGTGTCAGGAATTGTTATTTTTCTTGTTGTATTTAGTGGACCTGTACAGCAGTAAAGGGAATGGTCTCGAAAATGCTACATACGGAGCAAGTTATATTAGTATGAAAAGGTGATTGCTAGTGAAAAAAGTCCATATTATTTTAATATTTTGTTGTATGAGCCTTTTAACAGGATGTCTGTATCCGAAAGAAAATATGAAACAAAATGCCGTTCCTTATGAAGATCAGATACAGGTTGTTCAAAAAGCTGTAGTGACATTTAAGGAGCAAAATGAGGGGATATTGCCAATTAAGACGCGGGATATGAGTACGCCTATTTATCAAAAGTATCCAATCGATTTTCAAAAGATTGCTCCGCGTTACATACAAGAAGCGCCAGGAAATGCGTATGAAAGCGGAGGAGTATACCAATACGTATTAATAGACGTTGAAACAAACCCAACAGTAAAGTTAATTGATGTTAGGATGGCTGAACAAATCCAGGAATTATCATTAAAGCTTAGGATGTATCGGGATGAACATCAATATCCGCCTTTTAAAAAGGTAATTTCAGATGGTGTGTATGAATTAGATTTCAAAAAACTAGGATATAAAGATGTGCCGCAAGTGACAAGTCCGTATTCTGGTAAAGGGCTTCCTTTTGTAATCAATGAAAAGGGAGAAATTTATGTTGATTATCGAATCGACTTATATGAAGCGTTGAAAAAAAATGAAGGGCAATTTAAGGAGGGGGAAGATATTCGGAATATACTTTCGAAAGATTCTCCATTTGTACCTGCGTATTCTTTACCGTATACGGTAAAGAATGGAGAACCAATTTTTTTAAAATCATAAGTCATGAACCTTTCTTTTAGTGAATAAGTTCTAGAAGAAAGGTTTTTTATGTTACACAACTTGCGATGCAAACAAAAGGTATTTTTTAATAGTCATATGAAATTGGACAAAATTATATGATATATTGTCCGAACTTCTAGAATACCATTATATTATATCAGATATTATAGGCAACGTTAGAGAAGGTATTAGTTGACTATAAATGTGGAATTATTCCCAAAAATATTGAGGGAGGGAATCACTTGGAAAAGGTAGATATTTTTAAAGATATTGCGGAACGCACAGGCGGTGATATTTATTTTGGAGTTGTAGGAGCTGTTCGAACAGGGAAATCAACATTCATTAAAAAATTTATGGAACTTGTAGTTATTCCTAATATTGAGAATGAGTCTGACCGTCAAAGGGCGCAGGATGAACTGCCTCAAAGTGCTGCTGGTCGTACAATCATGACGACGGAACCGAAGTTTGTTCCAAACCAAGCGGTTTCTATCGAAGTAGATGAAGGTCTTGAAGTGAATATTCGATTGGTAGATTGCGTTGGATATACGGTTCCAGGAGCAAAAGGCTATGAAGATGAGAATGGCCCGCGCATGATTAATACTCCTTGGTATGAAGAACCTATTCCATTCCATGAAGCTGCAGAAATCGGAACACGTAAAGTAATTCAAGAACATTCCACAATTGGTGTTGTAATTACAACAGATGGAACGATTGGTGAAATTCCAAGAAGAGATTATATAGAAGCAGAAGAACGCGTAGTAAATGAGTTAAAAGAAGTCGGAAAACCTTTCATTATGATCATCAACACTGTACAGCCGTATCATCCAGATACAGAGCAATTGCGCCAAAGTTTATCTGAAGAATATGATATCCCAGTCATTGCGATGAGTGTAGAAAGTTTAAGGGAAACAGATGTGTACAATGTGCTTCGAGAGGCTTTATTTGAGTTCCCGGTTTTAGAAGTGAATGTTAACCTTCCGAGCTGGGTGATGGTGTTAAATGAAGGGCATTGGTTACGCCAAAGTTATCAAGAAGCTGTTCAAGAGACTGTGAAGGATATAAAACGTCTTCGTGATGTGGACCGTGTCGTTTGGCAGTTTAGTCAGTATGAATTTATTGATCGAGCGAGCTTAGCTGGCATTGATATGGGGCAAGGTGTAGCAGAGATTGATTTATATGCACCAGATGAATTATATGATCAAATTTTAAAAGAAGTAGTAGGAGTAGAAATTCGAGGGAAAGATCATTTATTAAAGCTTATGCTCGATTTATCTCATGCGAAAATAGAATACGATCAAGTGGCGGATGCCCTGCGTATGGTAAAGCAAACAGGATATGGTGTAGCAGCGCCTGCGTTAGCTGACATGAGCTTAGATGAGCCAGAAATTATTCGTCACGGTTCAAGGTTTGGTGTGAAATTAAAAGCTGTAGCTCCGTCTATTCATATGATTAAAGTAGATGTGGAGTCAACGTTTGAGCCAATCATTGGTACTGAAAAGCAAAGTGAAGAATTAGTTCGTTATTTAATGCAGGATTTTGAAGATGACCCATTATCAATTTGGAATTCTGATATATTCGGACGTTCACTTAGCTCTATTGTTCGAGAAGGCATTCAAGCGAAACTATCTTTAATGCCAGAAAATGCGAGATATAAATTAAAAGAAACGCTAGAAAGAATTATTAATGAAGGATCTGGCGGATTAATTGCGATTATATTATAAGAAAAAAATCCCTCTCATCGTAGAGGGATTTTTTTGATTTTCGCGTATAGAATAGCAAAATAAACAGTCATTATCTAATATATTGTTGTAAATTGTCAAGTTTCATCAGATTTTCACATTTTAAGAGTAACAATTTCCTTAAAAATATTGAATTATAAAGGAGAATCGTATAATATAGGCGTTGATAATGATTTATCTACATCTTTGTAGTATAGAATTTGTAAAAATTGCCTACAAATGAAAGTAAGACTCATTTTATGATCATTATACAGTCTTATCTTTGGGAGGAGGTGAATGGCATGAACAAGACAGATTTAATCAATGCTGTTGCAGAAGCAAGTTCCCTTTCTAAAAAGGACGCAACAAAAGCAGTAGACGCTGTTTTTGATTCTATCTTAGAAGCTTTAAAACAAGGTGATAAAGTACAACTGATCGGATTCGGTAACTTCGAAGTTCGTGAGCGTGCGGCTCGTAAAGGTCGTAACCCACAAACAGGTGAGGAGATTGAAATCGCTGCAAGTAAAGTACCTGCATTCAAACCTGGTAAAGCGTTAAAAGATGCGGTTAAATAATCCTTACATATTAACAGGGAAGAAGAGTTTCCTTTTTGGGAACTCTTCTTTTTGCTTTTAAAAACATAAATATGCTAGAATGTGTTCGTATCACTTTTAGGTTTTCGGGAGGGCTAGCGGATGGCGAAAGTTAATTTAGAACAAATTGAACATGCAGTACGCCTTATTTTAGAGGCAATCGGAGATGACCCAAATCGTGAGGGAGTACTTGATACACCAAAGCGTGTGGCAAAAATGTACGCAGAAGTGTTCGCGGGTATGCATGAAGATCCGAAAGAACATTTGCATAAAGTGTTCGGAGAAGATCACGAGGAGCTTGTACTAGTAAAAGATATACCGTTTTATTCGATGTGTGAGCATCATTTAGTTCCATTCTATGGAGTTGCTCACGTTGCATATATTCCACAAGGCGGAAAAGTGACAGGGTTAAGTAAATTAGCTCGAACTGTAGATACAATTGCACGTCGTCCACAACTGCAAGAACGTATTACATCAACAGTAGCGAACTCTATTATGGAAGTACTAGAGCCGCATGGTGTAATGGTAGTAGTAGAAGCGGAACATATGTGCATGACGATGCGTGGTGTGAAAAAGCCGGGCGCGAAAACTGTAACAACAGCAGTACGTGGTGTGTTAGAAAATGATGCAGCGGCACGTAGTGAAATTTTATCTTTTATTAAAACAAAGTAAAGAAAAGTAGGAAACTGCTTTTCTTTTTTTTTTATGTAAATAAATGATATAGTTTTAGCAAGGCAGAGTGAGAATAGAAGGACTACTAAAAAGAATGGAAGATGTTATTTAGTTCGGTGGAAGTTTGGAAAGAGTAGCCAAGTTTTGGTTATAGAAAATAGAATGTATGTGTTATAATAAGTTTTATGAATTAGAAAACAAGGGTGATTTTTGTGTGTGACATCTACGGAGGGTATGCGGGTATAAGAGAGAAATTGATGGAGAAATTACGCCATCCTTATTTTATAAACTATATTGAAGAACCATTTATTGATGAAGAAAAAATAGCATTGTTATATGGTGCTTTAAAAAGTGAAAATTTACATATAGAACAAATTGAGCATTATGTAGTAACGATTATGCTTGTGCAAATTGCGCTTGATACACATGAAAGAGTATCAAATAAAGCAGGGGAAGAAGCGGTTGAATCGCATAAACGTCGCCAGTTAACAGTACTTGCTGGTGATTACTATAGTGGGTTATATTATTACTTATTGTCTATGAATCGTGATATTGTTTTAATTCGCGCGCTTGCTGAAGGAATTAAAGAAATTAATGAACACAAAATAATGTTATATCAAAAAGCGCATGAAACGATGGATGACATAATGGAAAGTGTAGTAACGATTGAGTCTGCACTCTTGCAAAAAACATGTGATCATTTTCATGTATCGCATTGGAAGCCATTTATAACGTATGTACTAGGAAAAAACCGTCTTCAAAAAGAATGTGAACTGCACGCTGATAAACAACATTCACCTGTTTTTCAAGCAGTTCAAGGGATTATGAAGGATAAAGCGGAGGTAGAAACAGTTATTCATGGATGGATGATGGCACTCAGAAAGAAAGAAAATCAATATTTGGAAAACCACACAGATATAAGCGAAATAAACTCTGTGTTAAGAGATAAATCGAAGACATAAGCAATTTTACATTGGAAGAAGGTACGAGCATGCAACAATCAAAAGAAGAAAGAGTACATGATGTATTTGAGAAAATCTCTGATAAATACGATGTGATGAATTCTGTCATTAGTTTTCAAAGACATAAAGCGTGGCGTAAAGAGACGATGCGCATTATGGATGTAAAACCAGGTAGCAAAGCTCTTGATGTATGCTGCGGGACAGCGGACTGGACAATCGCGCTAGCTGGAGCGGTAGGTGAACAGGGCCAGGTTGTTGGTTTAGACTTCAGTGAAAATATGTTATCTGTCGGTAAGCAAAAGGTAGAGGCGTTACAATTAAAACAAGTAGAACTTTTACACGGGAATGCAATGGAACTTCCATTTGAAGATAACACATTTGATTATGTAACGATTGGATTTGGTTTACGTAACGTACCGGATTATATGCACGTATTAAAAGAAATGACGCGTGTAGTAAAACCAGGTGGAAAAGTAATTTGTTTAGAAACATCTCAACCAACAATGATTGGTTTTCGACAAGGATATATTTTATACTTTAAATATATCATGCCGTTATTTGGAAAGTTATTTGCGAAAAGTTTTAAAGAATATTCATGGCTGCAAGAATCTGCTAGTACATTCCCGGGTATGAAAGAATTGGCTCATATGTTTGAAGAAGCTGGACTTGAACGTGTACAAGTGAAGCCGTTTACTTTTGGGGTAGCAGCGATGCATTTAGGTATGAAACCAGAATCAAAATAGAAAAAAAGAAAAAAGAAGTTTTAGGTTAAGGTGAACAATATGAAGTTACAACTTATGTACTCTTTTTTACGATCGGATATTAATGTGATAGAAAAAGAATTAAAAAAGACAGTTGCTTCTGAACAGCCATTGGTAGAAGAGGCGGCATTACAACTTATTGAAGCTGGTGGGAAGCGAATTCGTCCTGTATTTGTGTTGCTTGCGGGAAAATTTGGAGATTATAAGTTAGATGCAATTAAACATGTAGCTGTTGCGTTAGAACTTATTCATATGGCTTCTCTTGTTCACGATGATGTTATTGATGCTGCATTTTTACGACGTGGTAGTGCAACTGTGAATGCGAAATGGGGAGATCGTATTGCAATGTATACAGGGGATTATTTGTTCGCTAAGTCTCTTGAATGTATAACAAATATCGAAATTCCAGAGGCGCATCAGGCGCTATCGCATACCATTTTAGAAGTCTGTAAAGGTGAAATTGAACAAATTAAAGATAAGTACAATTATGACCAAAATTTACGAACGTATTTAAGAAGAATAAAGCGAAAAACAGCATTATTAATTGCTGCGAGTTGTCAACTAGGAGCAATTGCTGCTGGCGCTAATCGTGATACGGTAAATCGACTATTTTGGTATGGGTATTTTGTAGGAATGTCTTATCAAATTATTGATGATATTTTAGACTTCGTTTCCACAGAAGAGAAGCTTGGAAAACCTGCTGGTGGAGATTTACTACAAGGGAATATTACGCTTCCTGCCCTATACGCTATGGAAGATCCGATCCTTCGTAAGAAAATCATATCTGTACATGAAAATACAACAGCGGACGAAATGAAAGAAATTATTGAGGCTGTAAAAAATAGTGACGCTATTGATCAAGCATTTGCGTTTAGTGAACGTTATTTACATAAAGCATTAGAAATCATAAAACCACTTCCGCGTGGACAAGCGAAGTATGCATTACAAAATGTAGCAAAGTATATTGGGAAACGAAAATTTTAGTGTTTTTTCTAAAAAATAAAATAATCTCTCTATTTCAAAACTATTGCGCAATTGTGATAAGGGTGTTAATATGTGTGTGGGGATATACAATTACATACATAATTCAGAAGTGGAGAGATTTTTTATGGAAAAAACATTTCTAATGGTAAAACCAGACGGTGTACAACGTGCCTTCATTGGGGAAATCGTAGCTCGTTTTGAGAAAAAAGGCTTTCAATTAGTTGGTGCAAAATTAATGCAAGTCACTCCGGAAATTGCTGGACAACACTATGCTGAGCACACAGAGAAACCTTTCTTTGGTGAATTAGTAGACTTTATTACATCTGGCCCTGTATTCGCAATGGTATGGCAAGGTGAAGGTGTAGTAGATACAGCTCGTAACATGATGGGTAAAACAAGACCACATGAAGCAGCTCCTGGAACAATTCGTGGAGATTTCGGTGTAACTGTTGCGAAAAACATTATCCATGGTTCTGATTCGTTAGAAAGTGCAGAGCGCGAGATTGCTATTTTCTTTAAGGAAGAAGAATTAGTTGACTACTCAAAATTAATGAATGAATGGATTTACTAATTATTTTGAAATAATTTGTAAACGCTTTAATCACTGTGATAATAGTAGAAAGTGCAAGGAGAATAGGGGTATTCTTCTTGCACTTTTTTTATTTCAATTAGTTACGAAGTTAGAGCTGTTATGATATATTGATATGTAAAGTAAAAGGCCTATCGGAGAATAAGCGAATGGCTGATCAAATATATAATTTCTTTCATATTTTTAGAGTAAGGAAAGATAATATCATTGCTTAATATAGCGAGATAAATACATATACGAAAAGAGGAATAACGTATGCGATATATTACAGCTGGTGAATCTCATGGTCCACAACTTACAACGATTATAGAAGGTGTTCCAGCAGGACTGCCTTTAGTAGCGGATGATATAAATGAAGAGTTAGCTAGAAGGCAAAAGGGGCATGGGCGTGGTAGACGCATGCAAATTGAAACAGATCAAGTGCAAATTGTAAGTGGTGTTAGACATGGAGAGACATTAGGTTCTCCAATTGCACTTGTTGTTGAAAATCGTGATTTTGCACATTGGACAAAAATTATGGGCGCAGAGCCTTTAACGGAACAAGAAGAAAAAGAAATGAAAAGGAAAGTAACAAAACCAAGACCTGGACATGCTGATTTAAATGGTGCGATTAAATATGGTCATAGAGATATGAGAAATGTACTGGAGCGTTCTTCAGCACGCGAAACGACAGTGCGTGTTGCTGCTGGTGCGGTTGCTAAAAAAGTGTTAGCAGAACTTGGTATTACAGTAGCGGGCCATGTAATTGAAATTGGCGGTGTTGAGGCTCAGGAAATTACGTATAGTTCAATTGAAGAATTAAAAAGTATTACAGAAGCATCACCTGTACGTTGCTTAGATGAAGAAGCAGGTAACCAAATGATGAAAGCAATTGATGATGCGAAAGCAAATGGAGATTCAATCGGTGGAATCGTCGAAGTGATTGTGGAAGGAATGCCAATTGGGGTCGGTAGCTATGTGCATTATGATCGAAAACTGGATGCGAAATTAGCAGCCGCAATTATGAGCATTAATGCTTTTAAAGGCGTCGAGATTGGAATTGGTTTTGAAGCAGCGCATAGACCGGGAAGTGAAGTTCATGATGAAATTCTGTGGAATGAGGAACATGGATATACACGAAGAACAAATAATGCAGGTGGATTAGAAGGCGGTATGACGACTGGAATGCCAATTGTTGTGCGCGGTGTGATGAAACCGATCCCTACACTATATAAACCTCTTCAAAGTGTAGATATTGAAACAAAAGAGCCTTTTACAGCGAGCATTGAACGTTCAGATAGTTGTGCTGTGCCAGCAGCTAGTGTCGTTGCAGAAGCGGTTGTGGCTTGGGAATTAGCGACAGCTTTAATAGAACAATTCGGATTCGATCGTATGGACCTTATTCGTGAAAATATTGAGAAACATAATGAATATGCGAGGGGATTTTAATGGGAAACATACATATTCAAACGAAATCAAAAGAATATGATGTACATGTAGGAAAAGAATCGTTGTCACATTTGACAACAATCATTCAAAACATGCAGCCATCTGTATCAAACATCATGATCATTTCAGATGAAGCTGTTGCAACTTTACATTTACAGACAGTTGTAGACGCGTTGCAAATAGAGCAAACAGTATTTTCATTCGTTGTACCGAGTGGCGAAAAAGAGAAGTCTTTTGAAAATTTCTATGCGGCTCATACGTCAGCTCTTGAAAATAAATTAGATAGAAATTCTTTAATTATTGCACTTGGAGGCGGGATGATTGGAGATTTAGCTGGTTTTGTTGCTGCGTCGTTTATGCGTGGAATTCGCTTCGTTCAAGTTCCAACGACTTTATTAGCTCACGATAGCGCAGTAGGTGGGAAAGTAGCGATCAATCATCCGTTAGGTAAAAATATGATCGGTGCATTCCATCAACCAGAAGCAGTTGTATATCATACGCCGTTTTTACAGTCACTTCCTGAAAAAGAGTGGCGTTCAGGTTATGCAGAAGTGATAAAACATGCTCTTATTGGTGATGTAAAGCTGTATCATTGGTTAAAAGAAGAAGTGCAAACATTAGCGGATCTTCGTGATGAGAAGTTAATCCATATATTAACGAAGGCAATTCCTGTAAAGGCAAATATTGTATCACAAGATGAAACAGAAAAAGGTGTACGTGCCCATTTGAACTTTGGACATACGTTAGGCCATGCTCTTGAAAAAGAACTAGGATATGGAAATATTACTCACGGTGACGGAGTAGCGGTTGGAATGTTATTTGCCTTGTTTTTAAGTGAGCAAGTGTACAAGGTTAATCTTTCTTATGAAGAGATGAAGCAGTGGTTCTTAAAGTACGGATATCCAAAAATGCCAAGTGATTTGAATGTAGAGCGTCTCGTTCAATTAATGAAACAAGATAAGAAAGCGAACGCTGGAGCAATTCATATGGTGTTAATGCAGGAATATGGGGTAGTGAATGTCGTATCTATTCCAGATGAGACTGTTCATATTGCGTTAGAGGCATTTCAAAAGGATATGGTTTAAGAGCTAAGAAGTGCTTGTTTAAAGGTATCCTCGTAATAGTGACGGTTAAGATAAACGATTGCAGTGAGAGATTACAACCTTATTGTAATTGAATTGAATAAAACGACTGGGGGAAGAAAAATGAGAGTGAAAGAGCAATTGTTAACTTTGAGAGCATATGTACCTGGGAAAAATATTGAAGAAGTAAAAAGGGAATATGGATTATCAAAAATTGTGAAATTAGCATCGAACGAAAATCCATTCGGTTGCTCAGCACGCGTAACAGAAGCATTAACTTCTTTAGCGAGTCAATATGCTCTTTATCCAGATGGATATGCATTTGAACTTCGGACAAAAGTAGCAGAGCAGTTAGGTGTCAAAGCAGAACAACTGTTATTTGGTAGTGGATTAGATGAAGTCATTCAAATGATTAGCCGTGCATTACTACATGAAGGAACAAATGTTGTAATGGCGAATCCAACATTCTCGCAATACCATCACCATGCTGTTATTGAAGGAGCAGAAGTTCGTGAAGTATCACTTAAAGATGGCATTCACGATTTAGATGCGATGTTACAGCAAATAGATGATAAAACGAAGATTGTATGGATTTGTAACCCGAATAATCCGACAGGTACATATGTAGAGAAACAAAACTTACTTTCATTTTTAGAATCAGTTCCTAAGTCAGCGCTCGTTATTATGGACGAAGCATATTATGAATATGTGGGGACAGAAGACTATCCGCAAACATTACCACTTCTTGAAAAATATGAAAATCTTATGGTTTTACGCACGTTTTCAAAAGCGTATGGCTTAGCTGCTTTCCGTATCGGATATGCGGTTGGTAACGCGAATTTAATCGGACAGCTAGAAGTAGCAAGGTTACCATTTAATACATCGACTGTAGCGCAGGCTGTAGCACTCGCTGCAATAGAAGATCAAGCATTTTTACAAGAATGTGTGAAAAAGAATGAAGAAGGATTAAATCAATATTACGCATTTTGTAAGGAATATAACGTATTCTATTATCCATCTCAAACAAATTTCATTTTCTTAAAACTCGGTATTCCTGGTAATGAGGCTTTCGAACGATTAATGAAGAAAGGCTACATTGTTCGTTCTGGTGCTGCATTTGGTATACATGATGGTATTCGTATTACTGTCGGTTTGAAAGAAGAAAATGATGAAATTATAGAATTATTGACAGAGCTTGTAAAAGAGCAAGTAAAGAAAGAAGAAACATATTCTTAAGAAATTGTGAAGGCTCCTATCATAGGGGCCTTTTTATCTAAATGGTTCCGTGCCAGGCAATAATGAATAAGGGTAACTAACTGTTACGATTTATTTAACCAATTATAACGAAAGTTAATTAAATATATCAGTAAGCCCTGCTAGTCAAGTGATTGGCTAGTAGTGAGGGGGAACTGCGGGCAATCCCTAAAGCTGATTGAGCTACAACGTGGCTAGAAATAGCGAGCGTGAATGTCGCGAAAGCAGAAAAAATCAATCAGATGGTGCAAGGTTAAATCCTAAACATTAGAACAATGGGTCTTCCGCCTCGAATCATCTAAGTCAAAATGGATAAGATGGTTCGAGGCGACTATCTCGTATAACTGACGAGAGTACACCACAAGCCTATGGTGGTGGAAAAATCCTCTATCTCTAAGTAGATAAACATATAGTCTGCGCTCATGTGAAAATATGAGAAATTTATAAGAGAACTGGCTAAGGAATTGAGCCCTTAGTTGAACAAGATAAATTTTATTGAATTTATCGAACTTTATTGAAATTATCGAACGTATGTGCTATGTTAGGCTCGATGAGGTGAGAATAATAATGAAATTTTCACGAGTTAGTCAAGTATCGAAATTAACAGGCTTGTATCCTAGTAGTCTGAGGAGAATGCTGGTGGAACACGCTACGATTCAGAAGAACCAATCTTTCATTATCTGAAAGGTGAGTGCCCGAATAATTGCACAGTAAAGGAGTTACATTCTGATGATATTGGCGAAGAAAGTCAGACTGATTCCAACGCCTGAACAAGAAAAAGTGCTTAGAAACCATGCTGGTGCTGCAAGATTTGCTTATAACTATTGTAAAAGAATGAGTGATAGATACTATAAGCTATTTGGAAAATCTGTTTCACAGTTAGCTTTACAGAAACGATTTACAAAGATCAAGAAGCGAAAGAGATATGAGTGGTTAAAAGACATCAACGCACAAGTTCCCAAACAGGCTTCAAAAGATTTTGATACGGCGAGGAGACATTCGTTCAAAAAGTACAAAAATGGTTATCACACTTCTTATAAATCCAAAAAAGATTTAATTCAAAGTTTTTATGCCAATTATGAAAGACTGATTATAGGAAAGAAAGTAGTTGATATTCAGTCTATTGGAGAAGTGAAAACAAGCCAACAACTACCAAGAAACAAGAAGCCATCAAATCCAAGAGTTACCTTTGATGGGCGTCACTGGTGGATTAGTGTAGGGTTCCAAGAAGACTTTGAATTACAAGAATTAACCGCTGAGTCGATTGGTGTGGATGTTGGTTTAAAAGAGCTGTTTGTGGCTTCTAATGGTATGAAGGAACGAAATATAAACAAAGATGCCAAGGTTAAAAAACTTTTGAAAAGGAAAAAGTCAGCGCAAAGAGATATGGCTAGGAGATTTAAAAAAGGTGTGAAAATTCAATCTGCCGGATATGAAAAAGCTAAAACTGAGCACCTGCGGTTATCTAGGAAAATTATGAATATCCGAAATAACCATATCCATCAAGCAACAGCTAAATTGGTGAAAACCAAACCAATGAGGATTGTTGTGGAAGAATTACCTGTCTCAAACCTGTTAAAAAACAAAAAACTATCGAAAGCATTTTCATTTCAAAAATTAAACTTCTTCTTTCAATGTTTGTCATACAAGTGCGAGAAGTATGGAATTGAGTATGTAAAAGCTGATAAATGGTTCGCCTCAAGCCAGATTTACTCATGTTGCGGAGTGAAATACGACCATTCAGTTCAACTAGAAGGACAGTGGAGTTTAAAAATACGTGAGTGGCGTTGTGTTCCATGCAATAGCCATCATGATAGAGATTTAAATGCTGCGATAAATTTATCAAGATGGGTAAAATAAATGCTTGATAATAGGAGGTAACGATACTGCCTCGTGTGGAGTGTTATACCCCTCGTCCCTTTGGGGTTGCGAGAACACGATGAAGCACTAACTTGTGTGAATTTGATTGAATTGTATAGATTTAGTTAAGTTTATCGTATCGGAAGTTATTTGCACGGTAATGAAAGAAAACGGTACAATAGAAAGTAGTAATGCGGTATCGGTGTCATATTCGAATCGTTATCAGTGAAAGTACAAGAAGAAGTATGCTTATTCTAGAGGTTGCGTTCTTACACTTAGTTGCTTATGATAAAGTGAAACTTTAATCAGTGGGGGATGGTTCATCCCCACTGATTATCAGCCCTCACTAATCAGGGTCTTACTGCCCGCAAATAGCGAGATAAATGAACAGAAAATAATATTTTTTAGAATTAAAGGAGACGTTTATGCAAAAGTTTGAACAAGCTGTTTCATATATTGAAAATGGTGAAGCGGAAAAAGGATTACAATTATTAAAAGAACAATTAAAAATTGCGAATGATGAAGAGAAGTATGATATTGCTCGTTACTATCATACACTTGGATTTACGGATGAAGCGTTAGCTATTACAGAAGACTTGCGTTTATTGTATCCGGAAGAAAGTGAATTCACTGTATTTTTAGCAGAATTATATATTGATCTAGACAAAGAAGATGAAGCAATTGAAGTGCTTCATGATATTCCAGAAAATGATGATTTATATGTTCAATCGTTATTACTTGTTGCAGATTTATTCCAAATGCAAGGTTTCGATGATGTAGCAGAACAAAAACTATTAAAGGCGAAAGAAATGATGCCTGACGAACCTGTTATTACGTTTGGATTAGCAGAGTTATATAGTAGTAAAGGTGAAGAACAAAAGGCAATCACTCATTATGAGTCGCTATTAGCAGAACATAAAGTAATGGGTGGAGTTGTCATTGCACTTCGCCTCGCAGAAACGTTAAGTGCGATTGGAAATTGGGAAGAAGCGATCTCTTACTATGAAGCAGGTTTAGAGGAACAAAAAGATATCCACTCATTATTTGGATATGCCTTCACATTATACCAAGGTGAAGAATACCAAAGAGCAATTGGTGCTTGGCAAGAACTAAAAGAATTAGATCCGGAGTATGCATCGCTTTACATGTATTTAGCGAAAAGCTATGAAAAAGAAGGAATGCTTCAAGAAAGCTATGAAACACTTCAAGAAGGAATTAAAGTAGATGAGCTTTCTGTACCATTTTACGTAGAATTAGCGAACATTGCGGCGAAATTAGGGAAAATAGTGGAAGCAGAGGAAGTGCTTCAAAAAGCGCTTGAGTTAGATCCAGGACATTTAGGTGCGATATTAAAATATGCGTATATCTTAAAAGAACAAGAAAAGTATGAAGAGCTAATTGCAGTTGTAGAGCGTGCGATTGATAGCGGAGAACCAGATACACAACTACTTTGGGATCTTGCGTTTGCAAAAAAACAATTAGAAATGTATTCGGATGCATTAAAACACTATGAAAGTGCATATACTTCTTTTAAGAATCATCCAGACTTCTTGGAAGAGTACGGTTATTTCTTATTGGAAGAAGGTATGCGAAAAGAGGCGAAAGAAGTATTTACTCAGTTAATACAACTAGACCCGACACAAATTCATATTGAAGAATTGTTATATAATTTAGAGGATTTTTCATAAGTTGGAAGGAAACTGAATACCGCTTCTTGAATCTAAAAAGAAAAGAGAAAGACAGAGGAGGGACTTAATTGCTATGAATACCCCTGTTTCTGTAAACGAGAAGAAGGATTTTGTAAAATGGTTTTTGAATAATTACCAACTGAAACAGCGTGAATGCGTATGGATTTTGAATTATTTAATGAGTCATGACCAATTGATGCATAAAGTCCACTTCGTAGAGCATGCAAAATATTGTCCACGTGGTTTAGTGATGTCCGCGAATTGTGTGAAAGACACACCGTTTCACTTTTTTAAACAAAATGTTATGACAACAGATGCTGAAAAATCGTTTCATGATATTCGTTTAAATCGAGATGAAGATATTTATATTCAACTCAATTTTAAATCATCGTTTCAAAATGCCAATTATGTAGCTGTATTAGAAGAAAACCCGTATTTACCAAAGCATATTGAAGTAAATGAAAAAGATCGTTTACTTGCAGAAAGATTTTTAGAAGAAAGTGTATTTTCTTTTAGAAGAGAACGTCTTTTGAAACAAATTGATGAAGCGCTGGATAAGCAAGATAAGGAAGCGTTTCATAAGTTAACAGCTGAGTTAAAGATGTTATAGAATTCATTTGGATTCATAAAATTTTACAAATTTCAGACTTTTTGAGAAAAACTACCTTAATATAGGTAGTTTTTCTTTTTTTACCTCTTTTAGTATGGTTTAATATATATAAAGTGAAAGTTCTGTTATTTACAAATGAAGGGAGGGAAGACATTTGAAATGGAGTGTAAAAGATGTGGAGCAGTTTGAGCAAGCAAGAGAGTATGTAGATACTGGTGTTATACCACTTTTATCAATTTCGGCAGCAAAAGAAATGAAAATGGTAGTAGAACAAGGTGAATTTATCGAATTGTTGAGTATGGAGTTGGAAAGAGAATATAAAGGAAGAGTACTTTTACTACCTGCATTTACGTATTTAGTAGAAAGTCAAAAAAATGAAAAAGGTCGTTTGCAAGAATGGACAAATCATTTGCAAAAGCAAGGTTTTAAGCATATTGCTTATGTTACAAGTGATTTTTCATGGAAAGAAGATATGCAAGAGTTACAAGGAGATTTATTTTGGTTTCCTTCATTAGCGTTAGAACAATTTAGTGATCAAGCGAAAAGAGAAGTTATTCATGCACATATAAAAAATATAATGGTGATGTTAGAAGAAAAGTGGGGAAAGTAATAATAAACAGAAAGTTCTTATTATTATGAGTAGTATGATATTGACCTGTACCTAAGCGTATTATATCATGATAGTGTCCTAGTTTTTATTTTTTATATAATTTATCACGAGGGGACAATTTCTGATAGAGGGGGGAAATTTTCGTGAGCGAGAAAGAACATCGTGTATCAAGAAGACAGTTTTTAAATTACACCCTTACAGGGGTAGGAGGCTTTATGGCAGCGGGTATTTTAATGCCGATGACGCGATTTGCGCTTGATCCGGTGTTAAGAAAAGAAGCGGGAACGGATATGGTTGCTGTTGCACAAGTAAAGGATATTACAACAGAGCCGAAACGTTTCGATTTTAAGGTGAAGCAGGTTGATGGTTGGTACAAGTCCGAAGAGCCAAAATCAGCTTGGGTTCATAAAGATGAAAGCGGAGACATTGTTGCGTTCTCTCCAGTATGTAAACATTTGGGATGTACAGTTAACTGGAATTCGGACAAAGCACATCCGAATCAATTCTTTTGTCCATGTCACGGGGGCCGTTACACAAAAGACGGGATGAACATCAAAGGTACGCCGCCCCTTGCTCCGCTTGATGTATACGAGTCCAAAGTAAAAGATGGAACGCTGTATTTAGGCAAAGCGAAGCCAAAAGGGGGTGCAAAGTAGATGCTAAATAAAATTTATGATTGGGTAGATGAAAGGTTAGATATTACACCAATATGGCGTGATATCGCTGATCATGAAGTACCTGAACATGTAAACCCGGCACATCACTTTTCTGCATTCGTTTATTGCTTTGGAGGACTTACCTTTTTCGTTACTGTAATTCAAATTTTATCAGGAATGTTTTTGACGATGTATTATGTGCCTGATATTAAAAATGCTTGGGAATCGGTTTATTATTTACAAAATGAAGTTGCATATGGGCAAATTGTTCGTGGTATGCACCACTGGGGCGCTAGTCTCGTCATTGTAATGATGTTTTTACATACACTTAGAGTTTTCTTCCAGGGTGCGTATAAAAAGCCTCGTGAGTTAAACTGGATTGTTGGTGTTCTTATTTTCTTTGTTATGTTAGGTCTTGGTTTTACCGGATATTTATTACCGTGGGATATGAAAGCATTATTTGCTACGAAAGTAGGGATTCAAATTGCAGAGCAAACGCCGCTCATTGGTCCTTATATTAAAACATTACTCGCTGGTCATTCCGAAATTGTTGGCGCTCAAACATTAACTCGCTTCTTTGCTATTCACGTCTTCTTCTTACCAGCAGCACTTCTAGGTTTAATGGCCTTCCACTTCATCATGATTCGCAAACAAGGTATTTCCGGTCCGCTATAAGAGATTGCTAAATTAAAGGGGAAAGAACTAAAGGAGGGAGATTATGCATCGAGGCAAAGGGATGAAGTTTGTAGGAGATTCTCGGGTACCAGTAGCTCGGAAACCAAATATTCCAAAAGACTATTCTGAATACCCAGGAAAAACAGAAGCGTTTTGGCCGAACTTCTTGTTAAAAGAATGGATGGTTGGTGCAGTTTTTTTAATCGGTTATTTATGTTTAACAGTGGCGCATCCGTCACCACTTGAGAGAATGGCGGATCCAACTGATGCCGGATATATACCACTTCCAGATTGGTATTTCTTATTCTTGTATCAGTTATTAAAGTATTCTTATGCTTCTGGTTCATTTACTGTAATTGGAGCGTTTATTATGCCAGGGATTGCGTTTGGCGCATTACTGTTAGCTCCATTTCTTGATCGAGGCCCAGAAAGACGCCCATTGAAGCGTCCTGTAGCAACTGGATTTATGCTTTTAGCAATTGCATCGATTATCTTTTTAACTTGGGAATCTGTAGCACACCACGACTGGGAAGCTGCAAAAAAACAAGGAGCAATTGTAAAAACAGCACCAGTTGATAAAAATGATGACGGCTATAAATTAATGCAAAAAAATACTTGTTTAACATGTCACGGTGACAATTTACAAGGCGGGGCAGCAGCACCGGCACTGCAAAATTTAACTTTAAAGCCAGAAGAAATTGCTAAAATTGCGAAAGATGGAAAAGGTTCAATGCCTAAAGGCGTATTTAAAGGTACGGATGAGGAATTGAAGAAGCTTTCGGAATTCATTGCTAAGTATAATAAAAAATAATAAAAAGCTGACTACAAAATTTGTAGTCAGCTTTTTATTTTGATGAAAGAAAGTTTACTATATAATAGAGTAGAGTTTGAGGAAAGAATGACTTTGTTTGAAAGGTGTTGGACATACAGCTTGGTTTATTTGTATGCAATGTTAAGACAACGCTCTATATTATTATTTTTATTAGTTGTTAACATATTAGGTACAATATACGGATTTATATGGTATGGAAATCAATTAAAAGAAACCTCACCTATATTTTGGCCGTTTGTACCCGATAGCCCGATGGCGAGTCTCTTTTTTGTCTTTGTTTTAATTGCTTTTTTAAGAAAGAGAAATTGGGGATTAATAGAGGCGCTAGCGATTGTTACTTTAATGAAATATGGTATATGGGCTGTTGTTGTAAATGCAATTATGATCTATGTAAAAGGTCCTATTGGTCTTATGGGGTATATGTTAATGCTTTCGCACTTTGCGATGGCAGTACAAGGATTGTTATATGCACCGTTTTACCGTATAAAAAAATGGCATTTTGCGGTAGCATCTATATGGACATTACATAATGATGCAATTGATTATTTATTTTGGCAAATGCCGAGATATGGAATTATGCATTTGTTTGTAGAAGAAATTGGTTACTTTACGTTTTGGCTAAGCATCGTCACACTATGTCTTACATATTATTATTGCTTGCGTGAGAACCGAAAACAGTTTTCTTTATGATAGTTAGAACATGTAGGGGGAGAAAATGAAGAAAAATAAGAGTGGTACAAAAATATTGGATCGATTGATTACTATAGTTGTTTCATATAGTATAGCATTTTCTATATTTGCACTCGCAACAACGGCGGTTGTATACGGAAAATGGCTATATTATTTTGAAATTGATTTTTTAAACATTCCAGATTTAGCGGATATGACGAAGGATGATATTAAAAGAAATTATGATGTGCTTATTACATATTTATCGCCGTTTTATGATGGAGCATTGCAGTTGCCAACATTAGATATGTCTACAAATGGCCGTATTCATTTTGTAGATGTTAAAAATATTTTAGTAAAGATTCAATATGTAATGTATGCGACAATTATGATTGCAATAATAGGCGGGATTTATTTATTAAAAAAGAAAAATGAAAAGTTTTTACTGCACGGATCAATTTTAACAATTATCTTACCGATCGCGCTCATGTTACCGATCGCTATTAATTTTGAAAAGAGTTTTGTATTATTCCATAAGCTGTTATTCAGTAATGATTATTGGATGTTTGATATTGAAACGGATCCAATTATATTAATGTTACCAGAAGAATTCTTTATGCATGCTGCGTGTGCAATTTTATTATTTATTTTATGTGGCAGCATACTTTGTTACAGCTTGTATAGATATTTCGTAAAAAAGAAAAGGATTTCAAAGGAAAAATTCTCTGTTTAAAGAGAATTTTTTTGTTTGTAAAACGATAATATATTTTTCGGTCCAGTTCTGTTCTATTCTTGTCCCAATTAACATATTTTGTACTAGTAGTTATAGGGGGGACCGTGATGAAGAGAACATTAATTGGATTGATAGCATTTCTAATTATAATGTTTCCGTTACGTATATATGCTGAAGAGTGGAGTGAACTAACAGGGTTGTTAGACGACTCATTACAATTAGTGAAGCGTAATGAAGATGAAAAAGCAGTACAAGTATTACAACATTTCTCGGAGCAGTTTGTCATAAAGGGGAATGAAAAGAAGCAAGAAGTAACGCCAGATCAAGTTAGAGTTATTTCTTTAGCTTACGACAAGGCGAAACAATCACTCGCGGAAACAGATTTAGGTAAACAAGTTAAAATTGATAATGTGTTAGCCCTACAGCTCGCTGTTGATGCGAAAGTGTCGAAATATCAACCACTTTGGATGGAAAGAGAAAAAAAAGTAATGGGTGCCTTTTCTCAAATGGAAAAAGCGATGAAAAAAGAAGATACGGGACAGTTTCAACAAACGTTAAACACATTTTTACATGAATTTAATATTATTTATCCAAGCTTAATGATTGCTTTGCCAGAAAACGAAGTGCAGCGTGTAAATGCCCATTTATCTTATTTGGATGAATTTCGTAACGTTATGTTAAAAACGAAAGGTGGGCAAATGCAATTAGGAATCATTAAAGGGGATTTGCAAAAAATATTTCACACAGTAAAAAAAGATGAAATTGCACCCTCTCTCATTTGGTTTATGACAATTACTGGAGGTCTTATTTTATTCACATTAACTTATGTTGGATGGAGAAAGTATAAAGGAGAGAGAGAAAAAAGAAAAAGTAATGTACACTCTAAAAATAGATAATGCAATAAATAAAGATATGGATTGTAAGGTTTATTCATTGACAATGATGTCAGAAGAAAATAGAATGAGAAGTACTATAATTAAAACTTCAATGGAGGTTCAAAGGTTCATGATGTTTTATTTAATTTACTTCGCGATCATAATGATCATACCGTTGTATGCACAGTCAAAAGTACGTAGTGCCTATAGCAAGTATTCACAAGTTTATTCAACATCAGGTATGACAGGAGCGGAAGTGGCTCGAAAGATTTTAGATGAAAATGGATTATACAACGTAGCTGTAGAAGAAACACCAGGTCATTTATCAGACCATTATGATCCAACTGCCAAAACAGTTCGATTATCAACAGATAACTATTACGGTCATTCAGTTGCTGGTACAGCAGTAGCAGCGCACGAAGTAGGACACGCAATTCAAGATGCAAAAGATTATAACTTTATGCGTATTCGTCATTCGTTAGTGCCTGTGGCGAATTTTGGATCGAATATATCATGGGTATTTATTATGATTGGTATATTTGCGACAATGTCAAAACTATTGTTATTAGGAATTATTTTAATGGCAGCAGGTGTTGTGTTCCAACTCGTTACATTACCAGTTGAGTTTGATGCATCAAAGCGTGCAATGCAACAAATTGAAGCGTTAGGTATCGTATCAACAGATGAATATGGGCAAGCTCGTAAAGTATTAAATGCGGCAGCATTAACATATGTAGCGGCTGCAGCTGTTGCAGTATTTGAATTATTACGTCTCGTATTAATGTATACTGGTATGCAGCGTAGCGACGACTAAAGACTATCAATTTTGATAGTCTTTTTTGTTTTGTGGATTGAATTATATAATGTATTGCAAATAGAAATAATAGAAGTAATACGGAAAGGCGGTGGGGAAAATGAAATATCCAAGCCATTTAGTAAAACAAGTGAAAGAACAAAGTGCTCCTTATCAGCTAGAAGGTTTCTTAAGTGGACAAGGTCCTGAAAATCCGAAATTTATGTTGTTAGGAGAAGCGCCTGGTGAAACAGAAATTCATAATGGGATTCCGTTTAGCGGGAGGGCAGGAAAACAACTAATGGATTTTTTAGAGCGTATTCAAGTTAAAAGGGAAGAAGTATATATCACGAGCGCTGTTCGAAGTAGACCATATAAGTGGCGAGAGAAAAAAGAACGAAATGGTGAAATCATACAGAAAAAGTATAATAGAACGCCAAATCAAGGAGAAATACTTGCCCATGCCCCTTTGTTAGATTATGAATTAGAGAAAATAAACCCGAAGCTTATCGTTACACTTGGAAATATCGGCCTTCAACGTTTAACGGGGAAAAATAAAAAAATTACAGATGTGCACGGACAATTATTAATACAGCCCATTCAAAAATTAAAGGATATGCAAAGTGCAGAGTTTACATGGTCAGAGAAAGAATATCATATTTTCCCGACTTTTCATCCTGCTTCCATTTTTTATAATAGGAGTTTATTGGAGTTTATTTATGAGGATTTAGAGAAACTTAAAAAATATGTAATAAAAAACTAGAAAAGCTAGAGAGCTTTTCTAGTTGCGTTTATTTATGTAAAGGATTTTTATTTTCATCTAACGTAAAACCTTCACCAACTACATCATGTACATCACTTACAGCAACAAAGGCATGAGGATCTACAGAAGTAATAATATTTTTTAATTTCACGATTTCATTTTTAGCAACAACGCAATATAATACGTTCCGTTCCACTTTTGTATACGATCCAACAGCTTTTAAAAAAGTAGCTCCGCGTTCCATATCAGATAAAATTTTGGCAGCAATTTCATCGTTTTTATCTGAGATAATAGTTGCTCCTTTTGCCGCATAGGCTCCTTCTTGCATAAAATCAATGACTTTCGCCCCGATAAAAACAGCAACTAACGTATACATGCCCTCGCGGTATGATAAATAGGTAAGAATAGAGACGATAATGACGATAGCATCAAACATAAACATCGTTTTCCCCATACTCCAGCCAACATATTTATGAGCGAGTCTCGCGATAATATCTACACCGCCAGTAGTCCCGCCATATTTAAATATTATTCCAAGACCGACACCGATAAATGCCCCGGCGAATAAAGCCGCGAGTGTCATATCATTTTGTAAGTTTAAATGTAAGTTGAGAACTTCGTAACGTTGAAAAATCCATAGAAATAAAGATACGCTGAAGGTGCCGATTAGTGTATAGATAAATGTCGTTCTTCCAAGTAACTTCCAACCGATAAAAAATATAGGGATATTTAAAATTAAGTTTGAATAAGAAGGATCAAACTTAAATAGAAAATACAATAATAGTGTAATACCGGTAAATCCACCTTCTGCAAGGTGATTTTCAATATTGATATTCACAATACCGAAAGAAAAAATAGCGGAACCGATTAAAATGAAAATGATATTTCGAATCTTCAAATTTGATGTCATATAGAAATCCTCCTAATTATGTAAATGGCATTGCTCCGCTGATACGGTAAAACATAATGATAAGTAATTTCTAGCTTTTAGTAAAAATAGTGAAGGCTATAAAAAACCGCAAAAGAAAGTTTCACTTTACCCCGTTCCAACGGCTGGTAGGGGATAAAGCTCTGAAGGAGGGCAAACCAGCCGTTGGAACCCAATTGGTTCGGGCTGATCTTTTGCAAAAACCGCAAAAGAAAGTTTCACTTTATTATATTCTATCTAAAAAGGGGGCGCAAATAGGTGTTTTGCAGGGAATAATATTTGTCAAATCGCGATGAATTGGCTAACATGAAAGAGGAAGGATTAGAGGTGAATTGTATGGAAGTAAAAACGATGAAGGATATGCAGAAAGAAGTAGATGCATATATTGGTCAGTTTAAAGAAGGTTATTTCAGTCCACTTGCAATGATGGCTCGTTTAACGGAAGAAATGGGGGAGCTTGCGAGAGAGGTAAATCATTATTATGGTGAGAAACCGAAGAAAACAACTGAAAAAGAACGTAGTATTGAAGAAGAGCTTGGAGATGTATTATTTGTTATGATTTGTATGGCAAATAGTTTAAATATTGATTTAGAAACAGCACATAACATTGTAATGAATAAATTTAATACTCGCGATAAAGATCGCTGGACACGTATTGATGAGGGAGAGAAAGAATAATGAAAGAAATTAAAGTAATTATCGCTGGACCAAGAGGACGTATGGGACATGAAGCAGTCCTTCTTATGGAAAGAACGGAACATTTTAATTTAGTAGCTGCAGTGGATTATAAGCATGGGGGAGAGAAAATCTCTGATTTACCGGGCATGCCTGCGCTAGATGCACCTATTTACGCAGATTTACATACTTGTTTAGAGGAAGTAGAAGCTGATGTGTTGTTAGATTTAACAACGCCAGAAGTTGGGAAACAACACGTTACACTAGCAGTTGAGCGTGGACTTCGTTCTGTTATTGGTACAACTGGATTTACAGAAGAAGAACTAAAGCAATTAACAGAGAATGCGAAAGAAAAAGCAGTAGGAACAATTATCGCTCCAAACTTTGCAATTGGTGCAGTTCTTATGATGAAATTCTCACAAATGGCAGCGAAGTACTTCCAAGATGTTGAAGTAATTGAATTGCATCATGATCAAAAATTAGATGCACCATCTGGTACAGCTGTCAAAACAGTAGAGCTAATTCGTCAAAACCGTGAATCAAAGCAGCAAGGTCATCCGAATGAAGTAGAGCAATTAGAAGGTGCTCGTGGTGCAAATGTAGACGGCATTCACATTCATAGTGTACGTTTACCAGGTCTTATTGCACACCAAGAAGTAATGTTTGGTGGAGATGGACAAATGTTAACAGTTCGTCATGATTCATTCAATCGTGCATCCTTTATGTCAGGTGTAAAACTATCAATTGATACAGTAATGAACCTTGATCATCTTGTGTACGGATTAGAAAATATTATCGACTAAAGGGGAGAAAACGGATGAAAATTGCCTTAATCGCACATGACAAAAAGAAAAATGATATGGTTTCGTTTGCGTATGCATATAAACCAATTTTTGAACAACATGAACTTTTTGCAACAGGGACGACAGGACTTCGTATTATGGAGGCAACTGGTTTAGTTGTAACAAGATTTCAGTCGGGTCCTCTTGGTGGCGATCAAGAAATTGGTGCCATGATTGCAAAAAACGATATGGATATGGTGATTTTTTTCCGAGATCCACTAACTGCTCAGCCGCATGAACCAGATGTAAATGCATTGCTTCGTTTATGTGATGTATATGCGATTCCACTTGCAACGAATATGGCAAGTGCTGAAATGTTAATGCACGCATTAGAGCGAGGAGATTTAGATTACCGCAAGTTTAGAAAATGAGGGGAACAATTATGAGTGGATTACATATATTAGCGTTTGGTGCTCATGCCGATGATGTTGAAATCGGCATGGCTGGTACCATTGCTAAATATACGAAGCAAGGGTATGAAGTAGGTATTTGTGATTTAACAGAAGCTGACCTTTCTTCTAATGGAACGATAGAATTGAGAAAAGAAGAAGCAAAGGCGGCAGCTCGTATAATGGGAGTAAAAACGAGACTGAATTTAGCGATGCCAGACCGTGGTTTGTATATGAAAGAAGAGTATATACGTGAAATTGTAAAGGTGATTCGTACATATAAACCAAAACTAGTTTTTGCGCCGTATTATGAAGATCGTCATCCAGATCATGCAAATTGTGCAAAACTTGTGGAAGAAGCTATTTTTTCAGCGGGAATTCGTAAATATATGCCAGAGGTTTCGCCACATCGCGTGGAGTCTTTTTATTATTATATGATTAATGGTTTTCATAAACCGAATTTTTGTATAGATATAAGTGAGTACCTTTCTATAAAAGTGGAAGCATTAGAAGCATATGAAAGTCAGTTTTTAACAGGTAGTGATGGTGTGAAAACGCCGTTAACAGAAGGTTACGTTGAAACTGTGGTCGCTCGAGAGAAAATGTTTGGAAAAGAAGTTGGAGTCTTATATGCCGAGGGATTTAAGAGTAAGAAACCGGTTTTATTACATGCTGATTTAGTAGGGGGATGTAAATGAAATTAAAAATAGGTATTACATGTTATCCTTCTGTAGGTGGTTCTGGAGTTGTTGGAACAGAATTAGGAAAGCAATTAGCGGAACGCGGGCATGAAATACACTTTATTACATCGGGTTTACCATTCCGATTAAATAAAGTGTATCCAAACATTTATTTTCATGAAGTGACGGTAAGTCAATACTCTGTATTTCAATATCCACCATACGATTTAGCGTTAGCGAGTAAAATGGCAGAGGTTGCACAAAGAGAGAACCTAGATATTTTACATGTGCATTACGCAATACCACATGCCATTTGTGCTTATTTAGCAAAACAAATGATTGGGGAGCGTATTAAAATTGTTACAACCTTGCATGGAACAGATATTACTGTGTTAGGTTCCGACCCTTCGCTAAATAATTTAATTCGTTTTGGTATTGAGCAATCTGATGTTGTGACGGCTGTCTCGCATTCATTGATTAGCGAAACGCATGAGCTTGTAAAACCAAATAAAAACATTCAAACGGTATATAACTTTATAGACGAGCGTGTATATTTCAAGCGTGATATGTCTCAATTAAAGAAAGAATACGGTATAAGTGAGAGTGAAAAGATACTAATTCACATTTCAAATTTCCGTAAAGTGAAACGCGTGCAAGATGTTGTTCAGGCATTTGCCAAAGTTGTTACAGAAGTAGATGCGAAGTTGCTTCTTGTTGGAGATGGACCAGAATTTTGCACGATTTTACAGTTAGTGAAAAATTTACATATTGAAGATCGCGTCTTATTCTTAGGGAAGCAAGATAATGTTGCAGAGCTACTTGCAATGAGTGATTTAATGTTGCTTCTATCAGAGAAGGAGAGTTTTGGTCTTGTTTTATTAGAAGCGATGGCGTGTGGTGTGCCTTGTATCGGAACAAGGGTTGGAGGTATTCCAGAAGTCATTCAACATGGTGAAACAGGATATTTATGTGAAGTTGGCAATCCAGCAGGAGTGGCAAATCAAGCCATTCAGCTATTAAAGGATGAAGAACTTCACCGTAATATGGGAGAGCGAGCAAGAGCAAGTGTTTACGAGCAGTTCCGCTCTGAAAAAATCGTCTCACAATATGAAACGATTTACTATGATGTACTAAGGGATGACAAAAATGGAAAGATTTAAAAAAGCTAGTTCTATTATTGAGACTTTAAAGCAACAAGGACATGAGGCCTACTTTGTCGGCGGAAGCGTACGAGATCTTATTATCGATAGGCCGATTGGAGATATTGATATTGCGACATCTGCTTTACCAGAAGAAGTGATGGCTATATTTCCAAGACATGTTCCTGTTGGTCTTGAGCATGGAACTGTAATTGTGGTAGAAAATGGTGAACCTTATGAGGTAACCACTTTTCGAACAGAGAGCGAATATGAAGATTTTCGAAGACCTAGTAGTGTTCAATTTGTTCGTTCATTAGAAGAGGATTTAAAACGTCGTGATTTCACAATGAATGCAATTGCGATGACAGAAGAAGGCAAAATGGTTGATTTATTTGCTGGACAGCAAGCGATTCAAAAGAGAGAAATTGTGACGGTTGGCAATGCTGCGGATCGTTTTCAAGAAGACGCCCTGCGAATGATGCGTGGTATTCGTTTCGTAAGTACGTTAGGTTTTTCTTTAGAAATGAAAACGAAACAAGCAATAGAAACATATGGACATTTGCTAGAACATATTGCAATTGAGCGAATTACAGTGGAGTTTGAGAAACTGTTAACTGGTACATATTGCGTGAAGGGCTTGCAAGAATTAGTAGAAACGAAGCTATTTTCTCATCTACCATATTTACAAATGTCAGAAGAGAGATTGTTAAAAGCTACGCAGTATAACTGGGATTCTTTTGAAACGGATATTGAGGCATGGGCATTTTTCTTATATTGTATTGGAGAAGAGCATCCATCTGTCTTTTTACGTCAATGGAAGTTTTCGAATAAAAAAATAAAAGATATCGTTGCAGTTTTATTAACAATCCGTACGAGAAAGGAGAAGGATTGGGATACAGTTCTTCTTTATAAAACGGGAATTCATATCGCTGAAATGGCAGAAAGAGTATATGAAGCGATGATTGAAAGCTATGATAATACATCTGTTAAACGGGTACAAACGTTGTTTGAAAAATTGCCAATAAAGAGTCGCCAAGAAATGAATGTGACTGGGAATGATTTATTAAATTGGGCAAATAAAAAGCCTGGTCCGTGGGTTGCTGAAATGATTCAAAAAATTGAAGAAGCAATCGTACAAGGAAACGTAGGTAATGAGAAAGAGTGTATAAGGGAGTGGCTGCAAGAATGCAATCTACTATAAGAAAGCAGTTATTGCAAGTTTTTTCAGAAGCGGATGGCACGTTTGTATCTGGCCAAACGATTAGTGATAAACTTGGTTGTTCAAGAACCGCTGTGTGGAAACATATGGAGGACCTTCGGAATGAGGGATATGAACTTGAAGCTGTGCGTCGATTAGGTTATCGAATTGCGAGTAAGCCAGACAAAGTGACTGCTAATGAAATTCAGTTAGGGTTACAAACGAAACATATTGGTAGAACGGTATATTTTGAAGAGTCTGTTGAATCTACGCAGCATATTGCAGCAAAACTTGCTTATGAAGGTGCAGAAGAAGGAACGATTGTTGTGGCAGAAGAACAAACAGCCGGCAGAGGTCGTTTAAGCAGGAAATGGCATTCACCAAAAGGAACAGGAATTTGGATGAGTATTATTTTACGTCCATCAATCCCGGTTCATCATGCACCACAACTTACTTTATTAGCGGCTGTTAGCGTTGCACAAGCAATTGAAAAGTGCACGGGTGTAAACGTAGGAATAAAATGGCCGAATGATATTTTAATTCAAGGTAAAAAGGCTGTAGGTATATTAACAGAAATGCAGGCAGATCCTGATAAAATTAATGCTGTCATTATGGGCATTGGTATTAATGCGAATCAAAAGCAAGAACATTTTGATGAGGAAATTCAACATATTGCTACTTCTTTAGCGATTGAATCCGGTGAGCCGATTGTTCGTGCAGAGCTTATGCAACAAATCTTTTTACAACTAGAAAAATTATATGAAGAGTATTTACAAAATGGTTTCTCTGTCATTAAAATTCTTTGGGAAAGTTACGCTGTGAGCATCGGGAAAGAAATTACCGCTCGAACGATGAGAGAGACAATTACAGGGGTAGCAAAAGGAATTACAGAGGATGGTGTATTGCTTCTGGAGGACCATGAAGGGAAAGTACATCACATTCATTCTGCGGATATCGAAATTAAGTAAAAGAAGTTCCTTTTTGGAACTTCTTTTTATTTGACTATTACTTTGCCTTCCATTCCTTTAAGAAGATGGTACCGGCATATTAATTCATATGTACCAGTATTTTTAGGTTTCACGGTAATGTTTTTTTCTTTTCCTGACTCGACTATGACATCAATGCCGAGTTTTTTTACTGTAAAGGTGTGTTCATTCTTACCTTTGTTTTTTAATAACAATGTTGTTGACTCTTCAATTGGAATGGTGATGACGTTTGGATGAAAGTAATCATCATTCAGTTCGACCTCAATTACTTTCGTTGAATCGATAAGTTGTGTTACGACGTTAACTGAGGCAAATGCATGGAAGGAGCTAAAAGTTATCATCCCTACAAGCATCAGAAGCAAACCGGTGAATGGAAATAACCATTTGTTCATAAACATTCGCAATTCTCCTTTTGTAAGTACGTTTCTCAATTAACCTGCATCATTAGTTTAAGAGTTATACGAGGCATTTTAAACAAAGCTTTATCTTTCTATGATTGAGTTATTTATAAAAAAATTTCACATACCTTAATGGAAATAAAAAATTATTTTTTCAAAAAAATGTAGTAATTCCTTTTTGGAGTTTGCTATAATTAGTTCGAATGTGGGCAGTATCAGAGCGAACTGCACCATGATTCGAAGCAATACGAAAAATAATAACTTGGATTCTGCCTTGATCCAATAACGGACTGGGACAGAGGGATGAATAATGCCGACTAACACACAACCCTTCTGCCCTTTTATGGCCAGAGGGGTTTTTTATATGATTTCGGCCATCTCCTCTCTCCTGTATAAAGGAGGAGTAGTTTTTGAAAACAAAAACAGATTTTTTGAAGATGAAAGAGCAAGGTGAGCCGATTACGATGCTAACGGCGTATGATTATCCGTCTGCTAAGTTAGCAGAAGAAGCTGAAGTTGATATGATTCTAGTTGGAGATTCCCTTGGGATGGTTGTGCTCGGCTACGATTCAACAGTACCTGTAACAGTAGAGGATATGATTCATCATACGAAAGCTGTACGCCGAGGAGCGAAAGAGACGTTTATTGTAACTGATATGCCATTTATGTCGTATCATGTTTCGCCTCAAGATACGATGGTGAATGCACGCCGCATTGTTCAAGAGAGTGGTGCTCATGCACTGAAGGTAGAAGGTGCAGGGGAAGTGGTATCAACTATTCATTACTTGACGAATGCGGGAATTCCTGTCGTGGCACACTTAGGCTTAACTCCTCAATCTGTAGGAGTACTAGGTGGGTATAAAGTACAAGGAAAAGATGCTGAAAGTGCAAAAAAATTAATAGAAGATGCGAAGAGATGTGAGGAAGCTGGTGCGATAGCGCTTGTGTTAGAATGTGTGCCAATGCAGTTAGCGGAATTAATTTCGAAGCAACTAACAATTCCGACGATTGGAATTGGAGCAGGGAAAAAAGTAGATGGGCAAGTACTTGTTTATCATGATCTTATCTCATACGGCGTAAATCGTGTTCCGAAATTTGTAAAGCAATATACGTCTGTTCAAGAGGAGATTGTGCGAGGGATTTCACAATACGTTACTGAAGTAAAGACAGGGCAATTTCCAGAAGAAAAACATTCATTCACAATGAAAGAGGAAGAATGCTTAGCGTTATACGGAGGAAAACAATAATGAAAATCGTAACTACAGTACAAGAGATGCAGCAAATTACAAACGAACTTCGTATAAGTGGAAAAAGTATTGGTTTTGTTCCAACGATGGGTTATTTACATGAAGGTCATGCGACTTTATTACGTAAGGCAAGAGCAGAAAATGAAATTGTAGTTTTAAGCGTGTTTGTCAATCCACTACAGTTTGGGCCAAATGAAGATTTAGATCGATACCCTCGTGATATTGATAGAGATGAAAATGTAGCAAAAGAAAACGGTGTAGATTATTTATTTTATCCGAGCGTAGAAGAAATGTATCCAGCAGAACAAACGACAACAGTAGCAGTTGTGAAACGTACCGATGTATTATGTGGCAAACAAAGACCTGGTCATTTCGCTGGAGTTGCGACTGTACTAATGAAACTATTTAATATTACATTGCCAACGCGTGCTTATTTCGGTATGAAAGATGCACAGCAAGTTGCTGTCATTGAAGGATTTGTCGCTGATTTTAATATTCCGGTTACGATCGTACCAGTGGATATTGTAAGGGAAGTAGATGGATTAGCGAAAAGTTCTCGTAACGTGTATTTATCACAAGAAGAGCGTGAAGAGGCTCCTCATTTATACCGCAGTCTATGTAAAGCGAAAGAAAGAATTGAAGCAGGCGAACGTAATGCAGAAATCATTACAACTCTTGTGAAAGAGTATATTGAGACGTATACGAAAGGCACTGTAGATTATGCTGATTTATATGCCTATCCTTCACTACAAGTAATAGATAAAATTGAAGGACGAATGATTTTAGCAATTGCAGTTAAATTTGAGAATGTACGATTAATTGACAATATAACATTAACGGTTAAATAAGGGGGAGCATCTATGTTTCGCACAATGATGAGAGCGAAGTTACATCGCGCTACGGTAACAGAAGCAAATTTAAATTATGTAGGTAGTATTACAATTGATGAAGATTTAATGGATGCAGTAAATCTTGTAGAAAATGAAAAAGTACAAATTGTAAATAACAATAATGGTGCGCGCTTAGAGACATATGTTATTAAAGGAGAACGCGGTAGCGGTGTTGTTTGTTTAAATGGTGCAGCTGCAAGGCTTGTACAGCCAGGGGATAAAGTTATTATTATTTGCTACGGTTTAGTGGCAGAAGAAAATATTCATAACCAAGAGCCGAAAATTGCAGTATTAGACGATAATAATCAAATTATCCAAATGTTAGGCGCTGAAAAAGCGGGTACGATATTATAAGTAAGAAGGCTATCTCTATTACGGAGGTAGCTTTTTTGTGCATCTTTTCATTAAGATGAGATAAAACGTGGTATAGTAACATTATATAATTTTGCGTTTGATAGGTAAGAAATTGAGGTGTTACATATATGAGTAAGCGTTATGTCGTTGTGGATTTAGAGACGACAGGGAACTCCTGGAAGGACGGGAAGGATAAAATTACCCAAATCGCAGCTGTTGTAGTGGAAGATGGAGAGATATTAGAGATTTTTTCATCTTTTATTAATCCGAAGAGAGAGATTCCGCCATTTATTACAGAATTAACAGGGATTGATGAGAGTATGGTTAAGCAAGCCCCGTTATTTCAAGATGTAGCCCCGATGGTTGTTGAGCTATTGCAAGGTGCAGCTTTCGTTGCACATAACGTTCACTTTGATTGGAATTTTTTAACGGAAGAATTAAGGCAGGCTGGATATACAGAAGTACATTGTCCGAAAGTTGATACAGTTGAGTTGGCGCAAATTCTTTTGCCGACGGCTGATAGTTATAAATTACGTGATTTAGCTAAACAACATGAATTAGAGCACGATCAACCGCATCGTGCGGATAGTGATGCTCTTGCAACAGCGGAATTATTTTTACAATTTTTAAATGAAATTGAAAAGTTACCACTTGTCACCTTGCAATCGCTCTATGAATTGAGCGATGTTTTTCAAAGTGATATAGCGGATGTACTTTCTGAAAATATTTTAAAGAAAATGATGCATGGTAGAAAAGCGGCAGAGGGGTATGAAGTGTATCGAAATATTGCGCTTCGAAAACGGAATTATGCTTTAAATCTCAGTGAAACATGTTCGTCTAAATTTGATGCTTTCTTGCATAAGGCAATCGATAACCTGGAATTGAATATGCCAAAGTTTGAAAAAAGAGAAAGCCAACAGATTATGATGAAGGAAATATATACAGCACTAAGAGATTCTAGGTTTTCACTAATTGAAGCAGGAACAGGAACAGGGAAGACTCTTGCATATTTACTTCCAAGTATTTATTTTGCAACGAAAAAAGAAGAACCTGTCATCATAAGTACCCAAACAGTACAACTGCAACAACAAATATTAGAAAAAGAAATTCCATTATTACAGAAAATAATGCCATTTTCATTTGAAGTAGCTCTTTTGAAAGGAAGAAAGCATTATCTTTGTCTACATAAATTTGAATATGCTTTGCAAGAGGAAGAGAAAAATTATGATATGGCGCTCACAAAGGCAAAAATTTTAGTGTGGTTATTGCAAACAGAAACTGGCGATCGTGATGAATTAAATATTCCTGAGGGCGGAAAGTTACTTTGGAACCGCATTTGTAGTGATGTACATAGTCCAGGCGGGATGCAAAGCAACTGGTATAGCCGTTGTTTTTATCAACGAGCAAAGAATAAAGCATTATTTGCAGATATCGTTATTACAAATCATGCGTTATTATTTCAAGATTTTTCAAGTGAAGAACCACTATTTGCTTCATGTGAACATATTATTTTTGATGAAGCTCATCATATCGAGGAAGCGGCGAGTAGAACATTAGGTGAACAGTTCTCCTGTATGTATTTTCAATTAGTTTTATCTCGTCTTGGTACGCTAGAAACAGATGATGTACTTTCTAAAGTATATAAAATGATGAAAAAATCAGAGCAAGCCTCTCGTTCGACTTTCCGTATGGTGAGTCATAGTTTGAAGGAATTGAAATTTGATGCGGATGAGCTATTCCAAATGTTACGTGCTTTCATCTTTAAACAAACAAAGCAGGAACAAGGGATAAGCAATATGCCACTCATTTATCGATATAACACGGAAGTAGAGAAAGGTAAGTTATGGGATAGCATTACCGAGTTAACAAATCGTTTTGTATACGATGTAAGAAAATTATTGACTACACTTGAGAAGCAAGTTGATATATTGCAAAGTAAATTAGAATGGGAGATGCATGTTGTTACAGGTGAATTTATGCATTTAATTGAGTTGTTGAGAAAGATGGAACAATCTTTACAATTACTCATTTTAGAAAAAAATTCATACGTGACATGGATGGAGACTGAAACGAAGGGAACAATTCATTCAACCGTTTTATATGCACAGCCTGTTCATATTGGTGAAAGGCTTGCGGATGAATTTTTAACACAGAAAAAGAGTGTTATTTTCACATCAGCAACGTTAACAGTAAACGATTCATTTGACTATATAAAAGAGGAGCTAGGTTTACATGATTTTGCTCCCAATACATTACAGGTTCCATCACCATTCCGTTTTGAAGAACAGATGAAATTAATGGTTTCAACAGATGTGCCTTTTATTAAGCAAGCAAGTAATGAAGAATATATTGAATCTGTATCGGCACATATTGCAAAAATAGCGAAAGCTACAAAAGGTAGAATGCTTGTTTTATTCACTTCGTATGAAATGTTGAAAGAAGCGTATACGAATTTGAAAAATAATGAAGAATTAGAGGGGTATTTATTATTAACGCAAAGTGTAAATAATAAGAGCCGAAGTCGTCTCATTCGTAAATTTCAAGAGTTCGACAAATCGATTTTGTTAGGAACAAGTAGTTTTTGGGAAGGGATAGATATACCTGGAGATGCCCTTAGTTGTCTTGTTATTGTACGGCTTCCCTTTACGCCTCCTCATCAACCGATGATGGAAGCAAAAGGAGAGTGTTTAAAAAATCAAGGAGAGGACGTATTCGCTAAGTTAGCACTCCCGCAAGCAATCTTGCGTTTCAAACAAGGATTTGGTCGTCTGATTAGAACAAGTACAGATACCGGAACAGTATTTGTATTAGACCGTCGTTTGATAAGCGCTTCTTATGGAAAACGTTTTTTACAATCAATCCCAACTGTTCCGCTTTATGAAGGCCCTCTAGAAGAATTATTAGAACAATTAAAGGCATGGCCAAATAAATAAAATTGGAAGAAAAATACGCCTGAAGTACATTTAAGCTTCAGGCGTAAAAAATGTGGGTAGGAGGAATTTTATTTTTCTTACTTCTTGTATACAAAATGTATTGGTTTTCGACTTGAAACCTTTTTTTGCAGTACATGTCCTGCTATAATAGATGGGTGATGAAGCAGGGGTTGTAAAGAATGTACTCTTATTGTAACCGTATTGCGTTCTTCTATAATTAGAAATTTTTGTGTAACGGAGGAGTTTTTTCATGGATAAGAAAATCGAAGTCCTATCAACGACGCGTATTAAATATTCGTCTGACTTGTATAAAATTGTTGATAGTTTGAATCGTACGTTAAAAGAACAGGACCTCATGTTCGGATTAGCATTAGACGAAAAAGATAAAGAAATAGCTGTATTTACGATTTACAGAACGTAGTGATACAATGAAAAAGTGGATCTTTGCAATCGTTATCGTAATCGTTGCTAGCGGAATATATGGGGCGTATGTTTACAATAAAGCAATGGAAAAGAAAATCCATAAAGAGGAAAAATCTGTAGAAATTGCAAAAGAAAAGGCAAAGCTTACAAAAGTAAAATCTGTTGATTATTATAATGGAAATTCTTCATATACAGTCGTACAAGGTGTAGACGAAAAAGGAGAACAAATTATTGTTTGGGTGCCTAATAAAAAAGGGAATGTCCTTGTGAAGAAAAAGAGTGAAGGTATTCCTGAAAAAGAAGCTTTGCAAAAGTTGGCTGAACAAGCTACAGGAAAAGGTGATGAGCCAAAGCCAAAGCCAAAAGAAATTATAAAAGTAAAATTAGGTGCTCAAAACGATATTCCGTTGTGGGAAATTACATATATTGATCAGGAAGATCGTTATACGTATTATTATTTAGAGTTTCAAAATGGGGCTTATGCTGGTCACTACAGCATTGAAAAATAGATGTAGGGGGAACTACAAATGAAATTAGCAAAGCGAGTAGCTGCTTTAACACCATCTGCAACTTTAGAAATTACAGCAAAGGCACAAGCATTAAAAGCAGAAGGTCATGATGTAATTGGATTAGGGGCAGGAGAACCTGACTTTAATACGCCAGAACATATTATGGATGCTGCACATAAAGCGATGTTAGAAGGACATACGAAGTATACACCAACAGGTGGATTACAAGCGTTAAAACAAGAAATTGTGAAGAAGTTTACACGTGATCAAGGAATTGCGTATGATCCATCTGAAATTATTGTATGTAACGGTGCAAAGCATGCATTATATACATTATTCCAAGTGTTACTTGATGAAGGAGATGAAGTTATCATCCCAACTCCTTATTGGGTAAGTTATCCTGAGCAAGTAAAGCTTGCTGGAGGTAAGCCAGTTTACGTAGAAGGCCTGGAAGACAATGAGTACAAAATTACAGCGAAGCAGCTGCGTGAGGCAATTACAGAGAAAACGAAAGCAGTTATTATTAATTCACCGAGCAATCCAACAGGAATGATTTATAGCAAAGAGGAATTACAACAGCTTGGAGAAGTATGTTTAGAACACGATATTTTAATCGTTTCAGATGAAATTTATGAAAAATTAATTTATGGTGGAGCAGAATATACTTCGATTGCCCAGCTTTCTAATGCATTAAAAGAACAAACACTTATTATTAATGGTGTATCTAAATCTCATTCTATGACAGGATGGCGTATTGGATATGCAGCAGGAAATAAGCAGCTTATTAAAGCGATGACGAACTTAGCGAGTCATAGTACGTCAAACCCTACTTCAATCGCTCAATACGGCGCAATTGCAGCATATGCAGGCTCACAAGAACCTGTAGAAACAATGCGTCAAGCATTTGAAGAAAGATTAAACATTATTTATGATAAATTAATTCAAATCCCTGGATTTACTTGCATTAAACCACAAGGTGCATTTTACTTATTCCCTAATGTAAAAGAAGCTGTAGCTTTATCAGGATACGAAACTGTGGATGATTGGGCAAAAGCTCTATTAGAAGAGGAAAAAGTGGCTCTTGTACCAGGTACAGGATTTGGTGCTCCAAATAACGTTCGTTTATCATATGCGACATCTCTTGAACAAGTAGAGAAAGCATTAGAACGCATTCATACGTTTATGAAAAGTAAAGTGCAAGCTTAATTGTATATTTTATTAACGCAATACAAAAAACCTTCCTACATAATAGGAAGGTTTTTTTGACGAATTGTGGCAAAAAGAAATAGCGAAAGGTGTGTTATACTAGAGAGCGAGGTGTTTGGTGATGAAAAAGAAAATGATGTTACAGTGGTTTGAGCAGGGAAGCATTGCAATTCCAAAATTACTTATGATGCATTATAAAAAATTAGGGTTAAATGAAATGGAATTTATGGTTGTACTTCATGTACACACATTTTTAGAATCGGGCAATTCGTTTCCGACTCCGTCAGAGATTTCAGAACGGATGACGATTACTGAAATGAAATGTATGGAAGTAATTCAGACATTGATTCAAAAAGGTTTTTTATCACTAGAAGGTGGACAAAAATCAGAAGCGATGATGTGTGAAAGTTATTCTTTACAACCGCTATGGGAAAAAATATTGCATTTCTTAATGAACGAATCAATAGAGGAAGAACAAAAAGAAATAAAACAACTGCAAGTAAATTTATATACAGTATTTGAAAAAGAATTTGGAAGACCACTTTCTCCGTTTGAATGTGAAACGTTGGGTATGTGGGAAGATCAAGATCAACATCATCCGAATTTAATTCAAGCGGCCCTCAGGGAAGCTGTAATGAGCGGTAAGCTTAATTTCCGATATATTGATCGTATTTTATTTGAGTGGAAAAAGAATGGTATTAAAACAGTAGATCAAGCCCAAAACCAAGGACGGAAATTTAGAGCAAATCAACAACGAACGCAGCAAACGACAAAACAAGAGACGAAATTTACTGGGAAAGTGCCTTTTTATAATTGGTTGGAGCAGTAATGTAGGAGGAAGTATATGTTAAATAAAACGCAAATTCGCTATTGTTTAGACACAATGGCGGATATGTATCCAGAAGCACATTGTGAATTAATTCATGATAATCCATTTGAATTAGTAATCGCGGTGGCGTTATCTGCACAATGTACAGATGCACTTGTAAATAAAGTGACGAAAAATTTATTTCAAAAATATAAAACACCGGAAGATTATTTAAGCGTGTCTTTAGAAGAATTACAACAAGATATACGTTCCATTGGATTGTTTAGAAATAAGGCGAAAAATATTCAAAAATTGTGCCAGATGTTGCTAGATGATTATAACGGGAAAGTTCCAGAAGACCGTGACGAGTTGACGAAATTACCAGGAGTAGGAAGAAAGACAGCGAATGTAGTTGTTTCGGTTGCATTTGGAATTCCAGCGATTGCTGTTGATACGCATGTAGAGAGAGTGAGTAAACGGTTAGCGATTTGTAGGTGGAAAGATTCGGTGTTAGAAGTAGAAAAGACATTAATGAAGAAAGTTCCGATGGATGAATGGGGCGTTACACATCATCGTATGATTTTCTTTGGGCGTTACCACTGTAAAGCACAGCGACCACAATGTGAAGAGTGCCGATTACTAGAAGTGTGTCGTGAAGGAAAGAAGCGAATGAAGGGGAAATAAAGGATGGAGCGAGTTATAGAAATACCGAAAGAATTTCGGTGCTTACCATTTTTTACAGAAAGCGTAACTTCGATTATGTATCATACAGATCAGTCTTTTGAAGAAATAATACAAAATACTTACTTTATATTTGATATTGAAAGACAATATGAGCCGTGGAATGAAATTGAAAATAGTATTCCTGTACTGTTGAATGTATGGAAAAGTAAGCATGAGGACATTGCTACACTATTCCGAAACAGAAATAAGCAAGAAGCTGAAGGTCCAATGATTCTTTTTGCGGCACATTTGTTATCGATTATATATTGGCTAAATGAGCAACCTGTTCATAGTTTAAATGAAATGGAAGCTTATACGAGTAAATTGGAAGTACAACCAGTTAATTTTATGGAGCGATATTCGTTCATTATAAAGAAACCGAATAATTATCATTCCTATATTCAGTTAGCGCAGTTGTATATTGAAATAGAAAAGCTATATGTTAAGAAAATGATAACAAAAAAGAAGTCCTTTTCTCGTTAAGAGAAAGGACTTCTTTTTTGTGTATTAAGACTCTGTTGTGACAACATTTCCGTCTGCGTGAGGTGTATCTCCTCCGGTATTTTGTTGTTGTTCTTGTTGCTTGTGTTGCTCTTCTTCAGCTTTTTTTCTAGCAGCCTCTTCTTCCGCTTTCTTTCTAGCAGCTTCTTCTTCGGCTTTCTTTCTAGCAGCTTCTTCTTCAGCAGCCTTTTTCTGAGCTTCTTCTTGTTGTTTACGTTGTTGTTCTTGTTGTTGCTGTTGCTGTTGTTTACGCTGCTCTTCATCAGCTTTTTTCTTAGCTTCTTCTTGTTTTTGTTTATCTTCATTAGCTTTTTTCTGTACTTCCTCATCAGCTTTTTTCTTAGCTTCTTCTTCGGCTTTCTTTTTGGCAGCCTCTTCTTCAGCTTTCTTCGGGTCTGGAGTTCCGCCAGGTGCAGTGAAGGATGCACCAATTGCAGGGCTTGTTCCAGTACCTTTTTTCGCTACTACAGAGAAGCTGTAAGTAACGCCAGGTTTAATACCACCAAGAGAAGCTGTCGTACCACTTATTGATAGGCTACCACTTGAACCGTCAGTCGCTTTATAGCTTGCTGCATACGCATCAACTTCTGTTGGTCCAGACCAGTTTAGTGTAACAGTACTAGCGCCATCGAAAGTGACATTAAGACCACTAGGTGCATCTACTTTAATTTCTTTAATTGCATCTTTTTTCGCACCTTTTACGTATAACTCTCCGTTTATTTCTTGTACAGAAGAAGGACGCTCGAAACGGGATTTATCTGTAGCGAATTTGCTCATCATTACTTGGAACATTTGTTGTGCAATTCTAGTAGAGCGATCACCAATGTAATTTTCTGGACCATCCTTTTCGTAACCAGTCCAAACAGCCATTGTATATTGTGGTGTATATCCAGCGAACCAGCTATCTCTATTTGCATCAGCTGGAATACCATATTTTTTAAGAACGTCTTCATCAAAGTTCTGCGTACCTGTTTTACCGGCTACGTCAACACCAGAAACGTATGCTGTTGGACCTGTACCACCAGAACCAGGTTTTACTACGTCGCGAAGAACGTCAGTAATCATGTAAGCTGTGTAGTCTTGCATCGCACGTTGTTCTTTCGGTTTAAAATTTTTCTTTTTCCCGTCTGGGAAGATGACTTCTTTTACGAAGTGCGGTTTATTGTAGTTACCATCATTACCAAAGGCTGCATATGCACCTGCTAATTGTAATGGAGAACTATCGTTACTACCAATTGCTGTTGATTCATATGTTTTGCCGTCTTTAAATGTCATACCTAAGCCTTCAGCAAACGCTTGTGACTTAGGAAGGCCAACCGCTTGAGCTGTCTTTAAAGCCGGGATGTTTAATGATTTTTTCAAAGATTCACGTAGTGAAACGTCACCTTTGTAACTCTTTGTTGCATTTCGTATTTTCTTTCCATTGGAATACGTATACTCTGAGTCGTTTAATTGATGGTATGTAGACCATTGTAAATTCTCGAATGCTGGACCGTAGTCGAAAATTGGTTTCATTGTTGAACCAACTTGGCGTTTTAAATCAGTTGCCATATTATGACCTTTGAAAGTAGATCTACTTTCTTTACGCCCAGCCCCAATTGCTCGAACTTCCCCAGATTGTGTATCCATAAATACGAATGATCCTTGGAATTGATCGTTCGGATACTTAATAAGATTGCCATCCATAATTTTTTCAGCATAATCTTGAGCATCTTGGTCAAGTGTTGTATGAATCGTTAAACCATCTGAACCGATATTTATATCGGGATATTCTTTTTCAACTTCTTTTACAACAGCATCTAAAAATGCTTGATACTTCATCTCAGTTACTTCTGAAGCCGGTTGAAGACCCTCAGTTACAGAGATTTTCATTGCGTTATTCATTTCATCTTTTGTTATATAACCATGTCGATTCATTAATGATAATACGACGTTACGACGTTGTGTAGCTCGTTCAACGTTTTCTTTTTTTGTTGGATCATAAATATTAGGACCTTGGGGTAAACCAGCGAGCATCGCAGCTTCATGTAACTGCAAGTCTTTTAAATCTTTGTTATAATATTTTTTGGCTGCTGTTGCAATACCGTACGAACGGTTACCTAAGTTAATCTTATTTAAGTACATTTCTAAAATCTCATGTTTAGAGTATTGTTGCTCTAATTTGTAAGATAAGTACCATTCTTGCACTTTTCGTTTTGCGGTTTTTTCCATCGTTAGAAAATAGTTTTTAACTACTTGTTGTGTAATCGTACTACCACCTTGGGAACCGAAACCACCAGTGACATTTTCCATAACTGCTTTTGTAGTTCGTTTAAAATCAATTCCATTATGGTCATAGAAACGTGAATCCTCAGTTGCAAGGAATGCATTTTCAACTACTTTTGGAATTTGATCGTAAGTAACATGGGTTCGTTTTTCCGCACCATATTCATAGAAGAAATCTCCGTTCTTATCAAGAAATTTTGTTGATAAAGGATTGACAAGTTTTGATTTGTCTAATTTTGGAGCGTCCTTTACCATAACAAAGAAAGCGGAAACGCCAGCTACGAGACCAACGATACCAAGAAGTAGACAACCTATAAGGAACTTCTTGAAAAAGGAGCCTTTTTTCTTTGGTTTTTTTTCTTTATTTGTTTCTTCCGTTTGATTTTTCGCATGATTTCGTTCTGTACGAGAACGATAATTATCTGACATTATACTTTCTCCTACCTTTCATTCTCTCCCTCAAAAGTCGAAAAAAGAGCCTTAGTGATGACTCTATCACGAAAAATAAACCGTGTCTAGTACACGGATATAATCAATCCGAGGGTGATAACCGCATGATAACAATGATCCATGCACTTCTATTTCTTCTTTCGTAATTGACTTACGCCCACCATTATTTTGACGGTTCCAAAATGCAATAATATGTTTCGCATCGAGTAAATAAAATTCATCAAAAAGTGTAAATTTAATAATAACAAATGCAACTCCATTATGAGCAATTACTTGCTTCATATGTTCAATTTGATGAAGGTGGAAGTTTTGAAGTGGGAAACTAGTTTTGTTTTTTGTTTCCTTCGCTTCAAAATCGATGTATTTCCCTTTGTATACACCGTTGTAATCCGTTGTAGAAGGTTGTTTAAAATACGCTTCTTTTACCACTGCAGCACTTCGAGCGGGGTAATCTACTTTTACAATTTGAAGAGGTGTAGGTTTTTTATGTACACATGCAATATTATGGGTTAAGTAATATTGATTTGTTTCATTCAATTCCTCTTCAAGGGACATACCTCTATTACTATAAGTATGTTTTTTTATTGGTGTTTTAGGAGGTAGTGAAGCTTGATTGTACCTTTTTCCATTTGGGTAACGAATGGTCATAGTGTGTCCACTCCCAACTTGTTAAGAATTACTTACAAAGGTGATTATATCAAAAAATGAAAAAAGATGTGACCTTTTTGAAGAAAGGTATGATGACTTATTTATGTTTACATGGAATGATTATGAGAAAATTAAACAATATCGTAAAAATATGGTTTGTACAGACGAAGAAAAAACAATCGTTTATAACATTAAGAGGAAAATAGAAATGGCTAATATGGACAACATTTCTCGAACACAGTCTTATCAAGAATATTATGTAAGGAACAGTGAAATTAGGTGGGCCTTTTTAGCAAGTATGGTCTCGAGAAATGCGGGATGGAATATGACTGATTTAAAAGGGAGGTATTATGCTACTGTTTTACCTCAAACAGTAAAAAAACATTTGTTTCTGACTTATGAAGAAGCGAATTGGATTATTTTTTTAGATGCATTTCCTCAGCTATTGTTATACGAAGAAAGTAAGAGGAGGCAGGTACCACTATTCTATTTGTTACAATATTTTAACGTATCAATTTTCATGGAAAAAGAATGGATTTATTTTTGGGAAAAAAAAGATATAAATAGGCTCATGACAGCGCTTATTATAAATGAGCAAAATAAAATTCAAAGACCAGTTATTGAGAATGCATATTTTAAAAAACATGTATTCCATACTGCACTTTTTAAATTGCAAGAAATGCTTCATATTAGTGCTGTTATTTTTCCGACTGTTGAAGGGAGGATGTATGGTTTTTCAGTTTATCAATTTGAAACGTTACAAAAGCGTATAGAACTAGGGCAGAAATTAGCGGAGTTACTGTTTCATCCGAATTATAAAAGTTTATTCCATAGGTTTGCATTGCAAACTATACACACAGGATCAAGAGCAGATTATGAATATTATGTAAGAGAAGCTAGAAAATCTTGTACGCCAGCCCTTAGAGAGGTTTATCCTGTCGTTGCACATAAGGAAATAAGTATGAGAGATTGGTTTTGTAGAGATAAGGAAATAAATGAGTTGTTTCTACTGGAAGAGTATAAGGGTGAAGTTGATATAACAGAATGGTATAAAAGAAAGAGGGAGCAAATCTATGTTGCTTCTATCGTAAATCGTTTTGTTAAAAGGATGGATGAGTTCGTGATATAATAAAAAAGAAGTCCCGTCTTCATAAATGAAGACGGGACTTCTTAATGTGAAGTAATCCTGCCGTGTATGCTAAGAATTTAATCTCAAAACGTAATGAATATAAGAGATTAAGGATGCTTCAGAAATTAGCTTTTTGTAAAAGCGCTAAAGTCTCACTTTATCCCGCTACTTGCCGGGCAGTAAGACCCACGTCTCAAAATTCAGTGAAAGCAAAGAATTTAGGTGTGGATCAACTGCCCGTAAAAGCCCGATTGAGAAGGCTAATAATCAGTGGGGATGAACAAAAAACCCGCGGATTAAAGTTTCACTTTATGTAGCAGGGAAGTTTGGACCATCTAACTTAGGGTTGCCAGTCTCGGGTTTATTTTGTTTGTTTTGTTTTTTCTTTTTTTCGTTTTTGTTCTTTGCCATTTTCATACACCTCCTTTTTGTATTGTTACCATTTCTATAAATGACATACAAAATGATTTCTTTGACGAATAACAACTAGTTTTGTCATGTGAGCAGGAGTGAGGAGTCATTCGGCGAAATTACATGACAAAGGAAAAGCAAAGAAGGGGGCGTTTTGTATATGGCGATGGTTCAGAAGGAAGATGTAATGAAAACAATGGATCAAATGTTAAGTTCTCTCGATTTGCTGGAAATGAATATAGGGATTAGAATGAATCATGCATTGAAGGATACGAGTGAAAAAATATGCAATAAAATAGAAATAACAGAAATGCATATTGAGCATATGGAAAATAAATTAGTGCATCACGAAGAAAAAGGGAATTGGGTGAAGGCATTTCAAAACGTCGTAGTGAGTGCATAATAAGGTGGGAATAAAATGAAGTATGAAGCATTAATACAATCTTCAGAAAAACTCATGCAGTATAATAATGAAGCGAATGTGAAAAAAAGAGAAATGATTGAGTACGATTTTTATAAGGATATGAAACCATTTGTAGATATGGTAGATGAGGAATTAAAAGTGTGGAAAGAATTAGCTTATAAATGGATTAAGGAAGAAAAACCGAAGTATATACATGTACAGCAAATTGATCAAGTGTACGATAATTTACAGACAAATGTTTTGCAATGTTTTGTAAATAAAGGTAAAGGTAAGCGATTCTTTGAAACACATCAAGCCATTTCGTATACTTTGCAAAATATAATTGAGCAATGTAAGTAACAAGAGGGGAAACCCTCTTGTTTTTTTATGCTTCTGTCATTGTTGTAGGCTTTGTTGCACCGTTTATTTCTAATTCTTTTATTAATGTTCGGTAATCTGAAATGCATATTCTTCCTTCGAGATACCAATGTCTCGCAAAGTCTAACAATTCATTTACATTCTCTGTGTAATACCCCTTTTTTTGAGAAAACGCTTGTTTTAAATCCCCTAATACCATGTTGATTCCTCCCCCATGAGAATCTTCTTCTTCACTATCATAGCATGGAAGGGTTTTCTTTTTTAATTTTTTAAAAATTTAAACTTCCGACAAAAATAGACAGAGACTCCGCCACACAAATTATTTTACAAGTACATATTATATATGTAGAAACTTATGTGAAGGAGGAGAGAATGCATGTTTCAACAATCTAACGTATATCAGCAATCTAATCCATATGCACAGCAAAATATGTACCAATATAATACGGATACATATTTACGGTATAATATGTATCCTTTCGAGCCTAATTATGGAAATCAAAATTATTACCAGCCATTTGAAGTGTCGTTTATGAATCAACCACAACAACAGCAGCCCTATATGGATCAACAGCAGCAACCCTATACGAATCAACAGCAGCAACCCTATATGGATCAACAACAGCAACCTTATATGAATTCACAATACTATATGCCACCACCATCTCCCTATGGAAATCAACAAGCGATGTTTTATCCACCAAAACAACCGTACCCGACGCAGAATAAACAAAAACAACAACAGCAACCGAGTCAATTTTCTAGTTTTGTTTCCCAATTTAAAAACTCAGATGGTAACTATGATGTAAATAAAATGATGAATACAGCTGGACAAATGATGAATGCGATGAACCAAGTGACAGGTATTGTAAAGCAAGTTGGAGGTTTTTTTGGTAAGTAATCTTGGGGGTTGTCTATAAAAAGCATTACGTATAAAGCAGAAGGCTAGACAAATTTCCTTGTAATAAATGGGTATATATAACAAACGGCTTTCTCTCTTTTCTCATATTGTAAAGTGTAGTCAGATTTTTTTAACGAGAGAGGAGAGAAAAAACTATGCATCATTGTCATCCTTGTTTTGGAGGGCATAAGCCTGTAGGACCTATCTGTACAACTGCTCCTGTCATTCATCCGACGAAACAGTGTGTAACACATTCTTTTTCAACAACGGTGGTGCCACACATTTTCCCAACGCATACAACACATGTTCATCATCAACAAATTAAAAACCAAAACTTCTTCCCACAAACAAACTCGAATGTAAATGTTGTAGACCCGATTGACCCAGGGTTCGGCGGCGGATGTGGACCATGTGGTCATGGACATCATGGACATCACGTATCACCATTTGGACCAGGACCAAACGTATCACCATTCGGACCAAACGTATCACCATTTTTACCAAACAATGTATCACCAGTAGGTCCGAATATTGGACCAAACGTTGGTGGAATATTTAAAAAGTAAATGATATGTTAGAACTAGCGAAATGCTAGTTCTTTTTTTGTAATTGGAGTGTTGATATGAAAGTTATTGCTGTAACGGGATATAAGCCATTTGAACTTGGTATATTTAAAAATGATCATCCAGGGGTGGAATGTATAAAAAAAGCATTGCATCGAAAATTAACTACTTTTGTAGAAGAAGGTTTGGAATGGGTGATAATAAGTGGGCAGTTAGGAGTCGAATTATGGGCTGCTGAAGTTGTTTTTGAAATTCAAGTAGAATATCCAGATCTAAAATTAGCGGTATTTACTCCGTTTTTAGAACAAGAAGAAAGCTGGAAGGAAGATAACCGTGAATATTACGAATGTATTCTCTCTCAAGCAGACCATATTGATAGTATTACGAAACGGAAGTACGAAAGCCCGGAACAATTTAAATTAAAAAATCAATTTTTTATTGAAAAAAGTGATGCACTTTTAGCTGTATATGATGAAGAAAAACCAGGGAGTCCCAAATATATTGTAGAAGCAGCAAAGAAAAAAGGAGAAATAGAAAATTATCACAGTTATTTTATTCTTTTTTCTGATTTACAAGATATAATAGAAGAGGAACAGTGGAATAATGCTGAGTAATATGTAATATAGTACTCGTATATATGATTGACAAAAGGCATTGTTTCTGAAAAAATTTAGGTAATGAAAGTTTTGGCAAAAATTTGAGGTGAAGAAAATGATTTCGGATAAAATTAAATTAACGGCGAAAGATATTTTAGAAAAAGAATTTAAAACAGGCATGAGAGGCTATCAACAAGAAGAAGTAGACAAGTTTCTTGATATGATCATTAAAGACTATGAAGCTTTCCACAAGGAGTTTGATCAATTAAAGCAACAAAATGCTCGTTTAAAGCGTGAATTAGAGGAACAAAAATTAGTAGCAACGCAAGTACCACAACAACCAGTTGTACAAACACCAGTTGCACAACCTGTATATAACAACACGAATACGGACATTTTAAAACGTCTATCTAATTTAGAAAAAGCTGTATTTGGAAGTAAGTTATACGAATAATTTCTAGTGGTAAAAAGGTTAAAGCATTTTACATAGAAAAAAACATTGCAAAATCTTTTTGTTTCCACTATACTAATGGATGTCATAACGTTTGGGTAATCGCTGCAACGCCAACGTTGTAGAGGAAAGTCCATGCTCGCACGGCCTGAGATGGCTGTAGTGTTCGTGCCTAGCCAATTCATAAGCTAGGGTATTCTGGCTGTAAGGCTGGTTTAACGGCAGGGAAAAAACCTAAGTCCTTTCGGATATGGTTTGACTACCTTTAAAGTGCCACAGTGACGAAGTCCTTGAAGAAATGATAGGAGTGGAACGAGGTAAACCCCACGAGCGAGAAACCCAAATAATGGTAGGGGAATCTTTTCCAAGGAAATGAACGATGGGAAAGGACAGGTTGTATAACCTGTAGATAGATGATTGCCACCGGAGTACGAGGCGTGGGCCGTTTGCAGTACAAAGGAACAGAACATGGCTTACAGAACGTTATGAACCAACTATGAAATAACTCAGCTCTCCTTTGTTAGAGGAGGGCTTTTTATTTGTATGAAGTTATAAATTATGAGTTAAAATGGTTAATGAGAAAATTCTTCGTAAAATGTAATGATTAATAGGACAAATTGCTATTAATTATTGTTTAACTATACATAAGAGGTGAATGCAAATGGGAAAAGTTACTTTAATTGCAACAGCGGCAATGGGTATTGAAGCGTTAGTTGCCCGAGAAGTTCGTGATCTTGGTTATGAATGCCAAGTGGAAAATAGCAAAGTAACATTTGAAGCAGATGAAAAGGCGATTTGTCGCACGAACTTATGGTTACGTACTGCGGACCGTGTGAAAATTAAAGTTGGCGAATTCAAAGCGACAACATTTGATGAGCTGTTTGAAAAAACGAAAGCATTAAACTGGGGAGATTATATTCCAGAGAATGGAGAATTCCCTGTAATTGGTAAATCGTTAAAATCTGAGTTGTTCAGTGTTTCAGATTGCCAACGTATCGTTAAAAAAGCTGTCGTTGAAAAATTAAAAACAACATATAAACGTACAACTTGGTTTGAAGAAGATGGTCCGTTATTCCGTATCGAGATCGCAATGCTCAAGGATATTGCAACATTAACAATTGATGCAAGTGGTGTTGGACTTCATAAACGTGGATACCGTATGGATCAAGGGGAAGCCCCATTAAAAGAAACATTGGCTGCGTCTTTAATTAAGTTAACAAACTGGAAGCCGGATCGTCCTTTCGTAGATCCTTTCTGTGGATCAGGTACAATTCCGATTGAAGCAGCATTAATTGGACAAAATATTGCACCAGGATTTAACCGTGGCTTCGCATCAGATGAGTGGGGCTGGGTTGGGAAACAAAATTGGCGCGAAGCTCGTCAAGAAGCTGAAGATTTAGCGAATTATAATCAACCACTACAAATCATTGGATCAGATATTGATCATCGTATGATCCGAGTTGCTCAAGATAATGCAGAAGAAGTGGGCTTAAGTGATTTAATTACATTTAAACAAATGCAAGTAAAAGATTTCACGACAAAAGAGGATTATGGCTATGTTGTAACGAATCCTCCATACGGAGAACGTTTAAGTGAAAAAGCACTCGTTGAACAATTGTACAAAGAAATGGGACAAGTATTCCGCCCATTAGATACATGGTCAGCGTATGTATTAACAAGCTACGAAGCATTTGAAAAGTGTTATGGAAAAGATGCATCGAAGAAACGTAAACTGTTTAATGGATTTATCCGTACAGATTACTACCAATACTTCGGAAAACGTCCACCGCGTAATTCATAGTATAAAACTCCTCCAGCGCGCATATACTGGCTATTATGTAATGCGTAAAGGAGGACGTGATATGGATAGTTTCCAATTATCTATGATTCAAAAAGCTATTCATCGTACGTATGATGAGATCGGGAAAGAAGTGGATAGCCAAGGTGCGATTGTAGAGGAAATACAAAAAGCACAAGAAGAATATTTGTCAGCTCTTTCACACGAAACAACGATTGATAAACGGTATTTAAAGTCATTAATATAGAAAAAAATTTTCCTTTTTCGAAAGGAAAATTTTTTTTCGTGTATTTCTATGTATGACAACAGGGGAAAGTGGCTGCACACATATGAGTAGCAGTTGCTATATCTTTTTATAGAAAAACTTTTTGGTTGGAGGCTAAGGATGTTTACTGAGAAGAGATTACCATTTGAAGTAGGAAAACAAGATAATTTTTATGATAAGTTGAATGAATGGATTGGAGATGTGTTTTACGATATCCTTCCGGAAAAAGGCTTTGAAGAGCGTGATGAACAAATTTTTATGGCGTTTCAATTAGAGCGTGCTTTCCAAGAAAAGAAAGTAATGTTCGCAGAAGCGGGTGTAGGAACAGGGAAAACAATTGTATATCTTCTATATGCAATTTGCTATGCGCGTTATACTGGAAAACCAGCTATTATCGCTTGTGCTGATGAAACGTTAATTGAGCAGCTTGTGAAAGAAGAAGGAGACATTGCTAAGTTATCTGAAGCATTAGGACTATCTGTTGATGTTAGACTTGCGAAATCAATGGATAATTATTTATGTTTACGTAAACTTGAAGATGTTATGAGTGGACGAGCTCCAGAAGTAATTGAAGATGTATACTACGAATTACCACAGTTTGTATTCGATCATGGTACGATGCAAAACTTTACTCACTACGGCGACAGAAAAGAATTTCCACTTTTAAATGATGAGGAATGGTCAAAAGTAAATTGGGATTACTTCCAAGATTGCTTCACTTGTGATTCTCGTCATCGTTGTGGTCAAACTCTTTCTCGTGAACATTATCGTAAAGCGGCAGATTTAATTATTTGTTCTCAAGATTTCTACATGGATCATATTTGGACGTACGATGCTCGTAAGCGTGAAGGGCAAATTCCGTTATTACCTGAAAGTAGCTGCGTTGTATTCGATGAAGGACATCTTGTAGAATATGCAGCTCAAAAAGCTTTAACATATCGTTTAAAGCAAACGATGATGGAGCAACTTTTAACAAGATTGTTGCAAAATGATATTCGTGAAGAGTTTGCACATTTAGTAGAAGAAACAATTTGGCAAACAGAGCGATTCTTTGATGTGTTACAAGAAAATAAAAAGGAAATCGCCGGTTCCGATCGTTTAGAAATTACTGTGACAGAAAAAGTAACAGCTGAAGCGAATAGACTTTATGCGAAAATTGGTGAAGTCGGTGATGCATTAGTATTTGAAAGTGAAATGCATACAGTAAACACGTATGATTTAAATATCGTTGATGAACATTTAGATGTATTAGAACATTCACTTCGTCTGTTCATGCACGAGAAAAATGTAATTACATGGGGTGAAGAAGGTGATGGAGCCTTCACGTTAGTGATTATGCCACGTGCAGTTGAAGAAGTGTTACAAGAGAAAGTATTCTCGAAGAAAATCCCGTATATTTTCTCTTCTGCTACATTATCTAACAATGATTCATTCGCATTTACAGCAAATAGCCTAGGGGTAAAAGATTACTTATCATTCTCAGTTGCCTCACCGTTTGATTATGAGGAGCAAATGGTAGTAAACTTACTATCGCATACGAAAGAGAACGAATGGGAAAGAAAGTGTCAATATACACTTGAAAATATACAGAAAACAAATGGACGTACACTTGTATTATTCCGTACAACACAAGAACTTGCAGCGTTTAAAGAATATGTAAGTAAAGAACAAATGTCCGTTCCGTTCCTATATGAAGGGGATCAAGAAATTAGTCAGCTCGTTTCTCGTTTCCAAAATGAAGAAGAGACTGTACTTTGTGCTGTTCATTTATGGGAAGGTTTAGATATTCCTGGTTCGTCATTATCGCATGTTATTATTTGGTCATTACCATTCCCTCCAAACGATCCTGTGTTTGAAGCGAAGCGTAAACATGTAAATGATCCATTCTGGGATGTAGATGTACCGTATATGATTTTACGTCTTCGTCAAGGGATTGGACGTTTAATTCGTACGAGCGACGATAAAGGTGCTATATCAATCTTCTTATCTGATACAGAAGATGAGAAAGTGATAGAAGCGGTGAAAAACGTACTACCAGTAGAAGGTAAAGAATTATAAGGAGAAAGCTTGGCGCTTGCCAAGCTTTTTTTCTATCATAAAAGGAATTTAGATTTCCATGTCGAATTAAGTTTGAGGTAGAAAAGGGAGGTTTTATACGATGACAGTAGCTACATATGAAGTAGAAAAACAATTTTTAACATATGTGAAGAAGATACAGAATTACGGGGAAGCATTAAGCTTAATGTTTTGGGACTTAAGAACAGGTGCGCCTAAAAAAGGTGTAGACCAGCGTTCAGAAGTAATTGGTATGCTTTCATCAGAAGTGTTTGTCATGTCAACTTCAGATGAGATGGGAAATTATTTAACAGAGCTTGAAGCTTTAATAAGTGAAGATAAACTTTCTGAAACGACGAAGAAAATGGTTGAAGAGTGTCGTAAAGAATATGATAGAAATAAGAAAATTCCACAAGCGGAATACGAGGCGTATGTGAAATTAGAAGCGAAAGCGGAAAGTGTGTGGGAAGAAGCTCGGGAAAAATCTGATTTCGAAATGTTCCGTCCGTATTTAGAACAAATAGTTGAATTTAAAAAGAAATTCATTACATATTGGGGTTACGAAACATATAAATATAATACATTATTAGATATGTATGAGCCGGGTATTACAGTAGAAGTGTTAGATCACGTATTTGGTCAACTTCGTGAGCGTATCGTTCCGCTCGTAAAAGAAATATCGGAGTCACAAAAGAGATTAAAGACAAGTGCTTTATCAGAACATTTTTCAAAAGAAAAACAAAAGAACTTTACATTAGAGTTATTAAAGCAATTGAATTATGACTTTGAAGCAGGTCGTCTTGATGAAACGGTACATCCATTTGAGATTACATTAAATAGAGGGGACGTTCGTATTACAACACGCTATGATGAAAAAGATTTCCGTATGGCAGTGTTTGGAACAATTCATGAATGTGGCCATGCTGTATATGAACAAAATATTGCAGAGAAATTCGAAGGTACACCGCTATGTAGTGGAACTTCTATGGGTATTCATGAGTCACAATCATTATTCTTTGAGAACTTTATCGGTCGTAATAAATCATTCTGGAAGAAAAATTATGATTTATTAAAAGAGTATAGCGATGGTCAATTCAATGATATATCAATAGATGAATTTTATGATGCGATTAACGAATCGAAGCCATCGTTCATTCGTATAGAAGCAGATGAGCTTACATATCCGCTTCACGTCATGGTTCGTTATGAACTTGAGAAAGAATTATTTGATGGTACATTACAAGTGAAGGATTTGCCAGCGGCTTGGAATGATAAGATGGAAGCATATTTAGGAATTCGTCCGGAAAGCGATGCGCAAGGTGTATTGCAAGATGTTCACTGGGCTGGTGGTTCATTTGGATACTTCCCATCTTATGCGCTTGGTTATATGTATGCAGCGCAATTTAAGCAAAGAATGTTAAAAGACATTCCGAACTTTGATGCATTATTAGAAGAAGGAAATGTAACACCAATTCGTGAATGGTTAACAGAAAATATTCACCAATACGGTAAAACGAAAAAGCCACTTGAAATTTTAGAAGATGTGACAGGTGAAGGATTAAATGCAAACTACTTAGCAGATTATTTAGAAGCGAAGTATAAAGAAATCTATGGGTTATAAAAAAGAGCTGCTTAATTGCAGCTCTTTTTTTAAAGGGGATAGAAGAATGATTTATACATATACAGTAATGACGCAAGAAGAAGCGGAAGAAATTGCATATAACTGGCATTATGAAGGGGAATATTCTTTTTATGATATAGAGGCAGATGAAGAAGATTTAGCTGAGTTTTTACATGATGAGAGTAGAGGAGATCATACATTTTCTGTGAAGGAAAACGGCACTCTCATTGGTTTTTTTACTGTTTGTAAAATAAATGATGGAACGGTTGATATAGGTCTTGGAATGAGACCTGATATAATTGGAAATGGATGTGGTTTACAGTTCGTAAACGCTGGACTAGCTTTTAGTAAAGAAAAATACGGATGCAATTATATAACGTTATCAGTAGCAACATTTAATGAGCGAGCAATTAAAGTGTATAAAAGAGCAGGATTCGAAGCAGTTGGAACGTTTATCCAGAAGACGAACGGTAGTTGTTTTGAATTTTTGAAAATGAATTATATATGTAAAAATGATTAAGAAACAGAGGGGATCTTCTGTTTTTTTATTTTGATTTAGAAGTATAGGATACATATTTTTATACTTGTTGTAATTGGGAGTTTTGAAATTTTGACAGAGGATGTGTATGATTGAACTTTAGTAGCAAATAGCAGGTTTAGCAAGGAGAGGTAGAATGATTACAATTAAAACGAAAAATGAAATAGATTTGATGCATGAATCTGGGAAATTACTTGCTTCATGTCATAGGGAAGTTGCCAAAATGATGAAACCAGGTATTACGACAAAAGAAATTGATACGTTTGTTGAAGCATATTTAGAAAAGCATGGTGCAACATCTCAGCAGAAAGGTTACAACGGGTATCCATATGCGATATGCGCATCTGTAAATGATGAAATGTGTCATGGGTTTCCGGCGGATGTTCCTTTAAATGAGGGTGATATTGTAACAATTGATATGGTAGTAAACTTAAATGGTGGTCTTTCAGATTCTGCTTGGACGTATAGAGTTGGAAATGTTTCTGAAGAAGCAGAAATGTTATTGGTAGTAGCTGAGAATGCATTGTATAAAGGAATTGATCAGGCGATGATCGGTAATCATGTAGGAGATATTGGCTATGCGATTGAAAGTTATGTAGCAAATGAAGGTTTTTCTGTCGCAAGAGACTTTACGGGACATGGAATAGGTAAAGAGATTCATGAAGAACCAGCAATTTTTCATTTTGGGAAACAAGGACAAGGGCCTGAACTACAAGAAGGAATGGTAATTACAATTGAGCCTATTGTCAATGTAGGTATGCGATATTCGAAAGTAGATTTAAATGGATGGGCTGCAAGAACGATGGACGGGAAATTATCAGCGCAATATGAGCATACAATTGCTATTACAAAAGATGGGCCAATCATTTTAACGACACTTTGAAATAATATGTAAGAGTTTACAAAACTCGAACGAAAATGATGTTTTTATAAAATTTGTACGTGTTTTATTAAGAAATGCTTTTCAAAGTATAAAAAGTGCGTTATAATCCATCTATAAAATAAATAGTTAGCTACACTCATATAATCGCGGGGATATGGCCTGCAAGTTTCTACCGAAGTACCGTAAATACTTTGACTATGAGTGAGGACGAATATATTTGCTTGTTTAGCATTCTTTTTTGCGAAACTCCAAAAGCGCGTCTCTCACTTGTAACGAGTGGTGGCGGCTTTTGGAGTTTTTTATTGCATAAGAGGGGGAACAAACATGAAAGTATTACAAGAAAAGATTTTGAACGAAGGAAAGGTTTTATCTGGTGACGTATTAAAGGTAGATGCATTTTTAAATCATCAAATTGACCCAGTACTTATGCAAGAGATCGGAAAAGAATTTGCTAAACGTTTTAAAGAAGAGAACATTACAAAAATCGTGACGATTGAATCTTCAGGCATCGCACCAGCAGTTATGGCTGCATTAGAGCTTGGTGTAAAAGTAATCTTTGCAAGAAAACGTAAATCGTTAACGTTACAAGATAATATGTACGTTGCAAACGTATATTCATTTACGAAACAAGAAACGAATGAAATTTCATTATCTCGAAATCATATCGATGAAAATGATCGTGTTTTAATTATCGATGACTTTTTAGCAAATGGTCAGGCTGCTTTAGGTTTAATGAGTTTAGTAGAGCAAGCAGGAGCAAGTATTGCAGGAATTGGTATTGTTATCGAAAAAGCATTTCAAGATGGAGGAAAGAAGCTTCGTGAACAAGGAGTTCGTGTTGAGTCACTAGCAGAAATTGCATCACTTGATAACGGCACAGTTACATTTGTACAGCAAGAAACTGCGGAGGTGAAATAAACGATGAAGCAACATCCATTTAAAATCGCATCGCTTGGTATGCAGCATATGCTTGCGATGTATGCTGGCGCAATTATCGTTCCGCTTATTGTGGGCGGCGGACTTGGTTTAAATCAAAAAGAGTTAACATATTTAGTCTCGATTGATTTATTAATGTGCGGCGTTGCGACGATTTTACAAGCATTATCAAATCGCTTTTTCGGTATTGGACTTCCAGTCGTACTTGGTTGTACATTTACAGCGGTTGGCCCAATGATTGCAATCGGGAAACAATACGGCGTGTCTTCTATTTATGGAGCAATTATTGCTGCCGGGTTATTCGTTGTTATTTTTGCGAAATTATTTGGAAAGCTTGTAAAACTGTTTCCACCTGTTGTAACAGGATCTGTCGTTACCGTAATTGGAGTTACACTTGTTCCAGCAGCAATTAATGATATGGCTGGAGGAGTAGGAAGTAAGGATTTTGGTAGTCTTGAAAATTTAGCGTTAGCATTTGGTGTATTACTATTTATCATCATTATGTATCGTTTCTTTGACGGATTTATTCGTTCAATCTCTATTTTACTTGGTCTATTGTTCGGTACAATTGTCGCAGCATTTATGGGGAAAGTAAGTTTGCAAGCGGTTGGAGAAGCGGATTGGTTCCACGGTATTCAGCCATTTTACTTCGGTACACCAACATTTGAATTAACGCCAATTATTACGATGATTTTAGTTGCTTGTGTAGGGATTGTAGAAGCAACAGGTGTATATTTCGCATTATCTGATATTTGCAATAAAAAGATCGGTGAAAAAGAATTAACAAAGGGCTATCGAGCAGAAGGATTAGCGATGGTGTTAGGTGGTATTTTCAATGCGTTCCCATATACAACATACTCTCAAAACGTAGGACTTGTTCAATTAACTGGAGTAAGAAATCGCGTTATTATTTATACTTGTGGTGGTATGTTAATCGTTCTTGGGTTCATTCCAAAAATCGCAGCTATTACAACTATTATCCCGAAATCAGTACTTGGCGGTGCAATGTTAGCGATGTTTGGTATGGTAATGGCATATGGTATTAAAATGTTAAGTAGTGTTGATTTTGGTAAACAAGAAAACTTATTAATCGTTGCATGTTCTGTTGGAATTGGGCTTGGGGTTACAGTTGTTCCGACATTATTCTCACAACTTCCTGAAAACATTCGTATTTTAACAGATAACGGAATTGTACTTGGAAGTGCGTCAGCAGTACTTTTAAATATCGTATTTAATATGGTGCCGCAGCGTAAAGTGAAAGTAAAAGAAGAGCCAGTGTCGATGCAAAGTGCAGTAAGAGAAGCATAAAAAAGCAAGGTCTCGTTATGAGACCTTGCTTTTCTTTTTAAGTGGCATCATTTTCCCGTACGTACCAAGGCGCCATATATATTCAAGTGGCCCGTATTGATAACGTGACAGCCACCAGCGGCTAATAAAGATTTGTAACGTATAGAAACTAATGCAAAAGAGAGGACCTACCCATAATGGAGCAAGATAATCATTTTTGAACAATAGTCCGAATACAAGTAATGTAACAATTGTATGTGAAATGTAGTTTGTTAATGCCATTCGCCCAACGTACTGGAACGGGCGTAATAATGTTTGCCATTTTTCTTTTTGTAATAAACGCATGAGCGTGAAAATGTAGAATATGAATAACGTTTTTCCGCTAAACATTGTAAAGACCTGCATGTAGATTGGTTCATAAGATGGTTTTGATAAGAAATAACGGACCATGAAGAACCACATTGGTAATGTTAAAATGAACATAATAATTTGCCATTTTTTAAGCTTCGGATCTAACTCTTTCGCGCGGCGGAAGATATCCTTTTTGCCGGCGTATAAACCAAGTAAAAATAGTCCAACTGTTTCTGGGAACATGAATGCGTTTAGTCCAATTCCATCAGCATAAAATGCATGGAAACGAGTTTGTATTTGTGACACCCAGTCTTCAAGTGGCATGATTGGTAAGGAAAATCCTAATTCTTCCTTTGGAACGAATGCAATAGCGATACCACCGATTAGCATGAAAAACTGAAAAATACTTAATAAAACGATTGCCCATATTAAAATGGTACGAGGTTCTCTCTTGTAAAATAAAAATAAGAAAAATCCAGCGATTGCATAACTATGTAAAATGTCCCCGTCCCATAAAAGAACGTAATGTAAGAAACCAAATAATAATAAAATAAGTAAGCGACGAACAAATAAAGTTTTTGGGCGATCTGTTTTCGCTTCAGCACGAGTCATAAAAATGTAAAAGCCTAGGCCGAATAAAAACGAAAAGATTGTATAAAATTTTGTTTGAATAAACATATCGTAAAATAGACGGATATAGCTATCTAGCCCCTCATAAACTCCTGAAAGATCACGTGAGTCAATCCCAGCGATAATAGGCCAGTTAACAAGAAAAATACCTAGTACAGCTATCCCTCTAATAATATCGATGGAATGTATCCTCTCGCCTTGTGAAATATTTTGTGTCATTATTTTCCTCCTTGTTAAGTAATTCCCTTTTATTATACAAAATGTAAAGAGGAGGGTATATAGGTAATTTCCACTTTTTAAAACTGTTAAGATATGTATTATGAGATATAATAAGAGTGCACAACAAGTTTTAACCTTCTTCAAAACAGGCAGTAAAGCTCCTTTCTATAAGGGGCTTTCTTTATGAAAAGTATTGATAATGATTCTCTTTAATGATAAAATGTATTTAAAAGTGATAATCATTATCAAAAAAAGGTTGGTGCATGAGTATGGTATATGCATTAGTAGCAGGTACAGTCGCTGTATATGCAGTTATTGCAAAGTATGTTTTAAATGGAGTAGGAACAGCAAAATGAGTGATATGACATAAAATCCCTTTCATTTGTAAAAAGAATGAAAGGGATTTTTTATTTTTAATGAGAATATGCTGAAAATTTAGTATGATAGTAAAGTGAAACTGTAATCGATGAGGGGATGTATTTCCTGATGATTATGAGCTCGCAAATGGCGAGAAAAAGTATATACATCTTGGATAAAGGGGAACAAGGGGATGACAAACATAGTACAGACAAACGGTATGAAAAAACTTGTTTGTTTTTATGAAGAGTGGCAAAAACACGGCGATGCAGAGAATAGTGTAAAGTTGTTTGAGGTGATTCAAAAATATAAACAAGAGCAGCTTATGATAGCGTTCTGCGGTCACTTCTCTGCAGGGAAATCAACGATGATGAATCATCTATATAAAGCGCAGTTGTTACCAACAAGTCCAATTCCGACAAGCGCTAACGTTGTCAAAATTGAAAAAGGAATGGATCGTGTTGTTGTAACAGTTAAATCCGGTGAACAGTACGAATATGACGGTGCATATTCAGCTGAAGAATTAAAACAAATTTGTAAAGATGGTGATGAGGTAATTGGTGTTCATATTTATCGGAATGATGCGCCAATTCCTGAGGGTGTTATGTTAGTTGATACACCAGGGATTGATTCAACAGATGATGCCCATCAATTAGCGACAGAATCAACGCTGCATCTAGCAGACGTAATTTTTTATATGATGGATTATAATCACGTCCAATCGGAAGTGAATTTGCAATTTGTTAAAGAATTGAAACAACGTAATAAAACGGTTTATCTAGTTGTAAATCAAATAGATAAACATAAAGAAAATGAATTATCGTTTGAGGATTATAAAGATAGTGTAAAACAATCGTTCTCTAACTGGGATATTGAAGTAGATGGAGTGTATTATACTTCATTACGAATGATGAACCATACACATAATGAAATTGGGAGCTTAGAAACATTAATTACTTCTATTATGAAAGAAAAAGTGCAGTATGTAAGAGATGGAATGGAGCGAGAAACAGAATATTTAATGGGGGAACATTTTTCGTTTATTCTTTCGGAAAATGAAAAAGCTCTTTTGAAATATGAGGAAGAGCTAGCATCGCCGCTTTCTATTTCAGAGATAGTGGAAAAGAAAGAAGAGCTAACGGAAACTAAACAGCGCGAGGCTAGTAAAGAATCTCATGTGAGAAACGAATTTATAAAAGGCTTACAAGCTATATTAGATAACGCGTATTTAATGCCATTTGAAATGAGAGAATTGGCAAATGCGTATTTAGAAACGAAATTAACTAAATTTAAGGTCGGTTTGCTGTTTGCGAAAGGAAAGACGGAGCAAGAAAAACAGAGACGTTTAGATGCTTTTTATTCTGCTTTGCAAAAGACTGTTGAAACGCAACTTGATTTTCATGTGAAAGAATTTATTGTTGCCTTCTTAAAAGAAGAAGGATTGTTCACAGAGGAAATTGGGAAAGACATATATGCTTTAGAAATTGCTTTCGGATCAGAAATGTTAGCTGAAGTCATTAAACAAGGTGCAGGTTTCACAGGTGATTACTTACTTCTTTATACAGCGGATGTAGCGAATGAACTGAAGAAACGTTATTTTACAAAAGCGCAGCAAATTTTTGATAAAAGTGCAGTCGTTTTAAAGCAAAAGGTGAAGGAAGCAGTTGCACGCATTGAAGAAGAGATTGAAAAATATATGATGTTGCAAACGGCAAAAGAAACGCAATTGCAATACAGTAACAATTTAGAGACATATGAAAGTTATTTGCAAAATGTTTGGCACGAGCGTGTTGCTACACCAGAAGGATTGCAAATAGAGGAGATATTGCAAAGTAAAACACAAATTGTTAGTGAGAAATTCACACTACAAGAGCAGGAAAGCGTAAACGATAGCGTAATGGCTTGTGAGGAAGAGATAAAAGGAACAGCAGCTTTAAATATTCAGCGTATATTAGAGAAAGTGAAGAAAGCTGAAACGATATTAGAGCCATTGCCAGCGCTGAAACATGTACAGCAAGAGGTAATAGAAAAAAGGCGTCGTGTGGAAACGAAACAATTTACAGTAGCGTTATTCGGAGCTTTTAGTGCTGGGAAATCATCATTTGCCAATGCATTGCTTGGTGGGAATGTACTTCCTGTATCACCAAATCCGACGACGGCAACGATTAATCAAATTTTGCCGGTTACAGAGGAAAAACCACACGGAACAGTAATGGTCCAATTCAAATCAAAGCAAGCTCTATTAGAAGATATGAAAGCTGTTTATAAGTTGTTTCATTATGAGATTACTACGTTAGATGAAGCGTTAGCACAAATTGATAAAGTTATGAAATATCCTTCACCAACTGGGAAGCAAAAAACAACATTTAGCTTTTTAAGAGCGGTACAAAAAGGGTATGATACGGTTTCTGCTCATTTAGGGGAGCAAGTACAAGTTACATTAGAAGAGTTTTCTGATTATGTAGCGAATGAAGAAAAATCATGTTTTGTTGAGTACATGGAGCTTTATTATGATTGTGCTTTAACAAGGCAAGGAGTAGCGCTTGTAGACACACCTGGAGCGGATTCTATTAACGCCCGCCATACGGACGTTGCGTTCCAGTATATTAAAAACGCAGATGCTATTTTATTTGTAACGTATTATAATCATGTGTTCTCTCGTGCTGACCGTGAATTCTTAATCCAGCTTGGTCGTGTAAAGGATACTTTTGCACTTGATAAAATGTTCTTCTTAATTAATGCGGCCGATTTAGCAGAGTCTGAAGAAGAACTTGAAATGGTAAAAGGTTATATCGCAGACCAGCTACTGCAATACGGTATTAGAAATCCGCGTTTATTTGCAATTTCAAGTTTATGTGCACTTGAAGAGAAGCAAGGAAAGAATATTGAAAAAGAGAAGTACGGTATTTTACAAAACTCTGGGATTGCTAAGTTCGAGGGATCATTTACATCCTTTATGATGAGAGATTTAATGCTCGTATCTGTTCATGCTTTATATGGTACATTGCAAGGAGCAGATCAGCTTTTAGTAAATATGATAAACGGTGCAAAGCAGGGGAATGAAGAGAAAGAGAAGCAAACGAAAAAATATGAAGCAGAGCGTGATCAGCTACTTCATATTATTTCATCATATAGTGTGCTTGCTGAAGAGCAGGCGATGCAAAATGAAGTGAAAGAATTGCTTTATTACGTGCAACAGCGTCTATTCCTACGCTATAACGATGTGTTTACTGAATTTATTAATCCAGCATCGCTGCGAACGGATGGGAATGTGAAAGTGCAGTTGCAACAGTGCGTTATGGAATTAGTGGCATTTATTCAGCATGATTTACTACAAGAAATGCGTGCGACATCATTACGCCTTGAGAAATGGATAGATGAAGCGATGAAGCGTGCAAAGAATGAAATTGTGGTGAACTGTAAAGTAGAAAATGAATCAATTTCTATGAGTGGAACAGTGGATTATGAATATAAAGATATTGCACATAAAGAACCGTTCCCTTCAGTTGAAATAAAAGATTTCAAAAAAGCACTGGCGCATTTTAAAAATGAAAAAAGCTTTTTTGAAAAAAATGATAAAGCTTTCATGCAAGAAGAGGCTAAAGTTGTATTAGAGCCTTTCGTATCAAACTATGTAGCTGATGAAAAAGATTTATTTGTTCATCATTATAAGCAAGAGTGGGATTCGAAATGGAAATTATTCCAAAAAGTGATGCAGCAAGATGTGATGAATTATTATGAAAGTGTATTATTTGCATTGGCTGAAACAATTGATGTATCACTATATGAACAAAGTAAAGAACAATTGCAAAAGCAGTTAATAGAGATTGAAAAAGAAATTTATGTGATATAGTCGTTATGAGAAAAAGATTCGTTCAATTTTCTTTTGCAATACTGTATCTAAAGATTTGACAAACCCAGCAAATTCATCGGTAGAAATCATATGAGTAAGAACGAGGCGTCTGCCGTCTGGTGTTTCACCGCATAAGACGAATGAAGAAAATTCATATGTTTTGTTTTCTACTACTAATTTTGGATAGGAATACGTGTCGCTTTTCTTCTTCTTTCCATCAATAGAGATGACGTTGCATTTTTTCTCATTGTTGTCCATGGTGAATCCCTCCTTTCTATTATTTATGGTAGACAAGGAGGGTTTAGAACAATAGAGAAAGGGGAGTTTTTTATGTGTGTAGTAATAGAGTATATTTCAAAAGAAGCTATACCGAAACCTTTATTATTGCTTGCTGATCCAAGTGAGGGGCAAATTGATGCATATGTACAAAGAGGGTTAACATATGTAGCTAAGCAAGAGGAGAGAGTTGTCGGTGTATATGTTCTTTTGGAAACAAGGCCGAAGACGATGGAAATTATGAATATTGCGGTTGTAGAGCATTTGCAAGGAAAAGGGATTGGAAAGCAGCTATTAAGTCATGCCGTAGAAACTGCTAAAGGATATGGTATGTCAAAACTTGAAGTTGGTACAGGCAATTCTAGTGTTTCACAACTTGCTTTATATCAAAAATGTGGATTTCGTATTTTTTCTATTGATTTTGATTACTTTTCAAAGCATTATGAAGAAGAGATTATTGAAAATGGGATTGTATGTCGTGATATGATTCGGCTTGCAATGGAATTGAATAAGAACGTATAACTTATTTAGGGGGAAGAGAAGATGGAAGTACATAAAGCAATTACAGCACATTCTCGTAAACAAAATGAAAGTGTAAAAGCATGTTTACAATTAGATGCGCAGCGTGAAGCAGCTATTGAAGCAGCCGTATCTCTTGCATCAAAGGGGAAAGAATTTTCGGTTGATGTCATTAATGTTGTAACAAAGCAAATTAATGATCTTGCAAAAAATGGTGTTACACTGCAGCGTAAATATGTTACAGAAGAAATGGTTATGGAGTATGTAAGTCGTTTGCAAGAGAAAGAAGGTCGTTAAAGATGATAGTTACAGTCGAATGGTTACGTGAGCATATAGAAGATGAGAATGTCCGTATAATCGATTGTCGTTTTGATTTAGCGAATCCTAATTGGGGTAGAGAAAAGTATGAGGAAGAACATATTCTTCATGCATTATATTTTGATTTGAATTTAGATTTATCAAGTCCTGTAACAGAACATGGTGGTCGCCATCCATTGCCGAATATTGAGGAGTTTGCAGACAAGCTTTCACAAGCTGGTATTGATGAACATACGACAGTAATTGCATATGACAGTCAAGCGGGTGCAAATGCTTCTCGTCTCTGGTGGTTATTAAACTATGTAGGACATGAGAAAGTATATATATTAGATGGTGGATTTCCAGCTTGGAAAGAGAATGGACTACCGATAACAACGGAAATTCCTGTTGCTATACGAAAAACATTCAAAGCAAATGTACAAGATCATATGCTTGTAACGATGGAAACGGTGAGAGAGAATATTCATGCAGGTGCAGATGTTACGTTAATTGATTCTAGAGAGCCAAAACGTTATGCTGGTGTAGAGGAACTAGTTGATCCAAAAGCAGGACATATTCCGACAGCAGTAAACTATTTTTGGAAGGATGGAATTGTACAATCAGGGCAATTTAAGAATGAAGCTGGGCAACAAGAAAGATTCCGAAATCTTTCGAAAGATAAGGAAACAATTGTATATTGTGGTTCTGGTGTTACAGCCTGTCCAAATATCCTTGCATTGAAATTAGCTGGATTCCAAAATGTTAAATTGTATGCAGGTAGCTGGAGTGATTGGATTTCTTATCCAGAAAATCAAATTGCAAAAGAAGAAGATTAATCACTTGCATGCAAAAATAATTTGTATTAAAATAAGGTCACAAGCAAGAAATTGCTCGAAAAACTTTGTATTTTACACATTGGAAACAATGTGATAATATAACGACAAGTAAATAATACATCCTGCGGTGTACGTAACTTATTTATGTCTAAAACCGATGTTAGTTATACGGAAGCTCAATATTTAGCGACCATCATCAAGCCTTCCTTGTGGAGGAAGATGTACGGTAACTGTGAGGGCATCCACCTGCGAGTAGCGGGTTTTTGGACATTTACGAGGAGCGGCACGTGCGGGGGTCTTATTTCAACTAACATTATATAAAATTCCTACGGTGTACGTAGCTTATGCATGTCTTAAACCAATAAGTTTAATATGGAAGTTCAATATTTAAATGTAGCTAACATGCCATCTTTTTAAGAAGGAAGTTACAAACATTTGTGAGAGCATCCACCTGTGAGAGCAGGTTTATGGACATCTAGAGAGAACGGCATATGTGGGGCTATATAAAAACCTTACGTTTTATACGTAAGGTTTTTTGTTGCATACATATATCTATTTTATCTGGATTCACCTGTGAAGTTTCCATAATAAATATAGCACTTTCTATCTTCATCAATCTCTCTTGAATCTAAAGCGAACTCCATATGCATGCCGTCGCGCTGAATATATATAAGGTCTGAATGAAGAGATGGCAAAATTTCTTCATAGTTCCATACATCTTTCCGATCTATTATGCTTGAACTCGTTTCACTTAGTTCTCTAACCTCAAAACCGATGTGAGAGTATGTAGGATCTGAAGGGTCATTTGCAAACTCTTCTTTTTGAATATATATAACTGCTGTTCCGTCTGGATCTACTGAAGTAGCAGTAACAACATATGTCTTGTTATCCTTTATAAAATATTCACACGTCATGCGTGCGATGATTTCAGAATTAGAAATATTTGCGTAGTTCCATAAAGCAGGATACCTTTTCGTTTCATCATTAAGTCGATATTCTAAGCGCATTTTATCCCTCTTCTTCCTTTTTCTTCTACTTTATCATGTTATCTTATATAATAGGAATAGAATTTAAAAAGGGGAGTGCGAAGGTGACAAAAACGAAATGGCTAGTAGGTGGTGTCGTAACGTCTTTAATGACTGGCACCTTATTTGGCTGCGCACAAGATCTTCCCCCAAAACCGAATGATAATAGTTGTTCAGATTGGGATTGGGATGATGAACTTGGGGTATGGCAGTGTGATGATAGTAGGTCAGGTTATCGTGGGCATTATTTTTATGGTGGGAGTTACTATCAAAATAAATCCACTTTTAAAAATTCATCGGCGTTTAAATCTTATCAATCGTCTGCGGAATTTAAAGGTGGAATTGGAAGCGGTTCAAAGGGAGGATTTGGGGGCTAACATATGTCGCAATACATAAGGGATCGAAAAGAGTTTTATTCGAAATATCCGAATTTTTGGTCGGATTTATATGAATGTGAGTATAGTTTGTTTCATATTTTCTCTATAACAAATCAGACTATGAAACAATTGCAATTAGCAACTGAACGAATGGGAAAAATATTTTTTAAGACTGCTAAACTTTTGCGGAATTTAAGTGACGAACAGCTTCTTGAACTTGGGTATCCTCCTGCAAGCTTATCTTTCATTAGAATGAAAGGATTATATCCTGAATCTGTTATTTCACGATTTGATTTCGTTTTAACAAGTGATAACCAAATTAAAATGCTTGAGTTTAATAGTGATACACCAACTTTTATTATGGAATGCTTTCAAATGAATGGAAAAATTTGTGGGAAACTAGGCTATGATGATCCAAACTTGGGTCAAGAACGATTACTATCTTCTGGTGTTACAAAGGCCGTAATGGAAGCGACAAAGGGAATAGATAACCCAAATGTTGTTTTTACAGCACATCATGAACATATTGAGGATTGGAATACGACTATGTATTTGAGTCAGTTATGCCATGTTGAAAATAAAGTAGTGCCAATGTCAGAACTTAGAATTACAAAAGATGCTTTAGTGGATAGGGATGGAGTACAGATTGATATTTTATATCGCCAAACATATCCGATAGAAGATTTAATTGAGGATCAAGATCCTGAAACAGGAGACTTCGTAGGTGTGGAACTGTTGCAACTTGTAAAAGCCGGAAAGCTTTTTATAATAAATCCTTTGTCAGCATTTTTGCTTCAGCCAAAATCAATTCAGTGTCTTATTTGGGGGTTAGCAGAAGAAAAGGCCTTTTATACAAATGAGGAACAACAGTGGATTAAAGAATATATGTTACCTACATATTTAGAACCAGATTTATTTTTAGGAAAAGGCTCTTTCGTTCAAAAACCTTCATTTGGTAGAGAAGGAGACACAATTACCGTTCGCGATAAGGACGAAAATATTATGATTCAAAATGCACACCAAACGTATAAAGCGTCACTGCCGATATTTCAAAAGTATACAGAACTTCCAGTCGTATCTTTGGAAACAGAGAAAGGGATGGAGAAACTGTCGTATGTGTTTGGTTCGTTTTTAATTGCTGGAAAAGCGAGTAGTATCGGTATTCGCGCTGGGGAAAAAATTACAGGGAATGAATCGTACTATTTACCGGTAGGTATAAAAAAGGAGGAAAGTATATGATTAATTTTTTATTATATTTAGCAGTAACACTGGGCCTTTTATGCATTGGTCTGTTCCTCATGGAAGTGACAACGAAAGTAAAAGAATTTAAGTTAATGGCCCAAGGAAATAAGGCGGTAAGCTATGTACTTGGAGGACGATTACTTGGGTTAGCTATTGTTTTATATTCGACAGCAGCTAATTCCATTTCACTTCTTGATATGGTTTCATGGGGAGCCGTTGGGATTTTGGCTCAAATTATCGTCTTTTATTTAGCTGAGTGGCTTACACCACGCTTTAATATAAACAAAAGTCTTGAAGAAGATAATCAAGCAGTCGGTCTTTTTCTTATGTTTTTATCGCTTTCCATTGGGATTGTAATTGCTGGTTGTATAACTTATTAAAACCTTTACGTTTAGACGTAAAGGTTTTTATTTTATATATGTTAGTTCGCCATACTTTTCGAAAAAATTGTAGGCTACTGTTGACATCTATTTTAAATAAGAGTAACATTTTCTATGTAATAAAAATAAGTCTCTGTTAGGTGAGGCTCCTGTATAGAGAAATGCTACTGCCCAAAAATGTCGAGAGACGCCAATGGGTCAACAGGAATGATCGAATTAAGGTTTTTCTTAACGTAGCTGGTAATGTACCTATGCTATACAGTGCTAAAACTCGGCGAGGGAGAGGTCCGTAGATTTCTAATTGTTTAGGAATCGTTTATTTGTGTATGCCATGACCTTTACTCTTTTCGGAGTAAGGGTCTTTTTGTTACAAATCTATGAGTAACTTCATAGTATAAACTATAAAATTAAACGAGGAGGTGAGGAGCATGTCAAATTCTGACTCGGTTCCGTTACCCATATACTTCAAATCAAAAATATATGATGTAGGCAGGAAACGACTTGTTCCTCCCTCTATATTTATCATAATGTAGCGTTTATATGCATGTTCAAGCGCTAAACACTGTTACGGTAAAGTGGATAAATTGAGAAACAAAGCGTTTCTTCCTATGTTGTACAGGAGGAGACGATAATATGTTATATGCAAACAAAACTGTGGGTAACACGTCATATAAATTAAGTAAAAAATCAATGAAAGAACAAACAATGCTTCAAAAAAATAAAGATTTATTAATTGAAATCGCAACGAGAGATGTAAAATCTGTATTTGCGTATTTTAAAACAACAAGAGACGGATTATCTATGAAAGAGGCACAAAAACGCATTCAAGTATACGGCCGAAACGAATTAATTTCAAAAAGAGCGCGTATTGCGGAAGTAATGATGAAGCTAAGTGGAATGATTCCAGGTTTTTCAAAACAACATGTGCGTGATGGATTACAATGTGAGAAAATTACTGTGTCTCGAGTAGAATGTTCTAGTGTAACAGGTTTAAACGGTGAATTAAAAATGATGAATGTGCCAGTACAAGAGCTTGTTCCTGGGGATATGATTTTTCTTTCAGAAGGTGATACAGTACCAGCAGATGTACGTATCATTTATGCGAATGATTTATTAGTAAATGAATCCGTGCTAACAGGAAAAGATGCAAGTATTGAGAAATTTGAAAGTTGCTATCACCTTGAGCGTAAACGATTTATTCCTTTAAAACGAATGAAAGACTATAATCCACTTGAACTTGAAAACGTATGTTTCAAAGGGACTCATATTGTTGGCGGAAATGCAAAGGCTGTAGTTGTTTCGACTGGGAAAAATACGTATACAGGAATTCTTCATACTTGTTGTAGTAGAACGTCTTAATGTGTAAATGATGCTAAATATACAAAAACAATGTATAATAGACAAAGTTGAAAAAACGTAGAATGGTAATCTATTTATATAACCTTACGTGATGACGTGGGGTTATTATTTTTTTGGTAGGAGAGGGATTATGAAAAAAGTATTATTAGTTGATGGTATGGCACTATTATTTCGTGCTTTTTACGCAACAAGTGTCTACGGACAATTTATGAAACGACAAGATGGTACCCCTACAAATGGGATTCATGGTTATATGAAACATTTATTAACAGCTATGCAAGCAATTGAACCGACACATATCGTAACATGCTGGGATATGGGTAGTACGACATTTAGAACAGAATCGTTCTCGAATTATAAAGCGAATCGTGTAGCGCCGCCTGAAGAATTAATTCCGCAATTTGATTTAGTTCAAGAAATGACTGCGAAATTGTCTATTCCAGTTATCGGTATGAAAGGGTATGAAGCGGATGATTGTATCGGCACGCTTGCAAAACAATACTGTAATGAAGCGGAAGTGTATATTTTAACAGGTGATACGGATTTACTCCAGCTTGTTGATAAGAACGTTACAGTAATGCTCTTGCGCAAAGGAATCGGAAATTACGAATATTACACACCAGAGAAAATCATGGAAGAAAAAGGCGTAGAGCCGTGGCAAATCGTGCATGCGAAAGCATTCATGGGAGATACGAGCGATAATTACCCAGGTGTAAAAGGTATCGGGGAAAAAACAGCGTATAAATTGATTCAAGAGCACGGAACAGTAGCAACTGTACTAGAAAATGTAGCATCATTAACGAAAGCGCAGCGCACAAAGATTGAAAGTGATTTAGAGAACTTAAATATTTCATTGCAATTGGCACAAATTCATTGTGAAGTTCCAATTTCATGTTTACTAGAAGAAGGATTACACACAATGGATGAAGAAAAACTTAGATTCGTTTGTGAAGAAATGAATTGGGGAAGACCTGAAATATTAATCAATATGCTATAAATAGTTTTGAAAGAGGGGTGTTATATAAGTCAAACTTTGACTTATATAACACCCCTCTTTTGGTTTTTACGAACAGTATCGTAGTAAATAAAATTATATCGAACTCAATTTTAAATATATAAATGTTTCGACAAAATATATTGATAGAAGTTGATGACAATAGCAACTTTGATAATGAAATGAAGCAATTTCAAAATGGTTTTAGGATGATCACATTTTTGTATGTTCACAAAGTTGTCAGAAAATAAATGAAATTTTCATATGAAGTTCAAATGGAATTCACAACAATCAATTATTATAAGGGCACACAGATAATTCCTTATCTTTTATATAAACCATCCCCCAAGGAGGACAATGAAAATGAGAAAAAAAGTGAGAAAATCTTTTAAACAATTATTAATTGAAAATAAACAATCACTATTAAATAATAAAGAAAATATGAAAGAAATTGAAGAGAGAATTGAGAAACGACATGTAGCATATAGTGGTGCTAGCAATTGATAATTTTGCTTATGAAAAAAGCTTGTAGTTTGGATAGTATCCAAACTACAAGCTTTTTCTTTTTTATTACTTCCACCAAATCCAAGTCCAAAAGTAATTTCGTATATTTCGAGGGGTAATGCGTATAAAACGTTCACCGTTAAAGAAGCAATTTAAATTTGGAAGTGTTTCATCTGGATTTTCTGAAATAAAAGAGACGATGTTTTCGTTGCTTGTAACGGTTACTGTAATTGGTGGATCGGTAGGCGAGACTTGAAGTTGTAACGAAATATTCGCCGTGTTTTTGAATTCATTATTAACAGGTGGACTTATCACTTGTACTGTGAATAATACAATAATTGTTTCGTTTGGTTCCAAATTAGTAGCGACTAGGAAACCGATATTTGGATTCGCTAGTGGAGAGCGTTCGCTGTTAATAAAGACAGTGCCGTTCATAAATTGTAAACCTAGTGGAATGGTATCTTGTAATGAAACATTTGAAAGTGAAATATCAGAAGTATTTGTAATACGCACCGTATAATCAAAATATTGGTTTAAATAAGCTGAGCTGACGGAAGCATCTTTTACTACTGTTGCAGTTATAAATTGAACTGGTATATGAACGATATTTGAATTGTCAATGAAAGTAATAATTGGGTCCTGTGGTGTCAATTGGAAGGCGGCTGTGACGGAAGCAGAATTGATAATTGTGCTGTTTGAAGGGATAGACGTGACGAGAACTTTAAATGCTATCTTTGCTACGGAGCCAGCTGGTAAAGCACCGATATTCATACCAGTGTCTGGACGGACATTTAAAACAGGAGTGCCGTTAATGGTTACGCTGTTTTCTATAAATGTTGTACCAGTTGGAATGATATCTAGGATAGAAGTACTGATTGTAGGAATTGGTGAATGATTTATTACTTCTAATGTGAAAGTTATGGTCTCTCCTGTTGTTACGATAGATTTATCAGCTGTCTTTTCAATGCGAACCATCGGATCAACTACTGTTGTTGTAACGGTATTTGTTTGCTTTGTAATTGTAATAGGCGGTTCATTCGGATCAATGGTAACAGTATAGGAAACAGAAGCATCGTTATTGATTGCAGATTGAAGAGTTGAAGAAGATATTGTTACTTGGAAAGTAATGATAGCAGATTCATTAGGAACAAGGTTTCCTAATGAAATACCAATTTCAGGATTTGCATTAGGCTGATTGATTCCGTTAATTGTAACGCTGCCCGTAACGAAGGCTGTATCTACTGGTACGGTGTCTATGACAAAAAGATCTTCAATCGTTACATTACCGCTATTCGTAATTGTGATTGTATACGTTACAGTTTGACCAGGTAATGCATTCGTTACATCAACAGACTTAATAGCAAAGACATTATCATTTTGGACAGTTGTTGTGACGGTATTTGTTGTAGTGGTATTCGTAACGGGTACGTTATTTGGATTGACTATATAGTTAAAGGTAGTAATTGCTTTGTTGTTGAGTTCATTTGGTGTCGGGATAGAAGTTACAGTTACTTGGAAGGAAGCGATAGCATTTCCACCTACAATTATAGTGCCAATTGGTATCCCGCTTACTGGATTCACTCCCGGAAGAGTTTCCCCGTTTACAATGATGCTATTTTCAACAAACGTAGTACCTTGAGGAATCATATCTTGAATGACTACATCATTTGCTGCAACATTACCAGTTTGATTGAGTGTAATCGTATACGTTAACGTGTCACCGACTGTTGCAAATGCACGGTCAACAGTTTTATTACTATTCAAAGTCGCATGATTAATTGTTGTTACGGCAGCTGATGAAATAATATTTTCGGTAATAGGTGGTCGATCTGGTAACGTGTATTGGTATTCAATTGTACTCGTGTTAGAGATTGGATTTGTTTGTGGAATGGAAGTAACCCGTACTTGGAATAGAATAGTTGCTGTCGTATTAGGCGGAATGTTATCAAGTTGTATCCCGTTAAGTGGATTGTCATTTGGACGAGCGGTGCCATTCACAATAACACTATTCTCTATAAAGCTCGTATTTGCTGGGATGATATCTGTAACGATAATGTTTTCTACTTGTATATTCCCATTGTTTGTGATGGAAATGGTGTAAGGGATAATCGTTTGTAGGTCAGCATATTGGATAGGTGTTGTTTTTGTTGCGATTACATTAGCAGAAATAACTTCAGTGAAGGTAATATTACTAGTCGATATTTGTTCTTCACCATTAATTGTATAACGAGAAGTTGATTGGTTTTGGATACGGCTGCTAGCTGGAAGAGATACCACGGTAACGGAAAACGTGACTGGGATAGAAGAGTTAGGAGCAATCGTTCCTACAAGTATACCAGTACTTGGATCCGCGTTAAGCTGAGGGATATTATTTACTAAAACACTACCGTCTATAAAGGTTGTTCCATCAGGGATATTGTCTGTAAATACAACAGAAGTAGCATTCGTATTTCCTGTATTCGTTAAAGTTGTTGTATAAGTTAAAATGTCACCAATTGCTACAGAGGTCAAATCAACAGTTTTCAGTGAAACGATATCAGCGTCATTAATTTGAACGAAAGTAGTATTGGAAGTAGTAGATTTTTGAATAGGTGCAAAGTCAGGGTTGAAAATAAAATCGTAGACGATGTTTGCAGTATTAGGTGTTGGGTTTACAGCAGGTAAATTCGTAACGGAAGCTTGGAATATTATTGTTGTTGATTGACCTGATGCGATATTAGGAATAGAAAATCCAATATTTGGATCTGCTGCAGGGAGTACAGTGTTGTTAACTGTTACACTTCCCGGAATAAATACTGTTCCATCCTCTATAGTATCTGTAAAAAAGATGGAGTTAGTTGTAGTGGATCCGTTATTTTGAATGAGTACTGTATATTCAATGGTTTCATCAATATTAGCTAATACTGTATTAGCGGATTTTGTAGCGATAAGAATGGCATCAATAAATTGTATATTTGTAGTATTGGAAGATGTCGTTTCTGAAATTGGTGGCAAGCTTGGGTCTGGCTGATACTCATAGTGGATGACGGCGATATTATTAATGTTATTTTGAGAAGGTGCAGAGACTACATTTACTTGGAATGTAACGATAATTGTATTGTTTGGAAGGATAATATCAAGGGTGATTCCGGTAATTGGATCTTCGTTAGGTCTCGGTATGCCATCTACAAGAATGCTATTTGGAACGAATGTGGTGCCAGCAGCAATTGCGTCAATTAGGAGAGTATTTGTAATAGGTACTGTACCAGCGTTTGTAACTGCGACTGTATATGTGATGATTTGACCTGTGCGTGTAATAGATCTGTTAGCGGATTTAATTGCACTAATATTTGCCGTCCGCACTTCAGTATTTACTGCATTTGATAATGATCTACGCTGAATAATCGGAGAACTAGGGTCAATTTGGTATTCATATGAAGTGTCTGAAATGTTAATGACTGTGTTGCCCTCTGGTATATTTGTAGGTTGTACTTGGAATGAAATAGTGACTGTTTCATTTGGTTGTATCGTGCCGAGGGTTACTCCATTTTCAGGGTTCACACCAGGCTGAATCACATTATTTATTGATAAGCTATCTTCAATGAATATAGTACCTTCTGGAATGTTGTCAATGAACACCGTGTTGTTAGCTGGAACAGTTCCTATATTTTGTAGTGTATTTGTGTAGGTAATATTTTGCCCGATGGATACGAAAGTAACATCCGCCTGTTTAACAGAAATAATATTTGCATTTTGAAGTGATGTTGTAACAATATTAGAATTTGCAGAACGATTCACTGGTGGAGCTGTAGGAATACTTACATATTGGTAATTTACAGATGATTGATTTACAATTTCAGTTTCAGTAGGTGGATTATTTGTTTGTACTTGAAATAGTATCGTTTTGGAACTATTTGGTGGAATCGTTCCAATTGGTATTCCGTTTTCAGGATTTGCATCAGGCTGAAGTACACCGTTAATTGTGACACTGTCTGGAACGAATGTAGTCCCAGCTGGAATAGAATCTGTAAAAGTAATATTTATTGCGTCAACATTTCCGTTATTTTTCACTTCAGAAATATAAAGTATAGTTCCGCCAATATCTACAGTTATTGGATTGGACGTTTTTGTAACTGTCAATTGTGCTTGCACGAAATTTGTAATGACAATATTACTTGTAGATGTTTCAGTAATAGGCGGTTGCCTTGGGTCTGGTTGAATTGTATATGTTGTATTAGATTGATTTGTAATCAATTGTTGTGAGAATGGATCGTTAATAAGAATTTGGAACGAAATAAGGTGAGTAGCGTTTGCTGCTAGGTTAGGCAAAGTAACACCTACATTTGGATTTGCACCAAGTATAGTTGTTCCGTTAAGTGTAAAACTATTGTCTACGAATGTAGTCCCTTCTGGAAGCGTATCTGAAAATATGAGATTAGTAGCTGGAATATTTCCAGTATTTTCTAGCGTTATCGTATAGGTCAAAATATCACCTGTTGTTGCTTGTTGTGCATTGACTGCTTTTAAAGAAAGAACATTCGCATCCGAAATTTGTGTGAAAGCTGGATTAGACGTAATTGTTCGAGAGATGATAGGAGCAGTTGGATCGGCGATAAAAGTATAGTCAATACGGGCTATATTAGAAATTGGATTCACGCTTGGAATGGATTGAACGATAACTTGGAATGTGACGGTGACGATTTCTGAAGGTGCAATGGCGTTTAAGGAGATTCCTACGTTTGGATCAGCACCTGGGGCTGAAACGCCATTTATAGTTACGCTATTCGGAATAAATGCAGTTCCTTCTGGGACCAAATCTGTTAAAGTAACTGTATTTGCAGTTGTATTTCCGTTATTTTGAACGACTACAGTGTAAGTGATTGTACCGTCAGTAGATTGTACGAGAGAATCTGTATTTTTAATTACAGATAGCGATGCATCAACGACAGCTGTATTTACCGTATTAGATGAAGATGTTGCTGTAACTGGAGGTTGACTTGGGTCGACAATATACGTGTAACTTGTAAGTGCTTGATTTATAATTGCTCCTTGCGGTGGAATAGAACTTGCAAGAAATTGGAACGTAATAGTAGCAGAATCACCTGGTGCGATAATACCAACTGGAATACCGAGAGTTGGACTTGCATCTGGAAGTGAGATCCCGTTAAGCGTGACGCTATTTGGAACAAATAATGCCCCTTCAGGAACGCCGTTAATGAGTAATACAGAATTTGCAGGGAAGTTTCCAGTGTTTGTTAATGTTGCTGTATACGTAATGATATCTCCGATAGATACGATTGATCGATTTGCTTCTAAAACCGTTGTAACAGTAGCGTTATTAATTTGTGTAGAAGCACTATTAGAAGTTACTGTGCCTGTAACAGGAGGAGCTGCTGGATCAACGATGAATGCGAATTGAATAGATGCAACGTTTGTAATTGGATTTGAAGGTGGAGTAGATGTAACTATGACTTGGAAAGTAACAGTTAAGGAACTACCCGCGCTAACGGTTCCGATATTAACTCCGTTATTTGGATTTGCACCTGGAATAGTACTTCCATTTACAGCAAAACTATTTTCAACAAAGGTCGTTCCCGCTGGAATGAGGTCTGAGAAATTTACATTCGTAGCGTTTGTATTGCCGCTATTTTGAATTAAAACTGTATAAGTGATCGTGTCTCCAATATTCGCAAAGGCTGTACTAGCAGTTTTTACAGCTGAAAGTATTGCTGAATTAATAGAAGTAACGAAGACGTTCGTTTCCACATTGCCAGGCTGAGCCTGTAATGCATTTCCTACGTTATATTGGAAGTTCACAAATCCTAAGTTTTGGAGTTCAGGTGTGAACGTTGTTGGGTTGCTTATGATTTGAACTTGGAATATGATTGTTACAGTTTGATTTGGAATGATTGTATTTATGCCAATACCGTCAATGATAGAAGCAGATGCTAATGGTGTGCCATCAACAATAACTGATCCTGCAACAAATTGTGTCCACGATGGAATCGGGTCTGAGAAAATAACGTTATTAGCAGGAATATTTCCTGTATTCGTAATCGTAGTTGTATACGTAATCGTATCACCAATCGTTGCAAAAGCTTTATCTCCGATTTTAGTAGTAGTTAAAATAGCACTTTCAATTGTTGTTGTAACACTATTTGAAGTAATGTTTTTTGAAACAGGAGGATTAGCTGGATTGACGATATGTTGGAAACTAACACTAGCTTGATTGGTAATTGGATTTATAGGCGGAATTTCATCGGCACTAATATGAAATGTTACAATGACAGATTCGTTTGGCGCAATATCACCAATTGGAACGCCTGTAATTAGGTCTGCATTTGGGATGGTAGTTCCGTTAAGTGTAAAACTATTCGGTTCAAAGGAAGTTCCGTCTGGAATTAGGTCGGTAAAAATAACATTCGTCGCACTAACATTTCCGCTATTTGTAATCGTAACTGAGTAGACAATATCTTGCCCAATATCTACTGTTTCCACATTTGAATTTTTTTGTGCCGTAAGGATAGCGCTATTAACTTGTGTTGTCGTTGTATTAGATTGATTAGAAGTTGAAATGAACGGCTGATCTGGATCAACAATATAACGGTAAGTGGTAAGAGCCGAATTAGAAATAGGATTGTTGATTGGGAGGGTTGAAACGATGGCTTGAAATGTGACGATTGATGTGTTTCCACCATTAATTGAACCGATATTTACACCAGTAGATAAATCAGCGTTTGGAATGGTTTGCCCATTAACTGTGAAACTGTTTGGAACGAAACTTAAATTGCTATCAAGTATATCGATAACGGTAACATCAGTTGCAGCTACATTCCCGGTATTAGGAAGGTTAAGTGTAAATGTTATTGTATTACCAACATCCGCAAAAGTAAGATTTGCTGTTTTTGTACTAATAATAGTTGCATTGTTTATTTGAAGAAGCGTCGTGTTAGAATTAGCTGTACTTGAAACGGGAGGATTAACAGGATCAACAGTAAACTCATACGTCGTTGATGATGTATTTGGTGCAGGATTAATAGGTGGGATGCTGTTCACTGTAACTTGAAATACGATACTATATATTTCATTCGGTGGAAGTGTTGCAAGTAATACACCGGTATTTGGATTCGCGTCAGGTTGTAAAACACCATCAACAGTTAATGTGTTAGGAACAAATGTGAGTCCACTTGGTAATGCATCTGTAAATACAATATTAGTTGCATCCGTATTACCTATGTTCGAAATAGAAGTAGTATAAAAAGCAGTTTGCCCGATATCTGCAAAGGAGACACTTTCATTTTTCGTCATGGATAATATAGCTTCTTTAATTTGCGTTGAAACGGGATTGCTAATTGAAGTTTCTGCATCAGGCGGTGAAACTAATTGATACGATGTTGATGAAAAATTTACAATTGGGTTTTCGGTTGGTAATGACGTTACAGTAACTTGGAACGAAACTGTTACTGTAGTCCCAGCTGTTATAGTCCCAATATTTACACCGTTCGATGGGTCCGCACCGCTTTGGGGAATGCCATTAATAGAAAAAGAGTTTGTAATAAATGTAGTTCCGCTTGGCATTGTATCAGTGAATATAACATTTTGTGCGGCGGAATTTCCGTTGTTTGATAGAGTGACGGTATAGGTGAGTGTGTCTCCAATACGACTAAAGGATTTATCGACTTGTTTTAATGAAAGAATTGTAGCTGTGTTAATTGTAGTGAACACTGTGTTTGAAGTAACATTCCTTGAAACAATAGGAGCATTAGGGTCAGCGATAAATGTGTAAGAAGCATTAGCCGAATTGGCAATAGGATTTTGAACAGGAGTAGAAGTAGCGGTAACTTGAAATGCTATTGCTATTGAGCTGTTAGGAGCAATTGCTCCAATTGTTATGCCTGTATTAGGATTAAGACCAATTTGTGTGATGCCATCTATTGTAACGCTATCAGTAATAAACGTTGTACCATCTGGTATAAGGTCAGTGAACGTAATATTAGTTGCGTTTGTATTACCACTATTCGTTAAAATTGTCGTATAGGTAATGGTATCACCTAGTGTTACAAGTGTTTGATCGACTGATTTAATCATCGTAATCATAGCGTCTAATACAGGGGTGGTAACAATATTCGTTGAAGTAGAAGTAGTAGCAGGAGTTCCGGTTGGATCAACAGTATAAGAATATAAAATCGTATCGTTACCCATAATCGAGCTTGAAGGGGGAACAGAAATAACATTTACTTGGAAAGTAACAGTTACTGTTTCACCTGGAGCGATATTTGGTATAGTTACTCCAAGTGCTGGCTGTGCACCAAGCTGTTGGATGCCATTTATTGTGACCGAATTTGGTATAAATGTAGTGTTAGCTGGAATAGTGCTTGTGAAAGTAATATTCGTTGCTGCAGTATTTCCTGTATTTGTAATAGTAGTTGTATACGTAATCGTATCTCCAACAGAAATGATAGATTTATCAGCACTTTTTGTAGTAGTTAATATAGCACTATTAATAGTTGTCGAAACAGTATTAGATACATTCGTTTGTGATACGGATGGTTGGCTAGGATCGACTACATGTGCAAATTGTACAGAACTAAAATTAGAAATCGGATTTATACTTGGAATGTTTGTAACAAGTACATTAAGAGTAATAACGGCCGTTCCACTTGGGTTTATATTTTCAATCTGAATGCCGTTAGCTGGATTTCCAATTTGCTGTGTACCAGAATCATTTGTCAAAGTTCCGGAAATAAATGTTGTTCCTTCAGGTAAAATATCTGTGAAAATTATATTTTGTGAAGTGACATTTCCAGGGTTACTTAATGTAATTGTATAAGAAATTGTATCGCCAATCGTTGCGAAAGTTTTATCTACAGATTTGATTGCCACAACTTCCCCAGAATTTATTTGTGTTGAAACAGAATTAGATGTCGTATTTCGTGAAACAAGTGGTAAATTAGGTCCTGTCATAAATTGATAATCAATGGAAGCGCCGTTTACAACTGGTGAGTTTGGTCCTCCAGGTCCGATTGTAAAAATAGGATTTGGGATGCTAACTACTTGCACACGGAAGGTAACGTTTATAAAATCTCCTGCAATAATATCCCCAATTGGTATCCCGTTCGCTGGATTTACTCCAGGTAATAAAACCCCACCTACTCGAACGCTATCCTCTATAAATACTGTATTATTTGGAATCGGATCTGTAAAAATGATATTAGTAGCAGTTGTGTTCCCTATATTTTCTAATAAAACAGTATACGTTAAAAATGAATTTCCAGGTGCGATGTCAGAAAAGATACGGTCCACACTTTTCGTTGCTTGAATGATTGCTTCGTTAATTTGAACTAAAGTTGGATTACTTGTAGCTGTTTCTGTCACCGGTGGCTGCGTAGGGTCAACAATGATAGAGTATGTTGTGCTAGATTGGTTCAATGTTGGATTTGTAGCTGGTATTGAGCCAACGATAGCTTGAAAGCTAATTATTATCGTTCCTCCAACTGGAATTGAGTCTAAAGAAATCCCGCTATCTGGCCTAAAGCCAAGTTGTGGGATGGAGTTAATTTGTATACTATCAGGAACGAATGAAAGTTCAGGTGGTAATATATCGATAAAAACAGGTGTGTTTGCGGTAGTATTTCCGCTATTAGTGAGGGTAGTTGTATACGTAATTGTATCTCCAACAGCAGCAAATGCACTGCTTGCAGTTTTTGTTGCGATAACGGAAGCAGTATTTACTTGTGTAAAAGTTTTATTGGATTGAACTGTTCGTGAAACAGGCGGTTCATTTATATCAACAATAAAGCTATATTGAAGCGATGATTTGTTAGGAATTGGATTAGGATTTGGAAGTGTTGCAATGTTTACTTGAAAACTGAGTGTAATCGATGCATTTGCATTCAAGTTACCAATATTGATACCATTTTGTGGATTTGCATTCGGAACGGTTACACCGTTTATTTTAAAACTATTTGGGACAAAGGTAGTACCATTTGGAATTGTATCTGTAAATACAATGTTGTTAGCAGTAGTATTTCCTGTGTTTGTAACAACTGAGGTGAATGTAATGGTATCTCCAATTGTAGCGAAAGTTGTACTCGCATTTTTATTTAAAACTAAAGTAGCATCAATAATTGGGGTAGCAGTCGTGTTTGTTACAGTGCTTCCAACAGCAGGTGTTTGGTTTGGATTCACTGTATATTCATAATTTACAAGGGCGTTATTCGTTAAAGTACCGCTAGGAGGAATCTCAAGAATTTTTACTTGGAATGTAAGAAAAGTAGTTCCTCCAGGTGAAATATCGTCTAAACGAATACCTAATGAAGGATCTAATCCAGGTTGAGAAACGTTATTTATCGTAACGGAATTCGGTATGAAGGATGCACCTGGTCCAAGTCCGTCTGTTAAAACGGTTGCACTAGCAGGGATATTACCCGTATTTGCCATTGCAATCGTATAGGTAACAATATCACCAATTGCAGCTGTCGGTGTATTTACTGACTTTGTAGCGATAATAGTAGCGTTATTAATTTGAGTTGTTATTACGTTACTTAGCGTATTGGCGGATGCTGGAGGTAAGTTAGGATCTACGACATATTGGTACGTTGTATTGCTTTGGTTCGGTATTGGATTCGGACTAGGGATTGAATTTACGATTACTTGGAACGAGATGATTGTATTTGCATTTGGATTTATTGGATCAATTGTTACACCAGTTGCTGGATTTACATTAGGAAGCGTAGTGCCATTTACTGTTACACTATTTGGAATAAATGACGTTCCATTAGGAATGGCATCTGTAAATACTACATTTGATGCAAGTGTGTTCCCGCTATTCGTTAAAGTAGTCGTGTACGTAATAATATCATTTACGTTCGCAAACTGTTTATCTGCAGATTTTGCAGCGGTAATCGTAGCGTTATTAATAGTTGTCTGTACAGTGTTAGAGGCCACCATCTGCATGATGGCTGGTTTGGATGGATCGTACGTGTATTGGAATGTAGTGCCTGATTGATTCGTAATTGGATTTACAGCAGGAATAGTTGGTACAAAAACTTGGAATGAAACGGTACGTGATGAATTTGCCCCAATCGTACCGATCAAAATGCCGTTAGCAGGATTTGCATTTGCTATAGGGACACCGTTAATCGTTACAGTATTAGGAAGGAAGATGGTACCATCTGGAATGATATCTGTAAACGTTACATTAGTGGCAGGGATATTGCCGTTATTCGTTAAAATTGTTGCATAAATTATGACATCGCCAACATCAGCGAAATTTGTACTTGTTAGTTTTGTAGCAACAAGATTTGCGGTGTTAATTTGTGTCGTTACGATATTGCTAGTGGCATTTCTAACAACAGCAGGTAAATTTGGATCTGCGATAAAGCTATATTGTAGTGCAGCACTATTTTGAACTGGATTTGGTGAAGGTAAACTATTTGCACTAATTTGAAAAACAATGGTTGTAATTCCATCTGCGGGAATTGTCCCAACTTGAAGACCAGCACTTGGATCAGCACCTAGCTGTAAAGCACCGCCTATAAAAATACTATTTGGTACAAGAGTCGTACCAGGAGGGAGTATGTCGGTAACGACTACATTATTCGCTGGAGTATTCCCAGGGTTAGCTAAAGCAATTGTATATGTGATTGGTTGCCCAACATCAGCAATAGTTAAATCTACCTGTTTGACAATAACTACATTTGCTAAATTAATTTGTGTGCTTACAGTGTTACTTAAAGAGGTTTCTATAGTTGGTGGATCGCCTGGATTTAGAATAAAGCTATACTGTGTACTAGATGAATTTGTTGTTGGATTTTGTGTAGGTAAAGCAGTGACGGTTACTTGATAAGAAACAGTAATTTCACCGTTAGCAGGAATGGAAGGTAACGGAACACCGACGTTTGGATCAGCGTTATTTTGGAGTACACCATTAATAAGGAAAGTGTTTGGAATAAAGGTAGTACCGTCTGGATTTGTATCTACAAAAGTAGGGCTATCAGCAGTAACACTTCCTGCATTCGTTAAAAGAATAGTATAAGTTAATACATCCCCAACAGTAGCAAACGCCCGATCCACTGTTTTTGCTGAAATGACATTTGCATCGTTTACTTGAGTAAATGTAGTGGTTGAAGTAGTGTTCTTACTTACAGGTGAAGCGTTTGGATCAACGATAAAATTATAGGAAATGGAGGCATTATTCGAAATAGGATTTGGGTTTGGAATACTAGTTATTAATACTTGGAATGAAGCTGTAATTGTAGTACCAGCATTGATACTACCGATATTGATGCTAGCTGGTGTAACGCCTGGTTGAGTAACATTGTTAATCGTAACACTGTCTGGCACAAAGGCAGTACCATTCGCAATTGAATCGGATAGTAATACATTGTTCGCCGCAACATTTCCATCGTTTGTAAGAGCAAAGGTATAAGTTAATACATCTCCAACTTCCGCAAATGTTTTATCTACAGACTTAGTAGCTTGAAGGTTTGCTAGTCTAATTGTTGATGTAACAGAATTAGAATTTGCTGTTTTTGAAGTTGGTGGTAGACTCGGATTTACAGTATATAGATAAGACGCGAAAGCATTATTAATGATAGGATTTTGGGCGGTAATATTGATGACTGTTACTTGGAAAGAAAGGGTAAAAGTAGCTCCGCCAGGAATTGTGCCGATAGGTAAGGCAATGAGAGAATCTACATTTTGCAAAACTCCATTTAATGTTACAGTACCAGGAGTTAATATCGCTCCATTTGGAAGTGGATCTGTTAGTTGCACGTTAGTTGCAGCTGTATTTCCGCTGTTTGTAATAAGGATTGTATAACTTATCGTTTCGCCAATTGTGGCAAATTGTTTGTTTGTTGATTTTGTTAATGTTACATTCGCATTGTTAATTTGAGTGGAAACGAGATTAGAAGAAATGTTTTTTGTAACGGGTGATTGGCTTGGATTGACAGTGTATTGATAAGAAGCGCTTGATCCATTAGATACGACATTTAGCGCGGGTATTGTGTTTACTACTACTTGAAACGAAACATTTTTTGTTGAGCCAGTTGTGATCGATCCAATGTTCACACCGTTAGTGGGATTTGCGCCCACTTGTGTCGTGCCATCTATTGTTAAACTGTTAAGGACAAAAGTTGTTCCGGTAGGAATGATATCTGTAAAAATAACGTTGTTCGCATTCGTATTACCTGTACCTGTAAAGGAAACGGTGTACGTTAGTGTATCACCAATATCTGCAAAATTTTTATCGACTGCTTTCGTCATTGTTACAGTAGCATTGTTCACTTGAGTGGAGACAATATTCGTCGTATCAGTCCCGCTTACTGCCGGTTGATTTGGCACAGGAATGTATTGATATGTTGTTGAGCCACTATTTAATATTGGATTTGTTTGGGGGATAGAAGGAACGAATACTTGAAATGAAACAGTAGTCGTAGAATTAGCAGCAATAGTTCCAATGGATATACCATTAGCGGGATTCGCTCCAGCTTGAGTAACTCCGTTAACAGTTACACTTCCCGGAATGAAAGTAGTCCCGCTAGGAATCGGATCCGTATATATAACGTTCGTTGCAGCGATATTTCCTACATTAGCTAAGGCAATACTGTAAGTTAACGTTTCGCCAATATCGGTAAATATTTTGTTAACTGATTTTGTGCCATTAATATCTGCGAGGTTAATTTGTGTTCCTGCAGAGTTGCTTGTGGCAAGACCATTAAAAGTTGTTCCTCCGGCGATCGGTGTATATTGAAATGTAATATTAGCAGTGTTAGAGATAGGGTTTTGGCTTGGAAGAGAAACGACAGTAGCTTGAAAAGTTACTGTGCGAGAAGCGTTATTATTAATGGTTCCAAGAGATATACCGGCGGTAGGATTTGCATTTGTTTGTGGTACGTTATCTACTGTTACACTGCCGGGTATAAAAGAAGTACCGCTAGGGAGACTATCTATAAAAATAGCATTATTGGCGGGAAGGAGCCCGGTGTTAGGGATAGTAACTGTATAAGTTAGAATATCTCCAATTGCTGCAACACTTTTATTTACGCTTTTCGTTGCTTGTATATTTGGTGAGTTTATATTAATTTGTAAGCCGACTGTATTTAACATATATGCATCTCCGTTAGTTGTTAAACGGATTGCGGCGGACACTTGGGAGTTTGTTAAATAAGGAGAAATATCAATGGAAGTAATGTCCCAGCCTTGTCTTCCTGCAGATATATTTGTACTTGTAGAAGCGCTTTGGTTTCGTGTGCCAAATGTTCCAGTTGTATCTAAATTTCCAGCAGCATTATTCACTTGAGAACCGAAGAAATTATTTATCGCATTATTTGGCCCAGATAAAGCGTTTAATGAACTGAAATTTGGTCCGAATAATGCTTGATCCCCAGTTAAATCAGCATCCCCTTCCGTAGAACTTAAAAATAACCTCCCGCTTACAGGTCCCCCTGAAGGTGTTAAAAATCCTGAGACAGATACATCGGCACTACCAGTTTCTGCGGAAACACGGTTACCTGCTACATAAATCGTCAAGTTTCTTGCAGGCAATGTTCCGTTTTGATAAGCGACGATAAGTGTCCATCCAGCCGAATTAATTGTTCCGTTAGAAGCATCTATAGGGTCCACAAGTCCAGGGACAGAGCCGGTTGTATAAGAGCCAGATCCTCCAGCTTGAACGAGAGATGTTACATCTGCAGAACGTGTATAGAATCCAAATGTGACGGATCCGGAAACGAATGTTTGATTAGAAGCTGTAACAGCAGAAGGCGTAATTGAGTATGTTGAAACAGGTGTTGTAAAAGAAACAGGGTTTCCTAAAACATTCGTAATGTTTTGATCACGAGATAAATAGTTGCCACCCCAAACAAGTTCTGCGTAAAGAATCGTACTACCAGCAGGGATATTTAAAATAGCGGTAGAACTATTTTGTGTATAGTTTAACGTTGTACCAGCAGGAAAAGTAGGTACTTGTAAAGCGGTATTCGTAGTTGCGAATGCACCAATTGCCCCGATTGTACCAGCACGGTTTTGATTACTAATTTTACTTAAGCCTAAAGTATTTCCTGTAATAGCGAGTGCGCCGTTTGTGGTGGTAGAAAATCGATTCGTAATGGGCATGTTGTCACCTCATTTACAATATAGTCTTGGTCAAAATAGGATATGTGTGTGACAAATAAAGGGAAACATGTACAAGTTGATTTAGTAATAATGATTTAAATGTCTAAATAAGGGGTTGGAGAATGATTGGATTGAAAATAAGAGTGGAGCGTCTTAGAAAAGATAATATAAATGATATTGTTGCATTATCTTCTTATATTGGTTGGGATTATAACAGAGAAGAAGTTGAAACGATTTTTAATTCAGGTATTGTATATGGCGTATGGAATGAGAGAAAAGAACTGATTGCAAGCGCTGCAATTATATTATACGGAGAGGCGTTAGCGTCAATAGGAATGGTAATTGTCCATCCGGATTATAAGGGAAGAGGGATTGGAAAGGCGATAACGAGTTCTTGCATGAATAGCGTATCAGCTCGAACTTCAATTATGCTGATTGCTACAGATGAGGGGAAGCCTTTATACGAAAAGTTAGGATTTAGGGCAGTGAGCTATATTTCTAAATACATATGTAACTCGTACAATACGAATTATAACTGTCAAGGAAATGAAGAATATGTGATGAATTATAAAGAGGGGGATTTAGAAGAAATAATAAAAATAGATGAAGGCGCATTTGGAACAAGTCGAAACGAGTTTTTAAAACAAAGAATTATGCAAAGTGATCAGTGTGTCGTTATAAAGGATACAAAAGAAAATGTAGTAGGATACGGTATAAGTGTACAATCGCCAGAAAATAAAATAATAGGACCGATCGTTGCTAAAAATGATGCAATGGCAATGAGAATAGTACATGCTTTAGCAAGAGGGCATGATGGGAGATTAAGAATGGATGTACCAGAAGGAAAGAAAGGTTTCATGAAAGAATTAGAGATTACTGGTTTTCAAAAGGTTAATACACCGCCAATTATGATGAGAAATAGTGATCAATTTTTGAAAAGAAATGGGGAACTATACAGTATTGCAGCGCAAATTTTTGGATAAAAAAGAATCCTTCTAAATGAAGGATTCTTTTTTATTAATCACGATATTGGTCGTGAGTTGGTTGGAAGAGGTCTTCCTCGATATCTCTCACCATAGAAAAATGATCCACATTATAATGACCGTGTAGAACTTTATTATGGTGCTCGATAATTTGTTCTGCAGATAACACGTTAGAATCAGTTGTGGAATGACCGTTTTTAATTAATGTAACATCAAATCCTTGTACAGTAGCTGTTCTAACTGCGGTGTCGATGCAATGTTCTGTTTTACATCCACCGATAACGATATGATTAATTTTTTCTTCTTTTAAAAGTTCAAGTAGAGAAGTGCCATAGAATGCGTTTGTTGCTGCTTTATTAATAAGGATTGCAGACTGAGGTACTTGAATTTCATTATGTACTTCAAATCCTTCTCCGCTACCAGAAGCAACATCGATATCTCTTACGAAAACAACAAGGGCATTTGCATCTAGTGCTTTCTGTACGGCTGTATTTAGTGTAGCTAATAGATCTTTTTTACGAAAAACTTCATTTTCTTTTTCATTTCCATCCATTAATTCTTGCTGCGCATCGATAATTAATAGTGCTTGTTTCATCGTGTCTCCCCTTTAATATGAAATAAGTTCCACTATACATATTCATTCATATTGCAAGGAAATCCTCTATTGTCTATGCAGTAGACGATAGATTTACAAAGTTGTCAAAGAAATTTCATTCTCATAGCGTGTAAAAACATGTATGATAGGAGATGGAGAATTTTTGAGTAGGTGGGAATATCATGCAAACAGTAGAAGATTATCTTTCATTCTTACATACGAAAGGATTTAAACTATCAGAGGAAGCACAAGGGTTTATTATGTTCGGACAAGGATATACTGGTGCATCTGATGGAATTGTGAACGCAGCAATAGAAGCGACAATTAAACATCAATTACAGTTTGATGGGAGTTATTTTGTTGCGTTATTAGAACGTTTGAAAGAAGAAGAAATTACAGATAAAAAAAGCGCTAAGGCTTTTATGCGGAAGTTACAAGCGTAACTTCACGCAGCCTGCGCTTCTTTTTTTGTTTTGGAAGGTAATTCAACAAAAACCATGCCTAGGAAAATACATAGGCATCCGATAATAGCAGAAATAGAAAGTTGTTCGTTTGCAACGAGAACGCCTGTTAATGCAGCAAAAACGGGCTCCATTGCGAAAATAATTGCTACTCTCGTTGGAGACGTATGTTTTTGTGCCGATGTTTGAATGAAAAAAGCAATGGATGTCGCGAATAGGGAAGTTAGAAATAGAGCAAATAAAAAGGAAGAATTCGTCCATAGTGCTACTGAAAATAATTTTTCCCAATCTTCAAACAAAAAGGCGCAAATAGAAGAAAACATACCGACAGCTAATACTTGCGACGTGCTTAACAATAATGGTGATATTTTCTTAGAGAAGAAGCCGTTAACAAGAATATGAGCGGCGAAAGCAACTGCACAACCGAGAACGAGTATATCTCCAATGTTCAATTGAAAAGAATCACCGGCCGTTAATAAGTATAAACCAGCCGTTGCTACAGCAATGCCCATTACGATAAAAATGGTAGCTCTTTGTTTTAAAAAGATAAAAGACAAAATGGGTACCATAACGATACTAAGCCCTGTTAAGAAACCAGCTTTTGAAGAAGTTGTATAAAGTAAGCCGAATGTTTGTAATACATAGCCAACGCATAAAAAAAATCCAACGATTAATCCAGCGAGACTACTCTGTTGTATATCTTGTTTTGAAGATTTTTTTGAGAAAATCATTTGAACGAACAATAAAATAATTCCAGCGAATAAAAAGCGAATACCATTAAAAGTAAATGGACCAACGAAAGACATAGCATTTTGAACGACAACAAATGTAGCTCCCCAAATAAAAGAGACAAATAATAAAGCAAGAGGAGCAACCCAATCTTTTTTCACACTCATACCCCCGTTAATTTTGTAAGATAGCTTTTCTAGCTAATTCATCAGCAACTTTATTTTGACTACTTGGAATCCACTTAATAAAAAAGAGATCGAAACTTTTTATGTACTGTAATGCTTCTTCTAATAGTGGTGCAAACATTTTATTTTTTGCGTATTCTTTTTCGACAGCTCGCTCGACAAGTTGCGAATCTGTACGAAAAGAGACAATGTTATAATTATGCTCCGTGCAATATTTTAATGCCGCAAGTAAGGCGTGGTATTCTGCTTCATGATTGGACATTGTCCCAAGGGGCAATGATAATTGTACAGCTGGTTGCACCCCTTTAATAAACACTCCAGCACCAGAAGGACCAGGATTTCCTTTTGATGCACCATCAATATATACTTCAATCAAAATGAGAAACCTCCAAATTATAAGATGATCCCCTACTTATATGTTTCTTTGAAGTAGGGGATAGAGTACTTTAGCCGATTGTAATACTATAACGACATGTAAATGTTTCATTCGCTTGTAAAGATTGAATTCCTTTTTTTTCCTTGAAATCTTTTGCCGGATTTACTTCATCAGCAATACCGTACCAAGGTTCAATACATAAGAAAGGTGCGTTTTCGCCTGGTGTCCATACGCCAACAAATGGGAAGCCATCAAATTCTACTTTTACAAATTTATTATGTTTATGAGAACGAATAGAGATTTCATCCGTATTCATATTTTCAAAAATAAGCGCATCATTTTTGAATAAATCGTATGTAAGTGGTAATTCATTCGTATTTTCAGCGATTAATTGTTTTTTACTTGAAAGGTAAGGTCCTTCTAATACGCTTGTTTCTAAGCGTTCAGAACCATTAAATGATAAATGATAATCTGTAAATGATTCGCCCTCTAATAAGGGGAAGTTGAAACCAGGATGTGCTCCGATTGAGAAGAACATCTCTTTTGAAGTAGGGTTATTTACTTCATATGTTACATGAACGATTTGTCCGTCTAGCTCATAAGAAACGAGTAATTCGAATTCGTATGGGTATTTTTTTAATGTTTCTTCATTACTAGTTACAATATAAGTGATTTTCGTTTCACTTTGTTCTTGTACAGAGAATGTAAGATCACGAGCAAAGCCGTGTTGTGTTAAAGAATATGGTTTACCATCTACGTAGTATGTATTATCTACTAATCGGCCGACAATTGGGAATAAAATTGGTGCGCGGCGCCCCCAATAAGAAGAATCGCCTTGCCATAAGTATTCAGTGTTATCTTCTTTTAAGCGAACGCTTTGTAATTCTGCACCTTTGTCAGAAATGGAAACGACCACTTTTTCATTTTGAATTGTTGCTGTCATGAAGTGAAACCTCCTAAAACTTTCATATGTTTTATTATACGTTGTCTAAAAGAAAAAAGGTAGTTAATGATAGGAATCTATTGACGAGAGAGTGTGTATTGCGTAGAATATATTCTTGTTGCTTAAAAAACGAATAACGTGGTTCGAAACCATCCCACGTAAAAAAACTAAGGAGATTTTGTCATGAATATAAGAACATTAGTCGGTAATGGTATTTTAGCGGCATTATATATTGCTGTTTCTATGCTTATTCAGCCATTTGGCTTTACGAGTGTACAGTTTCGTATTTCAGAGATGTTTAATCATCTTGTTGTATTTAATAAAAAAGCAATTTACGGAATTGTATTAGGTGTATTTTTAACAAATCTCTTTTTCTCACCTATGATCGCTTACGATTTAGTATTTGGAGTAGGGCAATCTATACTTGCATTAGTTGCAACGATTATTTCTATGCGATTTATTAAAGGTGTTTGGGCTCGTATGATTTTTAATACAGTTATTTTTACAATTACAATGTTTATGATTGCAATTGAGCTTCATCTTGCATTTGATTTACCATTTATGTTGACTTGGTTAACATGTGCCATCGGTGAATTTGTTGTCATGGCAATTGGTATGCCTGTAATGTACTGGATTAATAAACGAGTACAATTTGAAAGATTTATGCAATAGATGAAAGAGCTATTCCTATAGGGATAGCTCTTTTTGTATGTAATCATATTGAATATAATGCTGTGACTCTTGATACAATATAATAAAATAAAGTGAGGCTTTCATTAGCTGACTACATATAAGAAGTCTTATATAAGGGGAATCTAGTATGAAATATAAAATTCATTGGTTGTATAAAACAAAGAGCGGATTGCAGACGGAATTAACGACAGATTATATGAACATAGAAGATGTATTGCAATTTGCAGAGGATTTCGAGAAAACAGGAAGAGTGAAAGAACTATCATTTTATGATGAAATGGATGCAGAATGGTCATTAAAGGAAATGAAAAAGCTGAGTAAACAAGTGGAGGAAGAGCTCCAAGAAATACTCGTTTATTTTGATGGCGGTTATGATGTACAGACGAAAGAAGCTGGAGTAGGTATATGTGTATACTATAAAAAAGGAAATACAAAATACCGAATTCGCCGTAATGCATATATAGAAGGTATATATGATAATAATGAAGCGGAATATGCATCATTACTATATGGCATGAATATACTCGAGGAATTTGGAATTAAGTATGAAGCAGTTACACTTCGCGGCGATTCTCAAGTTGTACTGCAGCAATTGGCTGGAGAATGGCCTTGTTATGATGAGCATTTAAATCATTACTTAGATCAAATTGAACAAAAAGCGAAGCAAATGAAATTAAAACTTGTATGTGAGCCGATATCTAGAAAACAAAATAAAGAAGCGCATCAATTAGCTACGCAAGCATTAGAAGGAACAGTCATTGATAGTCATAAAGAAATAACCGAATAGAGAGGTGCAAAGGTGGATAAAAAGCAACTCATTACAGAGGTAAATGACTTATTAGAAACGTATTGTGAAGGATGTTTCTTGCGAGAACATAATCGAAAGACAAATAGTAAGTATTCCGCTCATTCATTTTGTATACGACAATGTACAGTTGGAGAAACATTGAAAAAGTATGGGGAACAGTTATCATGAAAAACATCCAGAGAAAATTCTCTGGATGTTTTTTAGTGTCTTGCTTCATTTAATTGATGCTCGCATTTACTTAATTTCTTTTCCTCATTCATTAAAAATGGTTCATCTAAATCTGTCGCAACAGATTTCATAATTTCAAGCTGAGAGCGAGCGGCTTCTACAGCAGTAGTCGCATGCTCTAATGTATCTGGATCCATTGAAATTGTCGCTGACCCTACCATTTTTTGTGCTGTTTCTACACGGAATTTCACTTCTTCAAAATCATTTACTTCTGATCCCATTATTACTTCCTCCTTTGTATATTGCGCATTTCACATAGTTTTTGCTCTGTAAAACGGAAATATACAAAGGAATAACAAAGGAGGTTACCAAGTAAGGTAACCTCCTGTTATATGTTGGATTAAAGTTTTACTACGTTAGCAGCTTGAGGTCCGCGGTTTCCTTCAGTGATATCGAAAGATACTTCTTGACCTTCTTCTAAAGCTTTGTAGCCGTCACCTTGAATAGCAGAGAAATGTACGAATACATCGTCAGCGCCTTCCATTTCGATAAATCCAAAACCTTTTTCGTTGTTAAACCATTTTACTTTTCCTTGCATGTTACAATTCCTCCTAAAAACATTTGCTTTTTTCATTTAGTGAAATTCATTTGAAAGATAATATAAACTAAAAATGCTATAATATTGAATATTCTGCTAAATGATTAATTTAAATATACACGAATTGGTAGAAATTAGTCAAGTAAGCGATTTTATTTTTTTGTATTTTTAAATAATTTTTCAGCCGAATTTTTAAATAGGTATAGGACAGGCCGAGTATGTAATATTCTTAATTGAATGCTATACATAATGAGGTGAAAGAAAGAATGAATGAGTCTTATTTATTAGATAATGAAGGAATGAGAACGAGAACTGACATACCAAATTGGGTTGCAAAAGAATTTCAAAATTTTTCGAGTGTCGTGCTAGAACCAACTTTCCCATGTTATTTCGGCTTAACAGCTTTGAAAAAGAATGAACTTCGTTATTCGTTTCTCTCTCATAATGATTGGAGTCATTTGCCACATACAATGTTATCTTTTTTAGAGTTAATGAAAGAGCGCCCAATTGTAAGAAGAGGATTCTTTCTTTTTGTGGAACCGGAATGTGAGGAACAATCACTGGAATATTATCGTGATTACTTTTGGAAAGTACTACAATATTTACATGAAAACGATGACCAAACATGGCCGAAGCAAATTCCTGAAGACCCAGACCATTACTTATGGGAATTTTCATTTGGTGGTGAACCGATATTCGCATTTGGAAATGCGCCAGCTTATAAACAACGAAAAACTAGGCATTTAGGAAATTCTCTCGTTATTGGATTTCAACCGCGTACCATCTTTGATGGATTAGAAGGGGATCGCCCTAAAGGAGCATATTCAAGACAAACGGTCCGAGATCGAGTTGAAAAGTGGGATCAGCTGCCGAAACACCCTAACATTAGTCATTATGGTGATCCAGATCATCGCGAATGGAAACAATACTTCATAGGAGACGATGTAGAGCCGATAAAAGGAAAATGTCCTTTTCTTCATAAGTTAGAAAAGTAAGAGCCATCATCCAGATGGCTCTTTTGCATATTTTGGATAAAAAAGGGTATTTTAGTAGTAAATATTTTGATGAAAGCTAGTCTATTTTTAATCATTACATCATTACTTAATAGTAAAGGAAGTAGAAAGGATAGAGCGATGTTTGGAGCGATTATACAACAAATTGTATTAGGTATTTCATTAGCTGCGCCAGTAGGTCCGATTAATATTGAAATGTTAAAACGAGGAATTGAACGAGGTTTTTGGCATGCATGGGTTGTTGGAATTGGTGGAATGACTGCAGATATTTTGTTTATGCTTCTCATTTATTTCGGTTTATCTTCTGTGTTTATGTATACATATGTACAAGCTTTTATGTATTGTACAGGGTTTTTCTTATTATTTTATTTAGGATTTCAAAGTGTAAAACAAGGAATTTCCCAATCGAATATGGAATATAAAAAGGAAGAGGTAGGTGGCCTTAAACAATCGTTTATGGCAGGTTTTTTAATTGCGATATCCAATCCATTAAATCTTGTTTTTTGGTTTGGTATATACGGAAGTACACTTAGCTCATTGCTTACGAAGGTAACGAAACAAGAAGCCTTTTTGTACAGTCTTTGTATTATCGTTGGCATTATTTTATGGAATTTAAATATTGCTTTTTCTGTCCATTTTGGCAGAACTTTATTAAAGCAAAAAGCACTTGGCTATATAACAGCCGGAGCAGGTATTATTTTAGTAGGATATTCTATCCATTTTGCATACAAAGCTTTACAGTTGTTCACATAAGATTGAAGGGGAGATTTTTATGTATCGAACCACTATTGACGGAAAAGAAATTATTATTACGTTAGCACCAAAAATCCGAAAAGAAATTAATGATAGGAATCCACTATATGAAGCGGTATTTCATACTGCAGCAAGATTACTACAAACAAAGCAACCGACGTTTGCGGTAAATCATGAAATATTTGGGCTTATTATTGGAGAGGTACAAAGAGGAGAAGTAACAGTGTTTGCGGTGGAACATATTATTCCAAAGCAAAATATATTTGGATCGAACAATTTTTTCTCGACAATAGAGCAACAGGCAAATTTGTAAAGTGAATAGAATAAGAATAGAAAATAAAAGAAATAGTCGTAACGATATGTTGCGGCTGTTTTTTTGGAAAAGGGGGAAGGAAGATGAAGAGAGTGGGGAAAGAGTTCTTTTTACAACATGATATCGTTATTATGTATAGTATTTTATTTGTTTTTATCATTATTTTAAAAATGCAATTTTTCACATGGATCGGTATGTTAGCGTGTTTGTTTGGGATTGTTTTTTATACGCTTAACGAATATATGACACATCGGTTTTTATTTCACTTAAAGCCACCTAAAAACGTATTTTTATTAAAAATGTTAAGGAGATTACATTATGATCATCACGTATATCCAGATGATTTAAAACTATTATTTTTGCCTGTATGGTTTAGTATACCTAGTTTTACTATATATTTACTTATATCATACGCTATAACAAAAAGTGTTACTATTACACTTTCATTCGGAATTGGAATGATTATTATGCTTCTCGTTTATGAATGGAAACATTATATTGCACATAAGCCAATTCGTCCGTTCACTAAGTTTGGGCGATGGCTCAAAAAACAGCACATATTACACCATTATAAAAATGAAAAGTTTTGGTTTGGTGTTTCAAATCCCGTATTCGATTTCATATTTGGAACGCTTAAAGATGGAAAGGACGTTGAATTAAGCGAAACAGCTCGTAATTTAGAGAAAGAGAAAAAGACAGAAGTAGTGCGATAAGCACTACTTTTTTATTCTGTTTTAATGGGTATCAAATCTTGACTGGTATGAGATTGAAGTACGTAAATTTTATGTTGAAAAAGTATATTAAAAACTTAGGAGAAATTGCCGAAAAATGTCTATCGAAAAATCTTTGCAGGAATGTATGGATTGTCTAAAATGGAAATAAGTTTCTGAATATTTATAAAATTTAGCCTTTAGGTATGCAAGGGGGAATTGTATTTTCAGTAAGAGAGGGGAATGGGAATGAAAAGAGATGATACGTCAGCACGTAAGTTACAAAATGAAGTGAATTATACAGAGGTTGTTCAGTCAGAAGAATTTCAATTGCTATTAAATACGAAAAAGAAGTTTATCGTTCCGATGAGTATTTTCTTTTTAAGCTTCTTTATTGCATTACCTATTTTAACATCGTATTCAAAGGTGCTCAATACACCAGCATTTGGGGATGTTACGTGGGCATGGGTGTTTGCATTTGCGCAATTTATAATGACGTGGTCATTATGTATGATTTATAGCAAAAAAGCAGAATCCTTTGATGAAATCTCGCAAAAAATTCTACAAGATATGCAAAAAGGGAGGGGCTGACTTTGAATATAACCGCTTTTGCATTATTTTTAATCATCGTTCTTGGTACACTCGTCATAACTTATTTTGCGTCGAAGAAAACGAAAAATGCGAGTGAGTTTTATACAGCTGGAGGAGGATTAACTGGTTGGCAAAATGGTCTGGCCATTGCGGGAGATTACATGTCTGCTGCGTCATTTCTTGGTATAGCCGGAGCAATCGCATTAACTGGATTTGATGGATTCTTTTATAGTATCGGCTTTTTAGTTGCTTATTTAGTTGTCCTATACCTTGTTGCAGAACCGCTTAGAAATTTAGGGAAGTACACGTTAGCGGATATGATTGCGGCACGTTTTGATGCGAAAAAAGTTCGCGGCGTTGCAGCGCTTAATACGATGACGATTTCAATTTTTTATATGATTGCACAATTAGTTGGGGCTGGTGCACTTATTAAATTATTATTAGGGATCGAATACACGACATCAGTTTTAATCGTTGGTACATTAATGACAGTGTACGTTATTTTTGGCGGAATGACTGCGACGAGTTGGGTACAAATTGTTAAGGCTGTACTACTTATGGCTGGTACATTTATTATTTCTGTTATCGTTTTCTCAAAATTTAATTTTAGTGTGACTGAAATGTTCGCGCAAATGAAAACTGCTACTCCGTTAAAAGATTCGTTTTTAAATCCAGGAGTAAAGTATAAGGATGGTCTTGATACACTGTCTTTAAATTTAGGACTAGTTCTTGGTACTGCCGGATTACCCCATATTCTTGTTCGCTTTTTTACAGTACGTGATGCAAAAACGGCACGGCAATCTGTTGTGTACGCAACGTGGTTAATTGGCGCATTTTATATTATGACAATCTTCTTAGGATTTGGGGCAGCAGCATTTGTAGGGAATGAGGCAATTATGAAAGCAAACCCTGCTGGTAATATGGCAGCACCTTTATTAGCTAAAGCGTTAGGTGGAGATTTCTTATTTGCTTTCGTTTCAGCAATTGCCTTTGCAACTATTTTAGCTGTAGTGGCAGGCCTTGTATTAACAGCAGCATCAGCATTTGCACATGATTTTTATAATGAAATTATTCGCAAGGGGAAATCAACGGAAAAAGAGCAAGTGTCAATGGCTCGCTATGCGTCTATTGGGGTAGCGGTATTATCCATTATACTAGCGTTATTTGCTCAAACATTGAACGTAGCATTTTTAGTTTCATTAGCATTTGCAGTTGCAGCGAGTGCAAATCTACCAGTTATATTATTCACAATATATTGGAAGCGCTTCAATACAACAGGTGCTATTTCGGGTATGGTCGTTGGTCTTGTATCAGCAATTGTTCTCGTAGCATTAAGTCCAAATGTTTGGAACCCTGTAGCTGGAAAAGCTATATTTGTTGGGGAAGCGATTTTCCCATATACGACACCTGGAATTATTTCAATTCCGCTTGGATTCCTTGCAGCATATTTAGGAACCGTGTTATCTAGTAAGAAAGAAGATGCTGCGAAATTTGATGAGATTCTTGTAAAATCTAATACAGGTCATGGTGTTAGTGATGCGTCGTCACATTAAAAAGAGAAGGGCTTTTCGATATATAAGAAAAGCTCTTTTTTTCTTGTAAATATTACTGTATTGTAAGTAGGATTTTGTCTTAATTTTGTGGAATGAAAATAAGCAGGGAGAAAATTAAATCATCATGGCACCAGCGCAGCTTTTGTGAAAAATAAGTTGTTATGGAAGGTGGAAGAAATGATGAAAACGAAACAGACTGATGAATTATTAGCAAAAGATGAGCAATATGTTTGGCACGGAATGCGTCCCTTTAGTCCAAATAGTACAATGGTAGGGGCAAAAGCAGAAGGGTGCTGGGTTGAAGATATACAAGGAAAACGATATTTAGATGGTATGAGTGGTCTTTGGTGTGTGAATAGTGGATATGGCAGAAAAGAGCTCGCAGAGGCGGCTTATAAGCAATTACAAACATTATCATACTTTCCGATGTCACAATCGCATGAACCGGCTATAAAGCTTGCTGAAAAATTAAATGAGTGGCTTGGAGGAGAGTATGTTATTTTCTTCTCTAATAGTGGTTCGGAAGCGAACGAAACGGCTTTTAAAATAGCAAGGCAATACTATGCTCAAAAAGGTGAACCGCATCGTTATAAATTTATGTCGCGTTACCGCGGGTATCATGGAAATACAATGGCAACGATGGCAGCGACGGGACAAGCACAGCGTAGATATCAATATGAGCCATTTGCTTCAGGATTTTTACATGTAACGCCGCCAGATTGTTATCGTATGCCTGGAATAGAAAGAGAGAACATTTATGATGTAGAATGTGTAAAAGAAGTAGATCGCGTTATGACATGGGAATTAAGTGAAACGATTGCAGCTTTTATTATGGAACCAATTATTACGGGCGGAGGCATTTTAATGCCGCCACAAGACTATATGAAAGCTATTCATGAAACGTGTCAAAAACACGGTGCACTTCTCATTAGCGATGAAGTGATTTGCGGTTTCGGACGTACAGGAAAAGCATTTGGATTTATGAATTATGACGTTCAGCCAGATATTATTACGATGGCAAAAGGGATTACGAGTGCATATTTACCGTTATCAGCGACAGCTGTGAAAAAAGAAATATATGAAGCATTTAAAGGGAAGGGAGAATATGAATTCTTCCGTCATATTAATACATTTGGTGGAAATCCTGCGGCTTGTGCATTAGCGCTTAAAAACTTAGAGATTATGGAAAATGAAAATTTAATTGAGCGATCTGCACAAATGGGCTCGCTTTTATTAGAGCAATTAAAAGAGGAAATTGGAGAGCATCCACTTGTTGGGAATATTAGAGGGAAAGGTTTACTAGTTGGAATCGAACTAGTAAATGATAAAGAGACGAAAGAACCGATTGATAACGACAAAATTGCAAGTGTTGTAAATGCTTGTAAAGAAAAAGGCTTAATTATAGGACGAAACGGCATGACAACAGCAGGATATAATAACGTCTTAACATTAGCACCACCGCTTGTTATTTCAAGTGAAGAAATTGCTTTTGTTGTTGGAACGTTGAAGACAGCGATGGAACGCATTTAATGAATGAAGCGAGCTGTATATTACAGCTCGCTTTTGTTTAGTAGGAGGTTTTTTTTATGAAGAAATATGAGCCTAGTCAACATTATCACATCGGGTATTATGAAGATGGATACGATTTAGAAGTGACGGCGTACAAAAGAATAAATGAGCCAGTTTGGGATGCTTATATTCCGCACTATGAGGCAGACGACTTTTATAAAAAAGTGGAGGAAATGAAACTAGGTGAATATATAGATGAATACGGCATTATGGTGTATTCATTTAGTAATGATATTGATGATGAAGAAGCGCGAATTATTTTTGAAAACTGGTTAAAAAAGAATGGAATTGTTTAAAGATAAAATGAAAAAAGAGATTACTATCTTATAAGATAGTAATCTCTTTTTATTGTAGAAAGCTTATTTACTTGCTTTCATTGCTTTATCTTTAGCACCAAAAGTGTATTTTAACATTGGTGGTGTAATCATTGTAGTTAAAATAACGACAATAACGATAGCTGTAAAGTAATCTTGTGCTAATAGACCTGAAGAAAGTCCTGTGCCTGCGATGATAAGTGCAACTTCACCACGGGAAACCATTCCAGCACCGATAATGGCAGAAGACTTAGCGTCAAATCCAGTCATACGTGCACCAAATCCACAACCGATTAATTTCGTTAATACAGCGATTACTGTTAATGCTAGGATGAACCAAATTTGATTACCAATACCGTCAAATGTAATATTCATACCGATACTTACGAAGAACACTGGAACGAACATAGCGTAAGCAATTGGTTCTACTTTCTTTTCTACTTCATGTTTGTAGTTCGTTTGAGAAATAGCGATACCAGCTGCGAAAGCACCGATAATACCAGCAATTCCTAATAATTCACCGAAGTATGCGAATGAGAAACAGATGATAAGAGCCGCGCTCACGATAGACTCAGATACGCGAAGTGGTGATAACCAACGCATGATCGCAGGAACACCTTTCCATCCGATTAAAATAATAGAAGCGAAGAATACAACTTTCTTCAAGATAACCATTGTTAAGTTAACATCGTCTGTACCTAAGAAGCTCATTGCAAATGCTAATAAAATAACAACAAGAATGTCATCAAATACAGCCGCGCCCAGCATAGTTGTACTTTCACGTGTTTTCATCTTTCCTAAATCACGAAGCGTTTGTACGGAAATACTAACACTTGTCGCACATAGAAGTAATCCTAAAAATACAGCATTTCCTTGTTCCATTCCCATAACAAGACCAGAAACGTAACCACCTACGAATGGAAGAATGATACCTCCAAGTGCAACTGCTAAAGAAGAATTACGATTTGCGTTTAATTCCTCTAAGTCTGTTTCAAGACCAGCCATAAACATTAAAAGAATAACCCCAACATTACTTAATTGTGTTAGAAGCTCTGAATTTTCAATCCAACCTAATATAGCTGGACCGATAACGATACCGACAATTAATTTACCTAGTACAGAAGGTTGACCTAATCTAACACTAAGATCACCAGCAAGCTTTGTACTTAATAAAATAAGTGCAATTTGAAAGAAAAATTCGAAATCCATCGGATCCTCTCCTCATCATTTTTATTTTTATCATACGATTTCTCGGAATTTGCCTAATGAAAATATGTAAAACCCATTAAACAAAGGGTCTGATTACAAGTTCTTTTGAACTCGTAATTTGAACCTGTAATTAATATATAATAAATTTTATTAAAAATCAATGGAAAAATGGGAGCTTTTTTAGAGAGAAACTTTGTTATTGGGTTTATAGCTAAAGAGTAGCGCGTGTATTTTATACTCATGAAGTAGTATGAAGTGCATTTTCATTACAAATAATAAAGCCTAAATACAATTTCACGAATTATAACTGTGAAAGGGAGGCTTATCATTTGAAGTCATTAAAAAACAACTTGTCTATTGTTGCTTTAGGTGGAGTAAATGAAATAGGGAAAAATATGTATGCTATTCAATATGAAAATGATATTGTCGTTATTGATTGCGGATCTAAATTTCCAGATGAAAGTTTATTAGGAATTGATTTAATAATTCCAGACGTCACATACTTGCAAGAGAATAAAGAAAAAATTCGAGGGTTAGTAGTGACACATGGGCATGAGGATCATATTGGCGGAATACCATATTTTTTAAAACAACTAAACGTACCAATATATGCGACGAAGTTAACGTTAGGTTTAATTGAAATTAAATTAAAGGAACATAATCTTCAAAATGATACAGAATTAATCGTTATTCATTCAGAATCAGAAATTGATTTTGCTTCTATTAAGACGACCTTTTTTAAAACGAATCATAGTATTCCAGATTGTCTCGGTATTGCTTTCCATACACCAGAAGGTACTGTAGTACATACAGGTGATTTTAAATTTGATTTAACACCAGTAAACAATCAATATCCTGATATTCATAAAATGGCTAAAATAGGTAGTGAAGGTGTGCTAGCTTTACTATCTGAAAGTACAAATGCAGAACGACCAGGTTTTACTCCATCAGAGAGATCGGTAGGAGAACGGATAGAGGAAATATTTATGAAAGCAAATAGAAAAGTGATTATTTCTACGTTTGCTTCTAATGTGAATCGTGTTCAGCAAATAGTTGAAGCTTGTATAAGAACAAATCGAAAGCTGGCTTTGCTCGGTAGAAGTATGGTAAATGTAGTAGAAGTTGCTCTAGAGAAAGGCTATTTACATATTCCAGAAGGTATGTTAATTGAAGCAAATGAGGTAAACAGTTTAGACCCAATGCAGGTCGCAATACTTTGTACAGGAAGTCAAGGAGAACCAATGGCAGCTTTAGCGCGCTTAGCTAGTGGAAACTATAGACAAGTTAATATTTTACCAGAAGATACTGTTATTATAGCCGCGACTCCTATTCCAGGAAATGAACGTAACGTTTCGCGAATTATCGATAATTTATTTGCATTAGGAGCAAAAGTGATTTACGGATCAGGTAGTTCTACGGGAGTCCATGTATCCGGTCATGCATATCAAGAAGAGTTGAAGTTAATGCTCACGTTAATGAAGCCAAAATATTTTATCCCAATTCATGGGGAGTTTAGAATGCTACATCACCATAGTTTGTTAGCAGAATCAATTGGTGTCGAAAAAGAAAATATATTTATCGTTCGTAATGGAGATGTTGTAGATATAAGTAATGAAGTGGCAATTCAGTCTAGAAAAATACAGGCAGGAAATATATATGTAGATGGATTAGGAATTGGAGATGTTGGAAATGCATTATTGCGTGATCGTAAACAACTTTCAGAAGATGGAATGCTCGTAATAGTTATTACTTTTAATAAAGTGGATGGAGAAATTATTTCAGGTCCTGATATTATTTCTCGTGGATTTGTCTATGTTCGTGATTCAGAAGAATTTTTGAAGGAATTAAATAAATTAGCTGTTATTACAATTAATAATTTAAAGAAAGAGAATGTGAATAGCTGGGGTATTTTAAAAAGAGAGGTAAGGGAAGCTTTAGGGAAGTATATATATACTAGTACGAAAAGAAAGCCGATGATTCTTCCTATAATAATAGAGGTTTAATAATGAATAAAAAGAATTCTCGTATGGGAATTCTTTTTTGTTTTGAAGACAGAATGAACATATAATGAAATAAATAGAAATGGAAGGAAATAAAAGATGTTACTAAATAAACGTTTTACAATTGGAGAAATGGCAAAAATGCATAATATAGCGGAATCTACTTTGCGGTATTATGATGAAAAGGGGATTTTTCATCCGTCCATTGTGGACCCGCAAACAAATTATCGCTATTACACAATCGATCAATTTTCACTATTAGATACGATAAAATTTTTACGCCAATTAAATATTCCATTAAAGGAAATTAAGAAATATATTGATGAAAGAAATCCAGCATACGCACTCAATTTACTGGAAAAACAACAAGAAATGATGTTGAAAAAACAAAGAGAAATTGAGTATGCTTTGGCGAAAATGGAACATAGAATTCATTTAATTAAGGAAGCAACAAAAGCAAAAGCTGAACAAATGGTAATTAAAGAGATCCCGCAGCGAAACATTACAGCAATTGCGGTTGCCCCGAATACGACGGATGATATGTTTGAGTACTATATTCATTCGTTGCAAAAAAATATGAAGCAAATGGATGATAGCTTATTTTCTGGAGATATCGGTGTAACGGTGGCAAAAAAAGGATTAATGCAAAATGAGTTTCAAGCATATAGCAGTGTTTTTATTCTTTTGGATTACATGCCTTTTCAAATACATAGTTCAGATGAAATTAAAGAAGGCATATTTGCCTGTGTATATCACCATGGCCCATATGAAGAAACGGATGAAACATATAAGAAGTTAATGAAATATATTGATCAAGAAGGGTACGAAGTAAGTGGAGATGCGATTGAGATTGCATTAATTGATTGGTCTGTCACAGACAATCCAGAGGAACAAGTAACAGAAATTCAAATTCCTATAATGAAAAAATAAAGCAATAAGATATAGGACCCGTATCATTACAAATTGGCATCAAACACAATAATTCAGTTACCTATTTTTTAATTCTCTATTGACCTTCAAGTAACTTAAAGGTTTAAACTATGAACAGAGCATTGAAAAAGGAGCATTTATATGATGGAAACAACAGAAAAGTTAAGAGAAAAACCGATAAAAAGTTTATTTATTTCATATTTAATACCAGCTGTTCTTGGAATGGTATTAATGTCAGTTAATATTGTGATTGATGCGGTTATGATTAGTCGGGGAGTTGGAGCAAACGGATTAGCGGGAGTAAACGTGGCTATTCCAGCCTTTTCAATTTTCTTCTCTATTTCATTATGGATTGGAATGGGCGGGGCAACGTTATACTCCATTGCACTAGGTGAAAATAAAGTAGAAAGAGCAAGGTCTATTTTTACGCAATCCATGACGGTAGCAGTAATTATCGTAGGTGTTTTAGCTGCGATTTGTTTATGGAGAATAGAAGATTTAGCATACTTATTCGGTGCAAATGAAGTGATTTTACCGTATGCGTTAGACTATTTACACGTATTATTAATGTTTGGAATGATATACGTGTTAGAAAATATTTTAAGTACATTTATACGAAATGATGGAAATCCTAATTTAGCAATGGCAGGTCTAGTTGTAACGGCTGTATTAAATATAGTGTTTGACTATATCTTTATATTCATCTTTGGATGGGGCGTAACAGGTGCTGCTTCAGCGACTATTCTTTCGGCAGCGATTGGTTTCCTTGTATTATTATCTCATTTCTTTAGGAAAAGTAGTATTTTAAAATGGACGAAATTCCATTTTGAGTGGGATACAGTTAAACAAATTATGATAATCGGTTTCCCGAGCTTTACAGCAGAAAGTACAGTAGCGATTGTAACGATTGGTTTTAATATTGCATTCGTTCAATATGCAGGAGAAGTTGGAGTCGCTTCTTATGCGATGGTGAATAGTATTCATGCGATGACATTACTACTATTCTTCGGTGTTGGAGCAGCATTACAACCGATCGCTAGTTTCCATTACGGCGCAAATTTATCAGAGAGATTGCGCGAAGGATTAAAGTTCGCTGTAAAAATTGCGGTAGTACTCGGTGGTATTGCAATAATTGTCGGATTATTCTTCGGGAAATATATTATTGGTCTATTTGATGTCCAATCTCCAGAGTTATTGGAGTTAACATTAACGGGTATTAGCTTGTTCTTTATCCAATATGTATTTTTAGGCTATAACATTGTGTATGGAGAGTACTTCCAATCCGTGCGACAAACGACAAAATCAGTACTTATTATAATGAGCCGAGGGTTATTATTTATTATTCCATTATTATGGATTATGCCAAAATTATTTGGGATAAATGGAATTTGGCTCGTTATGCCAGTAGCTGAAGTATTGACAGCGATTATTGTATTTACGATGAATCGTATGAAACATCCTGTTCCATTAAATATGGCGGGAGAGAAAGAAGCGATATAATGAAGAAAATCCCCTTGAGTAAGTAAGGGGATTTTTTACTCTTTTAAACTAATCGCAAAAGATCCATCTGTTTCTTGAACAGACGCGAAAGCAACGCTTTTAATATTAGTGATGCCCTTTTCTTTTAATTCTTTATATAACCACTTTTCGTCCTTATGAATTAACTTTAAGTTATCGTATTGAATTTGCGAATCAACGATAAGGGCAATTGGTAATCCAGCATACGTAACATCTATGTTCAAATCTTTTGGAGTTAATGGTACAAGTTCACGCTTTGGTAAAATGCTAATGGCTCCGTTCGCTTCTAAAATAGCATATTCAATTTCGTGAACACTTGGATATCCTGCGACGCGAAGGTTAGACAGTAGTTCAGCGATTGGATATCTACTTTTTTGTAAGTTTTCAAAAATAATATCACCATGTTTAATTAAAATGATAGGGTGCCCGAGAATAAAACGATTTAGTTTGTTTAGTAAGCTTAATTTTGTAAGAAGCAAATGCAAACATGTAATAACGACCATACCGAGAAAAGCTTGCAAAGCACCAGAGACAGGTATGGCCTGAAAAGCTAAATAAGATAAAAAGATAATAGCACCAAAATCATGAGGAGTTAGTTGTGCCAAAGCAGATTTACCGAGCATCTTAAGTGAAAGTAAAAATAAGATGAAAAAGAATGATACGTTACATAAAAAGAGAAGCAATAAGGACACTCCTTCGTACAAAGTTGTACTTACTGTTCCCGAAAGGAATATAAATATTACTTTCCAGAGGATAAATTAGGGTGAATTGAAATTTGTCTGTGTACAAACGAATAAACGGATATTATGATGAAAGAAGTAAAGAACATAGGAGTATACGGATATGAAAAAGAAGAAAATAATTACGTATATGATAGCAATTATAATGGTTTGCGCCGTTTATGTGGGATTTTTACAATATAACATTTATAAGGATGGGCATATGAAAGCAATTGACGATGCTGATTATATCATTGTACTAGGCTCGAAAGTAAATGGGACGAAACCATCTTATTCATTGCAATATCGTATTGATAAAGCAGCTGAGTATTTACAATCACATGAAAAAACAATTGCGATTGTATCTGGAGGGAAAGGCAAAGGGGAAGATATTTCAGAAGCATTAGCAATGAAAAATGGATTAATGAAACTAAAAATTGCAGAAGACCGCATAATAATGGAAGATAAGTCAACGAGTACAGATGAGAATATTAAATTCTCAAAACCGTTAATTCCAGACAATATGAAAAAAGGAATGATCGTAACAAACGATTTCCATATGTTTAGAGCGAAAAAAATAGCAGCAAAACAAGGTTTACAATTAGAAGGTCTTCCGGCCGAAACACCGAAGCGAATTGTCATTCCATCGAATATACGAGAGTATTTAGCTATTACGCAATATTGGTTTATGAATCGAATATAGAAAAAGTAATCCCATCTGGAAGTCCAGTCGGGATTATTTTTGATGAAAATCTTACAAATATGTCATGTTCATGAAAGGTAAAGCGATAGTTTCTAGAAGCGATTCCTGACATAATGAAGATAACAAAAACTATTTAGAGGTGAATCGGATGAAAGGAAATAATATATTATCTTCACTATGTTACTTTAGTATCTTTTTTGCACCATTTTTACTGCCAATTATCTTGTACTTCGTTGCGGAGGATGAAGTGAAATACCACGCGAAAAAAGCATTTTGGTCACATATTTTCCCGTATGCGATTTTATTTGGTGGATTAGCAATATCCGGCATATATGGCTTAAGCTCCAATCAATCTGATGGTGCTGGAATTGGAATGATGATCACATATGCGGTGTTCATTCTTGTAGGGATTTATTACTTCATTTGGAATATCGTAAAAGGTATTAAAGTTTTGAAAACAGCGTAATAAGATAAGAAATAATTTGGTGTGAGTTTGTCGTTATTTGTCGGTAAGTCGATATATTCGAAAAATCGTTGATATAATTAAATTATCGTTAATATAATTTCATTTACCGTATTGATAGACGTTTTAGAAAGAGCAATTCAAAAAGAATTGCTCTTTTTGTGCTTATAAGTTGTGAATATTGAAAAAGATATGTTAATTTTTCATTATGAAGAGAAAAAAGGAGTGTTTTTCATGAATGAGATCATACATAAAATGGAGCAACACGTTTCAGTTCGTAAATATAAAGAAGAATCAATTCCGAAAGATGTAGTAGAAAGAATGGTACAAGCTGCGCAGCATGCCGCTTCCTCACATTTTGTACAGGCGTATTCTGTTATATATGTAACAGATCAAGACCTAAAGGCTAAACTAGCAGAGTTATCCGGAAATCGTCACGTGAAAGACTGCGCAGCATTCTTTGTTTGTTGTGCAGATTTAAAACGACTTGAAATAGCGTGTGAACAGCATAGTACAGAGATAAAACATGAAGGAGTAGAAGACTTTATCGTTGCAACGGTAGATGCTTCACTTTTCGCGCAAAACTTAGCGTTAGCAGCAGAGTCGTTAGGATATGGTATTTGTTATATTGGTGGTATTCGTAATAATCCGAGAGAAGTGAGTGAATTGCTTCATTTACCGGATAAAGTATATCCTGTATTCGGAATGACGGTTGGCGTACCAGATGAAAATCATGGAGTGAAACCGCGTTTACCAGTAGCAGCAATCCTTCATGAAAATGGATATGATGAAAAGAAATATGATGAATTATTAAACGAATACGATGAAACGATGAGCTCGTATTACAAAGAAAGATCAGCAAACAAGAAAAACGTAACATGGACGGAATCAATGAGTTCGTTTATGGCTAAAGAAAAAAGAATGCATATGAAAGAGTTTTTAAGTGAAAAAGGATTTAATAAGAAATGAGCAAAAAGGCGGACCTGCATGCAGGTCTGCCTTTTAATGAAGCTGAAGTGAAGGAGAACTTGCAATACTTTAAAAATGTAACAGAGGTTTGTAATGAAACGTTAGTTTAAGTGAAGATAAAAAGCGGCATAATAGCCGCTTTTTATCGTTTAAGTCTATATGTTTTTGTACAATATAAAGCATCTTTTATCTTGAAAACGTACTTATAATAAATGCAAACTTTCAATAAGAAGATACATACCTGTACAACTCAAAAGGATGTACGTAAATATTTTAAAAATCCGTTGATTAAGCCATTTGAAAATAATTTGACCTATATACAAACCTAGAAATACGATTGGAATAGCATAAAAACTTGATTCCCAAATCGTTTTGCTTGTGCCAGTAAAGAGTATTTGAGTTAGTAGACTAATGAAATATATAAACAGATAAAAAGCCAATGTAGTTGCTCGTAACTTCTCCTTTTTCGTATCAGTTCCTGTAAAATAAAGTAACAGGGGAGGACCTGGCATACCGATACTTGTCGTTAATAGCCCAGATAATCCGCCAACTATGAAATCTCTAGATTGTGTTGATTTAATCTTAACGTTGCATAATAGTATCAACGTTAATAGTAAGAGTAGGATGCTAATTGCTAATTTAAATGTGTTGATGTTAATAGAAGTGAAAATAAAAATACCAAAAGGAACACCAACTATACTTCCGAAAATTAATCTTTTCAGTAGAATAAAATCAATGTCCATTCTTATTTTCCAGATGAGTGATATGGAAATAATTAATGATAAAATGATATTTATTTGTATAGCTTCTTGTGGTAGAAATAACATGAGTAAGAAAGGTGTTGCCATAATAGAAAAGCCAAAACCTGTGCTTGTTTGTAAAATAGAAGCTACTAATATAATACATATGAAAATGAATATAATCTCCAAAATAGCCCTCCTACATAATTAGATCCAATACATATTTTAACATAAAGTGATACTTTAATCAGTGGGGGGCTTACTGTCCTTTAATACGGAAAAAAAAGCGGCTAAATAGCCGCTTTTTTTCCGTATTTAATATTCCAATGATGACCCTGTAGCTTTAAAATACTTTTCACGTGAAGGAGTCATTACCCGGATTGCTAATAAACAGGAAAGGAAAAGAATGAGTAACGAGCTACTTATTACAGTAATTTGAACAGAAAGAAATTGTGCGGATGCTCCAATTGCTAAAACGAAAAAGATTTGGATGAAATTCTTTATGGAATCAAATACGCTATCAATACGTCCCATCATATGTACAGGGATGTTATTTTGATAAAATGTTATAAAGCCAGTACCAGCAAATGATGAAGAAATGCCAAGTAAAATGAAACCACTCGCTGCAACTATAAATGAATTTGAAAAGGCGAAAATTACATAGCCTATTGCTGTGAAAATCATACCTAATCCGATACAATGTTGAATTGGTAATCGTTTAGCAAAGAGAGAAACAAGAAATGAACCGAAAACGTAAGCAGCACCAGTTATACTAACAAGCATGCTATATTCTATATTGGATAAAAACAGTACTTGTTTTGTGAAAACAACTTCTTGTGAATCGAGTGCCATAGAGACAAGCATAGTAGCTTGAAATAAAACGAATATGAGAATAATGTAAGTTTCAGTTCGAGCGAATGAAAAAACTTGTTTCCAATCACTTCGTAATGTTTGTACGAAAGTATTTGCAACCTCTTCTTTTTGCTTTGTTTGTAATGTAATGTTTGGCAAGAAGTAAATGAGAATAGTAGAAAGTAGAAAGGAAAGAGAATTGCAGTAAATAACAAAGGCTGCTGAGTACGTGGTGAGAAGTATTCCAGCAAGGGCTGGACCGATAATAAAAGCCCCGTTTGTAAATAAGCTATTCCAAGCATTAAATTGAGCGCGTTCTTCAGCTCGTATGAGCATCGTTTTATAAGTGAATGAAGCTGGATCGAAAAATGATGTAGCGATGCGAGTCAAAAAGATAAAAATATAAATGGCCCAAATAGAATCAAATAATGGAATACAGCCAATGAGAGCTGCTCGAATTATATCTGTGATGAGCATAATGGATCGTTTGTTTAATCGATCTACTATACTACCAGACCATATTTTTGTAACAACGGTAGCAATTGGACCTACAATCCATAATCCTGCTACAGCAGCAGGGGAGTTTGTGCTATTTAACACCATTAAGTTTAGGGCGATGAGATACATAAAATCACCTAAACGAGAAATTCCTGTTCCCGACAATAATAATAATTTATTTTTCATGAGCAGTTGGACCTTTCTTTTATTGTTTTTTAATCCTGCAGGAAATAGCGTATTCCTCTTCGGAGTTTGATTGACGAGCGGTTTTGTTTTCCCAGCGTAATAAAACTTGTGTAACTTCCCAAGTAAGCTGTTGTAATTCCTCTGGAGTTAAAAATAAATGAGATACAATATGACTACCTGTATTCGTTCCTTCTGTGCCGCTTTCTTCAATATAGAAATGAGCAGATTTTGCCTTGTAATATTTTTCAATAATTCCTCGTTTTTCTTTCGTGTCTACTAATTCAAGTAACCCTCCATCATATAAAATTTGAACGTGATAATGTACGCTACCAGCAGATTTATTTAGTTTAGTAGCTACTTGTTTTGCAGTGAGTGCTTCATCTTTTAAAAGGTGAAGAATTTGAATGCGAGTTGCGTTGGAAATGAGCTTCTGCTGCTCAGCTGAAATAGTAAGTCTATCGTCAAACATTATGACATCTCCTTTCTTATAATCTAAATTTATTGTACATTCTAAAAAATTAGAACGTAAGGGAAATAAATCGCCTTTTTCCTTTATATTTCGACATAAATAAAAATAGCATGTCTATAAACATGCTATTAAGTGATAGTAGATTCTTCACTCAGTTTCCCGCGATAAAACAGGTAAAGCCATATAAAACTAACAAAAATACAGCATATAGCTAATAGGCTACCAATAATTTGCGGAGAAAGAATTTCTAAAAGCGCTCCTGTAAAAAACATGGATAACTGAATAAGAGATCCATAAATGCAATAATGGAATGAAAAAACTTTACCCATCATATTTTCATTCGTGTAAGTTTGAAGTAATGTCGTATCAAGTGGAACGATGATTCCTCCTGCTATGCGCATACAGAGTAGTGTAATGATACCGATAATAAGTTGATCGGATAAAATGAATCCGAGAAAGAAAATTCCTTGTAGGAAATAGGCTCAACCAAATGCTTTTTTCATTTTTTCTTTATTATGAGACATATAAAGATTAACGAGGAGGCTTCCCATCATAAGCCCAGCCCCTTGAACCGTATATAAAATTCCAATGTTGGTGTAGAAAATCTTTTCGGCATAGATCGTTAGAAGTAGCTGATAAGCGCCTCCAATCATGCCCCATGAAATGCCGACAAGAATTAACGTTAAAATGATTTTTGTTTGTAATATGTATGTGTAACCATCTTTTATATCAGTAAAAAATGGTTTTTTCTTGTTACAAGTATCATGAAAAGGGACACTCATAGTATAGATAAAATAGGCTGAAATAAAGTATGACAGGCTATTTATTAAAAAAGCGAACTCAATATGTAAAGATTGTGCAAGGATTCCGCCTAAAGAAGCCCCCATAATAGACATAAAACTATTCATTGTACTAGAAAGAGAGTTAGCAGTTACGAAATGATTTTGGTGTACGATATTCTTTAAGGTTGCTTGTTTAGCTGGTTCAAATAAACAAGAAAGTACAGATAAACATATATTAGTAATGAAAATAATTTCAATATTATAACTTGCGAGTAAGTATGTAAGGACTAGAATTCCCCGTGTAATATCGGTAAAAATCATAATATTCTTTTTAGAAAAACGATCTACAATTCCACCTATGAATGGACTAAGAAGAAGCTGTGGTAAACCTTTACTTATCAAAGTAAGGGCGACCATAAAAGGCGATTTCGTTGTACTGTAGACGAATGTTAATAAAGCTACAGTATGAAACCAATCTCCAAGTACACTTAATGTTTGCCCATAAAATAGTTTTTTGAAGTTATTATTTGTTTTCAGAAGTGTGCTATAAGAAACTGACATAAAAGATTAATCCTTATGTAATGATGCTGCTTGAACTTGTTTTTTCCATTCGCTTAAATACACTTTTTCTTCTGTAGGAAGTCCAACAGGTAATTGTGCAATCAATTCTAAACTATTTCCGTCAGGATCGTTAAAGTATACGGCGGCATGCGCCAATTCTGGAAAAACAATCGGTTCAATTGGTTCCATTCCGAAATCTTTTCGTACTGAAATGCCTTTTTGGTTTAGCCAATGTATCGCATTTTCTAAATCATGTAAGCTTACTTGAAAGGCGATATGTCGTAAAGAGGGATGATAATTAACTTTATATTCTGTGCCTTCCCAAAGACCGAGCCAACTTTCGTTTTCTTTAATCCAAAAGAAAGCAATATCATCTCCTCTTTTATATAATTTCAGTCCAAGTGATTCATAAAAAGATATTGATATCTCTAAGTTTCGGACAGGTAAATGTGCTTCGTAAAGACCTTTAATCATTGTAATCCTCCTTAGTAAAATATTTCTTATTTCATAGTAAACGTCTTTTTATGAGTTGAAATCGCAAAAAAGAGGGATATCACTTCATACGAAAGTATGAAAAAACAGCTCAAATATGAGCTGTTTTCGTATAGTTTTTCGTTCATTTGTTAAGGATAGGATATATTAGTATCCGTATCCGCCGCCACCCCAGCAGCTACATCCGATGATGATTAGAAGGATGAATAGTACGATAAGCAAAGCAAATCCACCGCCGAAACCAGCGCAACTTCCACCATAGCTCATATGTTTTCCTCCTTTTGAGTAAGTTAATCTATATAATTCATGGACTACTGTATACAGTATGTTTTTTGTATGGAAAAGGAGCCAGTCTCTTTTGTAATTAGACAAACGCCTGTATGGTTATTTTGATTGTATATTGTGCTAGGGATATGTGAATGAATCGCTATATATTTTGCAATTTGTTCATAAAAAATATAAAAATTGTAAAAAAAACCATTTTTATATTTTTTTATGAGAAGATTTGTACTATAATTTTACAAGTAATATTATGGGAAAAGGGAGTTTTAGTAAAGAGATGGAGATGGGAAAATTACACAATAAAATAGAAAATAAAAAGAAAGAGCTAATCCAACTTGTTGCTAGACACGGATTGGATCATGATAAAGTTTTGTTATTTAGCCGAGATTTAGATATACTTATTAATAAGTTTATGAATGTAAAAGATAAATTACATAAATAATTTGTAGTTTTTTATATTAGGATATTTTGCGAAAAAGGAGAGGAAATTATTTGGAACATTTACAAGAAGAGTTATATAAACAAATAAAAGAAGAAAAAGGTATTGTTACAGTTTTTTTAAAGAGTGGCGTTAGAATAGTAGGAGAAATTGTTGCGATAGACAAATTTACCGTTTTAATGTTAGTTGATGGAAAACAACAACTGATTTACAAGCAGGCTGTATCAACGATAATGAAATAAGACACTCAATTTGAGTGTCTTTTCATTATCGTTTGCAAGCTTCCACGTCAATGCCGGCAGCTAGTAATTTCTTTTCTCCATCTTGTTCAATCATTTTTTGTAATTTAGATAGGAAAGAATCAAAGTTTGTATGCTTTGCCACTTGGAATGTCATTTTATGCTCAATTGGTAGCCACGTATCAATATCAGCTTCGTTATGCTGAATTTTAACCTCAAGCTTATCAAGTGCGTTGGCAACTTTTGCTTCGTACGTTTCTTTCGCTTCAAACTCCATCCATAAATCATATAATTCCTCACCGAGAGAACCTTTTAATGTTCGTTTAATATTTAAAATGGCTTCTTGCTCATTTTTTTGTTTTTGTAATTGTAATTCATGACTATTCATTGTATCAAAAGCAGGAATATCACCAGCTTCAGCTTCGACTAGGTCGTGAATGATAACCATTTTAAGTAATTTTTCAATATTTACTTTTTGATCTAAATAAGGCTCGACTAAAATGGCCATTAGAGACATGCGCCACGTATGTTCAGCAACGCTTTCTTGACGTCCGTTAGAAAGCCAGCTATGTCGCATTTCATATTTTAGTTTTTCTGCTAGTGCAATGACTTGTAAAATGTTATGTTCCATCGTGATCCTCCTCATATTTCCATACTATAATTCTAATATGGAAATGAAATGTGTCAATTCTATGAGTATATTGCGATAAATAGATGACGAGCGTATAATACTTATTATATGTGAAAACGTATTATTAAAATAAAAAAATGTTTTATAAAAATGAAAAGGGAAGGGCCGGAATATGGGAGACGAAAATCAAGTGTTTGCTAGACCAGAAAGAAAAAAAAGGAAGTTTGATATTTCTAGCCCAGTGGGCATAATAGTAGGTTTTGCTATTGTAATAGCAGCAATTATGATTGGCGGCGGCGGAGTAAAAGCTTTTAAAAACTTTTTAGATGTTTCATCTATTTTAATTGTAATAGGGGGAACAACTGCGACAATTGTTGTGGCATATCGATTTGGAGAAATAAAAAAATATACGAAAAGTATTTTTACTGTTTTACATAGAAAAGAAGAAGATTTAGAACAGTTAACGGATTTGTTTGTCGATTTTTCGAAAAAGTCTAAAAAACACGGCCTGCTTTCTTTAGAAGTTGATGGAGAGCAAGTAGACAATCCTTTTATTCAAAAAGGAATTCGATTAATGTTAAGTGGTTACGATGAAGAGGAATTAAAAGAAGTGTTAATGAAAGATGTTGAAACGGAAGTGTATGAGTTAAGAAAAGGGGCAGCATTATTAGATAAAATTGGCGATTTCGCTCCAGCTTGGGGCATGATAGGGACTTTAATCGGTCTTATCATTATGCTTCAAAACTTGCAAGACACATCGCAGATTGGTACAGGGATGGCAGTTGCGATGTTAACGACATTGTATGGGTCAGTACTTGCAAATATGATTGCAATCCCTCTTGCTGAAAAGGTGTATCGTGGTATTGAAGATTTATATACAGAGAAGAAGTTTGTTATTGAAGCGATTTCAGAATTATATCGCGGTCAAATCCCTTCTAAATTAAAGTTGAAACTCGATACATATGTATACGAAACAAAGATAAAAAAAGTAAAACGAGCAGCCTAATATTTCAAGGAGTGGTATGGTGATGATGAAACGACCGCAAAAGGGATCGCCTCGTTGGATGACGACTTTTACAGATTTAACGATGTTATTATTAACTTTCTTTGTATTACTAGTTGCTACATCAAAGCAGGATGCAGTAAAATTGTCAAAGATGCTTGAAAAGTTTAGTGACGTGGAGCAAGTAGATGCAAAAGTAATGGAAAATACAATACCAGATATTTCACATGAAAAAAATGATGAAAAAATGGTCTCGAAAAAAAGAATGGATGAATTATATAAAAAGTTAAAAGCATATGTAGATAATAACGGTATTAGTCAAGTGAATGTATATCGAGAGGATACGGGAGTAAGCGTCGTTATAGTAGATAATTTAATATTTGATACGGGTGACGCGAACGTTAAACCAGAAGCGAAAGAGATAATAAGTCAATTAGTTGGGTTTTTCCAATCAGTACCAAATCCGATTGTTGTTGAAGGGCATACAGATAGTAGACCTATTCATAATGACAAATTCCCTTCTAACTGGGAGCTGTCTTCAGCAAGAGCAGCAAATATGATTCACCACTTAATCGAAGTGTATAATGTGGATGATAAAAGGTTAGCTGCGGTAGGATATGCAGACACAAAGCCAGTTGTACCAAATGATTCACCGCAAAATTGGGAGAAAAACCGTCGCGTTGTCATTTACATAAAAGAATAGTATATTATCATTTTAATAATAAAATAATGAAAATACGAAAATTCTTTTAAAAAAATATTAAATTTTATCATTTTATTTTGTATAATGAGTGAGAATGATAAGGTGAAATATTAAGATATATTTATACATAGAAGGAGAGAATTAAAAAGAATGGCACATAAAATTTTAGTTGTAGACGATGCGATGTTCATGCGAACGATGATTAAAAACTTATTAAAAAGTAATTCTGAATTTGAAATTATTGGTGAAGCAGAGAATGGAGTAGAAGCAATTCAGAAGTTTAAAGAACTTCAACCGGATATTGTAACATTAGATATTACTATGCCAGAAATGGACGGACTTGAAGCGTTAAAAGAAATTATTAAAATTGATTCAAGTGCAAAAGTTGTTATTTGTTCTGCAATGGGACAACAAGGTATGGTATTAGATGCAATTAAGGGTGGAGCAAAAGACTTTATTGTAAAGCCGTTCCAAGCGGATCGAGTAATTGAAGCTTTAACAAAAGTAGCAAACAGCTAATATAGAAGGGGTGCCACAAGGAATCTAAACATTGATAGCGGATATGCGTGTGGCCCCCTTTTTTCTTGCTGTAAAACACTAAATTGTTATACATAAATGAAATGTTTGTTAGACAGGTAGGGGATGAAAATGCAAACAGATCTATTAAATATATTTTTTGAAGAATCAGAAGAACATTTACAATCGCTAAATGAAAATGTGCTAACTTTAGAACAAAATCCCACTGATATGGATGTTGTGGGAGAAATATTCCGCTCAGCCCATACATTTAAAGGTATGTCAGCGAGTATGGAATTTACGGAAATGGCGGATTTAACGCATAAAATGGAAAACGTTTTAGATGAAATTCGTCATGGGAATATAGTTGTAAATGCAGAGATTATTGATGTGATTTTTGAGTGCATTGATAATTTAGAGAAGATGGTTGCAGATGTGCAACAAGGCGGAATGGGCAATATTGATGTAATTACAACTAAGCAGAAATTAGAAGCATTATTGAATGGCAATGTAGAAACTCCTGCGGAATATATTGAGCAAGAACCTATAAATAATGATAATGCAGTTTCGCATGAAGTGCATATAACTGTTGAGCAACATGCTATTTTAAAAGCAGTACGTGCAATTATGTGTATTGAAGCACTGCAAAATGTAGGTAATGTACAAAAAACAGTTCCAAGTATTGAAGAAATTGAAGCGGATGCTTTCGGGTTTGAGTTCACAGTATTTATGGATACTGATCAAAGTGAAGAAGAATTAAAACAAGTAGTGCTTCATGTTTCTGAAATTGAGAAAGTAGAAGTGAAGCAAGGACATACATTAAAAGAAGTAGTCTCGAAAGAATTGGGTACACAAGAAGCTATGCAGGAAGATTTACAAGCGGCTACGCATGTGGAATCAACTAAAGAAGTATCGAAGCAATCAGCTAATGCTACACCTGCTAAAAGCGCTGCAAAAACGAAAAATGGTAAAGTGGAAAATCGTTCCATACGTGTTCAATTGGAAAAAATTGAAAGATTAATGAACATGTTTGAAGAAAGTGTAATTGAGCGTGGTCGTATAGATGAATTGGCACAAGCAATTCAAAATAAGGAATTAATTGAGCATTTAAATCGATTAGGCGATATTTCAAAAGATATTCAAAATGTACTACTAAACATGCGTATGGTACCAATTGAAACGGTATTCAATCGTTTCCCGCGTATGGTACGTATGTTAGCGAAAGATTTAGGGAAGAAAATCGATTTACAAATTACAGGTGAAGACACAGAAGTTGATAAAATTGTTATTGATGAAATCGGTGATCCACTCGTCCATTTAATTCGTAATGCAATTGATCACGGTGTTGAAACTGTTGAACAACGTCGTGATGCAGGGAAAAATGAGACAGGTACGATTAAATTAGAAGCGTTCCATAGTGGAAATCATGTCGTAATTCAAATTACGGATGATGGAAATGGAATTCATAAAGGGAAAGTATTAGAAAAAGCGATTAAAAATGGTGTTGTAACAGAATCTGAGGCAAATAAATTAACGGATCGTGAAGTATTTGATTTGATCTTCCAACCAGGATTTAGTACAGCTGAAGTTGTATCAGACCTTTCTGGGCGTGGCGTTGGATTAGATGTAGTGAAACATACGATCCATAGTTTAGGTGGACATTTAATTATTGATTCTGAAGAAGGAAAAGGTAGTACATTTAGAATTGAACTGCCATTAACGTTGTCCATTATTCAATCTATGCTTGTTCAAACGAATGATAAACGTTATGCTTTCCCTCTTGGTAATATTGTCGAAGCAATTCGGATTAAGAGAGAAGACATCCAATCCTTACAAGGAAAAGATGTGTTAAATTACCGTAATCAAATTATTGAAGTGAAGCATTTAAGTACTGTATTTGGTGAAAAAACAGTAGATGAGGCGTTTGCGTCATATGATGGTCAAATGGTTCCTGTGTTAATTGTTCGTAATACACATCGCAGCTATGGACTTATTGTAAACACAATTATCGGTCAAAGAGAAATAGTCCTAAAGTCATTAGGTGACTTCTTTGCAGAGAGTTCTAATTATTTCTCTGGTGCGACAATTCTCGGTGATGGACGAGTGGTCCTCATTTTAAACCCAGAAGGTTTATAATAGGAATGAAGGAAAGCTCCCCACTTGTATACAATTGGGGAGCTTTTTGGTTAATCGTTACTAAACTGAAAATGGGAATAAATACATAGTAACGTTTTATATAATAAGTTTGTTAAAATAAAATGAGAGTTTATATCATTTGATAGAAAAACAGAAATGAGGAGGCAGAGAAAATGCCTGAGCAACACACAAAAGGGGATACGAGCACAATTGTGCTAGAAAAAGAAAATGAGCATTTAACGCCTCAAGAATGCGATATTCTTGGCGAAATTGCAAATATATCATTTGGTTCAGCTTCGACTGTATTATCAACAATCTTAAATAGGCAAGTAAGCATTACTGCTCCTCGCATAGAATTGGTAAATTTATATGATTCAAGCGACGTCGAAGTTCCACACGTTGTATTAAACATTCATTTTACAAAAGGATTAGATATGGAAAACCTTCTTGTTCTTAAGCAAGATGTTGCATTATCCATTGCTGATTTAATGATGATGGGAACAGGTGAAGTAGAAGACGGAAAAGAACTTGGTGAATTAGAGCTAAGTGCTGTACAAGAAGCAATGAATCAAATGATGGGATTCGCAGCTACATCTATGTCTGAATTCTTCCAAGATACAGTAGATATGTCTCCGCCGACAATTAAAGTTGTAAAGTTATCAGAAGAAATGGAGAAAATTTCTGAGATTGATGGGAATCAAACGATTGTTAAAGTATCGTTTGATTTAAAGATAGATAATCTTGTAAACTCTAAACTTGTGCAAATTGTTTCAGTTGAACATGCGAAACGAATGGTAAATAAATTAATGCAATTATCTGGTGGAGTAGAAGAAAAAGACGAGCCAGCGGAAGTAGTGGAAACTGAGATTGTAGAAGAACAAGTTGAAAAAGAGCATTTAACACAAGAAGAGAAAGATGTCCTTGGGGAAATTGCAAATATTTCAATTGGTTCCGCTTCAACAGTATTGTCAACACTTTTAAATCAGCCAGTTACAATTAGTACGCCCAATGTAGAATCAATCAATGTTCGTCATTATGACGGAGTACCAGTCCCATTTGTTATTTTAAATGTTGATTTTGTTGAAGGACTAAAGAATGAGAATGTATTCGTATTTACGAAAGATGTCGCTTTAACAATGGTAGATTTAATGATGATGGGAACAGGGGAAGTTGATCCAGAGAAAGAACTTAGTGAATTAGAACTGAGCGGTATTAAAGAGATCATGAACCAAATGATGGGGCACGCTGCAACGGCGATGTCAGAAATGTTTCAAGAAAAAATGGACATGACACCACCAAATGTTAAATTCGTAACGTTAAAAGAAGAAATGGAATATTTGGGAGAGTCAATGAAAGTGGACGAACTCGTCCAAATTACGTTCAACCTTGAAATTGGCGACCTGCTTCAATCGAAAATGTATCAAATTTTACCGATTTCAGAAGCGAAAGAAATGGTAAGAAGACTTCTATATCCAATGATGGAAGAGGAAGAAGAGATTGTTACGGAAGAAATTGAAGAAGAAAAAATTGTAGAACCTGTTGTGCAACCTATTGAATTTAAAGAAGTAAAACAAATGGAACCAGTATACATGGACACATCCATCTTACAAAATGTAGAAATGAATGTGAAATTTGTATTTGGAAGCACAGTGAAAACAATTCAAGATATTTTAAGTTTACAAGAGAATGAAGCGGTTGTACTAGATGAGGATATTGACGAGCCAATTCGTATTTATGTAAATGATGTATTGGTGGCGTATGGTGAACTTGTAAATGTAGATGGATTTTTCGGAGTAAAAGTGACGAAATCGCTATAAGTCGTTGAAATAGGAGTTTGAGCTAGTAGATGAAAAACGTAAAGTTTTTTCTAATGAGCTGGTTATTCATAAATATGTGTCTGTTCTTCCCTCTGCAAAGTCAGGCGGAAGAACAAATTGAGCCAGATCAAAAACTAAATGAAATGAATGTGCAAGAAGAAAACAAAGAAGTTCATGGGCAGCCAGAGCAAGTGGAAGTGAATCAAGGTAAAGAGCAACAACAAGAAGTAGTAAATGAACAAGAGGTCGAAAAAAAGATAGAGACGGATCAAGGGGTTATTACAGTAAATAAGTCGGAAATAAAAGTTGGCGAAGAAGTGCGAGTTATTGTAGAGCCGAAAGAGCAAAATGTTCAAAGTATAAAAGGTATTTTGCGCTTGCCAAAAAACGGCGATCAGTATGAACAAGAAAGAATGCTATCGTTTAAATATGAAGAGGAAACAAAGCGATGGATTGCTAACTACAAGGTCGAAACTTTTGATTTGCAAGGTGATTGGAATCTTCAGCTCATTCAAAGTTCTAAAGAAGCTGAGAAAGAAGAGCTTATAGAAAATGAAGTGAAAGTCCCATTTATTCGCATAAATAATGACACGCCAACAATAGATAAAGAACTGCCGAAGTTGCATAAAGTTACTGTTGACGAGGCGAAAGAGAAGCTAATTGAACGGAAACAAGGCGATTCTATACGTGTGCGAGTGAAGGCGACGGACGGAGAATCAGTTGTGAAAGAGGTTCGTGTTACATTAAAAGGGAAAGAAAATAAAGAAATTACATTTTTATTAGATTACAATAAGCGCGACATGGATTGGCAAAAAGTATTTGAAATAACGGATGCGTTGCCAATCGGGACATACGAAATACTTGTAGAGATAGTAGATGCGGCCGGCAATAAACTGGTTGAAGAAAGTGAATATATCGTTTCTGTTTTGGAGCAACAAACAGAAGAGGATAAAAAGGTAGAAGAACGAGAGAATGAAGATAAATTAGAAGATAAGAAAGAAACTGAGGAGCAGGAAGAATCGAAAGTAGAGATTCCACTTCTGGAAGAAAAACCGCCAGTTGTTCAAATTCCGAAGCAAGAAGAGAAAATAAACGATTTTATAAAAGAGCCGCTGAAAGAGAAAGAAGAAATTACTTACTTTATAAAAGAGCCGTTGGAAAATCATAAGGAATTAAGTGATGGAAAGGCTCAAAAAGAGAATAAAAGTAGAAATGACAATGGAGTCGTTTCGAAAAAGAAAGAACAAATAGAAGAACCGCAAAAGAAAAAAGAAGACAGTAGCGAACAAGGAGTACAAGCTTCTAATGTGTTTGCTATTATGTCAGGTTTATTCGTATTGTTTTTAGTTTTAAAGAGTAATAAAGAATGGGGCTAATTATTTCATCGTAATGGAGGCGCTTAAATGGAAATTAAACGTACGACAATTGAAAATAAGACGCTACAACCATTAAAACAGCCTGCAGCTATTTCAGAACATGAGATTCAGAAAGAACGAAAACGTAGTAACCTAGTGTTTACTGGACATTCTAAAATCATTATGAAAAATAATGCAATCGGAATTTTACTTGCTAGTTTAGGTGACGGAAAGATTGTGAAAGAAATGCTTTCTAAAGAGATGGATACAGTGTTACAACTTTTTAAAAAGTTACACACGCTATCTGGAGAAGGAAAGCAAACCGAAAAAGTATATGAACAAATAATGAGAAACTTGCAAGGGCTTGTAAAACAGGCGCATATAAAAGAACTTCCTTTGTTAGATGGAACGTATGATTTCGCTGAAGTACAACTATCATTTGACAGAAAGGTACATATTCCGTTGCTAGATGTAAGTGCACTCCTTTCTAGCGTGGAGAGTGATTCATCAGAAGGAAATATAAATTTAATGGTAACGGTTATTACTGCTTACATAACGAAATTGTCTAACGAAACTATTTTAATTAGCGTTACAGATCGCACTGCTAAAGAGCGGGATGTAAGTGTATGGAGAGCGCTCGCAGAAATGAATATGACACAATTATCACAGGCGTTGAAACAAACGATGCAAGAACATAAATGGTCAATGACGTTTCTTTTTCTCTTTATATGGGTTGTTTGTATTATTTTAATTCGAGTTATATAAAGAGGTCGTCACTTTACATTGTGACGACCTCTTTTATATTTTTTCGTAGAAGAATGTATCAAATCTCTGAAGATTATAACGTTCAGGTGTTAAAATTTGTTCGGTACTACCAACAAATAGTACGCCGCCTTTTCGTAAAGAACGACTAAACTTTTCATAAAGTTTTACCCTTGCTTCTTCAGTAAAGTATATCATTACGTTGCGACAAATGATTAAATCGTAATTTGTATCGAACGACTGCATTAACAGGTCGTGTTGTTTGAACGTGACGTTTTGCTTAATATTTTGATGTAATGAATATATATCATTCTCTTTTGTAAAATGGCGTTCTTTCAAATCAATAGGTAATTCTTTTAAAGAACGTTCTGTATATTGACCGCGTTTTGCAGTTTCTAAAATGTGAAAATCAAGATCCGTTGCTATTATTTCATAGCGAAATGGAGATAGATGTTTTGATAAAATTAAAGAGAGTGTATACGGTTCTTCACCGGCAGCGCAAGCGGCACTCCATACTTTTAATTTTCCGTTATTTTGTTCAAGTAATTTTGGTAGTGCTTTCGTCTCTAACGTTTGCCAACGTTCTTTATTTCTAAAAAATTCTGAAACGTTAATTGTAATATAATCAATAAAACTTAAAAATAAATTTTGATCGGTACGTAAATTGCTTAGAAAACTAGTGTAGTTCTCAAAGCCCTTTCTCGAAATAAAAGCATCGATTCTACGACGCATTCTATCTTGTTTATATGAAGCGATATCCATATTGAATTGTTGTTTAAAACTCGCGATAAAATGATCATAATCTTGTTCAATTATCATATTTATAATAGGCACAATAACGATATTGTGCCTCCCCCTTTACATCATACGGATTTTTTGTTCAAAGTTTTTTTTCATCTGTTTTTCATGTAAACCTGGTAAATCATAAATAACAGCATCAATCCCAGCTTCTTTTGCAATATCAACGGGAATGACAGATGTATGCTTGTCTCCGTTATAAAAACAGAGAACTAAATCGGTATCTTCAATAATTTGTTTAACAAAAAACATATAATCTGATCGGTAAATAGAGTCGGAAGGATGATCAAAAGCAACATACTCGGCTCCGTGTGTTTTTAAATAATCAACGATTTCTTGAAATTCATCTGTTACTGCTTGAAACGGTTGTAGCGTGTAAAGGCATAAATTTTGAGCGAGTCTTTCGTTTTCGACGAAAAAACGAAGTACCTCATTTTCAATAGATTTATAACATAATATGTAAATTTTATGTTTGTGAGCATAGTCAGTTAAAAATTTTTTAATTTCTTCTTGATCTAATGCTGTTAATTGATTTGAACCACAAAGAAAAATATTCATAGAATTGTGCCACCTCATGCTAAATTGTAACATATCTTCTATAAAAAATAACTGCAAAATATTAGTGTTCAGAGTATAATTATAAATAACTAGATTTTACGATTAACTTTAGGAAGAAATAAAAAAATAAAAAGGTGATATATATGCTGCGTTCTATCTCGCATAATCCAATTTTATCGCATATACCGCCTGCTACTCAAATGCCGAAAGAAGCAAATGTCAGGACAGGACTTGCATTTTCGGATAATTTGCATGCAGATCCGAAAAAAGATAAATTGCTAGAACAAATGGAAGCATTTGTCGATAACATTGGAGAAATTAAAGAGAAAATTGAAATGGAATTAACACTTGATAACGTAATGGAATACAAAAATACAGTAAAATCATTTTTGAATTTTTACGTTGACAATGTATTGCAATATAAAGATGTCATGTCTCGTCATCCACGTTATGGATATTCACAGAAAATGACGATTGTGAAACAGGCGGAAATGGGATTGAATGAGTTAGAAGATGTTATGAATTTAATTAATACAAAAACGGGACATTTAGAAATGTTAAATCAAATTGGAGAAATCCACGGTTTAATTGTAAATTTAGTCTTGTAAAAGGGAAGGAAGCTATATGTATATACAATTATATGAAAAGCTCGTTATTATTCAAAAAGCATATGAAAATATTCAAGCGCTTGGAGAACAAATATATGAGAATTTAAAACATAAAAATGTAAATGCGGTTCAAAAACTGCAAATAGAGCAATTGCAGTATATTGATGGTTTAAAAAAGTTATCAAATTCATTTGAAGAAATGGTTGTTCAGTTTTGTAAAGAACAGGGAGTGGAATCATTTCGCGTAAGTGCGTTATTTTCGTATTTTTCTCATGAAGAAATTGAAAAAATAGAAAAATTACAAAAAAACTTAACTGAATTAGAAGAGAATGTAAAAATGATTCTTTTGAAAAATCAATATTACTTAAACGTACTATTAAAAACTACAGAAAGTATTGTGGATTCCGTTTCTGAATATAACTTAGAACGAAACAATAATTCGCAAATCTTTATGAACGAACTATTGTAAAGGGGAAGTGAAGCATTATGAGATTATCTGATTATAATACCCCGTTATCGGGCATGCTAGCGGCACAAATGGGATTACAAACGACGAAACAAAACTTGTCTAACATTCATACACCTGGATATGTACGTCAAGCGGTGAATTTCGGTTCTGTTGGAGCAAGTAATGGGCATACGCCGGAACAAAGAATAGGATACGGTGTACAAACGTTAGGTGTTGATCGTATTACAGATGAAGTGAAGACGAAACAGTTTAACGACCAATTATCTCAACTCGCTTACTATAATTATAAGAATTCTGTTTTATCACGAGTAGAGTCTATGGTAGGAACGACAGGGAAAAATTCAATATCTAGTTTAATGGATGGATTTTTTAATGCTTTTCGAGAAGTTGCAAAAAATCCGGATCAATCAAACTATTACGATACGCTAATTTCTGAAACTGGGAAGTTTACAAGTCAGGTAAATAAACTTGCGAAAAACTTAGATTCAGTAGAAGCGCAGACGACAGAAGATATTGAAGCACATGTTAATGAATTTAATCGTCTTGCTGCTAGTTTAGCAGAAGCGAATAAAAAAATTGGGCAGGCTGGTACACAAGTACCGAATCAACTTTTAGACGAACGTGACCGCATCGTTACAGAAATGTCAAAGTACGCCAATATAGAAGTATCTTATGAATCTATGAATCCTAATATCGCAAGTGTTAGAATGAATGGTGTTTTAACAGTAAATGGACAAGATACATATCCGCTCCAATTAAATAAAACGAAAGAGCCAATGTCAGTTGAAATATACGGTTCGGAAATCCCTTTAACTAGTGGTGCAATAAAATCAGCGGTCGATACGAAAGGGCAGATTGCTAGTTATAAAAAAAATCTTGAAGACTTAATGAGTTCAGTGAAAAAACAAGTAAATACAGTGATGGGAAAAGATTTCTTCGTTGGAGATTATGCGAAAGAGTTGAAGTTAAATCCAGAATTCGTGAATGATTTTTCGAAAATGAAAATATCTGCTGAAACTGCAAATAAACTGGCAGGAATTACAGATGACAATTATAAAGAAGGTCTTTCATATAAAAAAGCATTGGACCAATTCATCGTTAAGGTAGCATCTGATAAAAGTGAAGTGAATGGTTATCAAAAAATTCATGGAGATTTATTAGAAGGTATTCAGCAAGAAAAGATGAGTGTCGAAGGTGTGAATATGGAAGAGGAAATGGTAAATTTAATGGCCTTCCAAAAATACTTCGTAGCAAATTCTAAAGCTATTTCTACGATGAATGAAGTGTTTGATAGTCTGTTTTCGATTATCCGATAGGGAATAGTAATTGATTGAAAATAAGTAAGGAGGAGATAGGAATGAGAGTATCTACATTTCAAAATGCAAATTGGGCAAAGAATCAGTTAATGGATTTGAATGTGCAACAGCAATATCATCGAAATCAAGTAACTTCAGGCAAGAAAAATCTTCTTATGAGTGAAGACCCACTTGCAGCAAGTAAATCATTCGCGATTCAACATTCGTTGGCGAATATTGAACAAATGCAAAAAGATATAGCGGATTCTAAAAATGTACTAAGTCAGACAGAAAATACATTGTCAGGTATTGTGAAATCTTTAACGAGAACGGATCAATTAACGGTGCAAGCATTAAATGGGCCAAATGGTGAAAAAGAATTAAAGGCAATCGGTGCCGAAATCGATCAAATTTTAAAACAAGTTGTATATTTAGCGAATACGAAAGAGCAAGGTCGCTATCTGTTTGGTGGAGATAGTGCAGAGAAGCCTCCATTTGCGGATGATGGGACATACCAAGGCGGCGAAAAAGATGTAATGTGGAAGCTAAATGATGGTTATGAAATTAAAGCGTTTCGTAAAGGTGAGGACTTACTAACTCCTGTTATTCAAACGTTAGTAAAGATGAAAGACGCGATGCAAAACGGTGATCAAAAAGCGTTACAACCGTTATTAGCGGAAAATAAGAAAAACTTGGATAGTGTTATTAATCGTACAACAGAAGTAGGAGCAACGATGAACACTGTAGATACGTTTAAGACAATTTTAAGCGAGCAAAATCTAGCCCTTCAAGAAAATCGTAAAGAAATCGAAGATGTTGATTTAGCGGTAGCAATTTCTGACTTGGCGTATATTAATGCGACGTATGAAGCGACGCTTAAAGCAGTTAGCACGATGAGCAAAACGAGTATTTTAGACTACATGTAAAAAAATAAGGAGTGAGAAATATGGCAGGAACGATAACGGGTATTGGCGGTAGACAACAGATTTGGAACCTTGGAAATAACATGATCGATACTTCTAATTTCGTTGAATTAGAAATGAATGCGCTGGATATGAGAAAAACGCCGTATACAAATGAAAAGAATAGCCTTTCACAAGATAAACTTTTATATACAAGTTTAAAATCAGAATTTAGTTCTTTCACGCAAACATTTAAAAATTTAGCGGCTTTTAAAGGAAATGAGAAAAAGGTAACAACATCACAAGACGGTTATATTAATGTAAAAGCTGATGGCGGTGCGATTGCTGGAACTTTTAATATGACGATTACACAGCTTGCGCAGCGTCATCAAATAGCTTCTGATGATATTGGAAATATAGATGCAAAGCTTAATAGAGATGAAACATTAAAACTAGGTGGTAAAGAATTAAAAGTAACATCTGATATGACATATAAAGATTTAATTAATAAAATTAATGATGGAGATTATGGTGTATCAGCTTATACGCTTGGAAATAAAATTTTTATGTCTTCGAAGAAAGAAGGAACAGAAGGAGAAATTGATTTTAAGGACAACACATCTAAATTCTTTCAAGATATAGGATTAGCTAATACGGACGGTACAGCGCGCAATATAATAAATAAAGCGCAAAATGCTGAGTATACGATTAATGGTATTAAAGGCGATAGCTCTACCAATACAATTGAAGCCCTTCCTGGTGTGAAAATTGAATTATTAAAAGTAACTGAGCAAACAGTAGAAGAAAAGCCGGTAGAAAAACCCGATGGAGAAAAGACAGAGGTTGATCCAAAGACAACAGAGGCGAAAGCAAAAGGTATAGAACTGAAATTTACAGTAAGTGACTCAAACGTAACGGATGCATCAAATGTTATTAAAAAGATGGTTGCGGATTATAATAAAGCTGTTTCTACAATAGATATATTTGCTGGGAAAGGCGGGGCTTTCCAAGGTCAAGCTATTATGCAAAGTGTACGCCAAGCGATGAATAACGTCGTAACATTTTCTCAAGATGGTAATTACTTATTCTCATTTGGTATTCAATTAAAGCAAGATGGAACGATGGAAGTTAATGACGAAGTATTAACGAAAGCGTTAAAAGAGAAGCCGGATGCAGCGAAGCAATTTTTCTTTAGTTCTAACGGATTAGGAAAAATGATGGAAGAACCACTTGAGAAATTATTTGGTGATAAAGGTGTAGTTGGAGAACGAGTAAAAAGCATTGATTCACGTGTAAGTGATTTAGATAAAAAGATAAAAGATATTGAAGCACAAAACTTGCAAAAGCAAGATGAAATTGTGAAGAAGTATCAAAAGCTAGAAAGTACACTAGCTGAGCTTGATAGCCAACTAAAAACAATTAAAGCAATGACAAAACAAAAAAGTGATGATTAATGATAGTTGAGGAAGTGATCGTATGCAAGCATGGCAACGTTATATGCAAAATGATATTATGACGAGTAATCCAATTAAAAATACAATTTTTATTTATGAAAGATGTATTGTAGAGTTTCGTAATTTAGAAGAACTGTTACATACTTTTAAACTACAAGAAGGAGATGCACTTCTTGAAAAGTTAGAACGTATTTTTGAAGAATTAAAGCTTCAATTAAATCCTGAAATTACGAAAGATTTATATGATAGTTTATATGGTTTATACGATTGGATTAGCATTCAAATTCAAACAATGAAAGTAACGCGTGAAGCAAAAGACATGGATGCGATTGTGAAAGTGTTACAAGATTTAATAGACGGTTACCGCGGAGCACTTGAAAATGAACAATGATATTTATCGGACGTTTGTCGGCTGTTTTAATGAAATCGGTGAATTGCAAGTGTCAGATGGAGAGTTTGCTGAGAAGAGTGAGATGTTAAATCGTTGGATGATGACATTGGATGAAGAAACGCGCGCACAAGTTGCAGCAGAAGTAAGCCCATTCATTATTAAGGCGGCGCAGCATATTCGAGATAAGCAAAAGATTTTGGAAGAAATGATTATGACAAATGATGGGCGCATGAAAGCTAATTCATTTTACGGTAAATATTAATAGTAAAGTGTGGAAACGGATCCCCCTTTTTAAAAGGGGATCCATTCCTTCGTGTAAATAAAGAATTCCGCTGGTTGAGGTTTCATTTTATGGCTGTAAAAAAAACAGGAGTAATCTAAATAATATAAAAATAAGATTCAGCTAGTCGTAAATATATTGAAATGTTATATAGATTACTACGCTTATACAGTTTTTTTATATTCTTTTTATATTTTTGTATTTTTCTAAAGACAACAATGTAAAAATGGAATAAAATATGTAAGGGTACATAATAGTTAATATTTTAATAAATACATATAAGAAATTAAATAATGAAGTGAAACTTCCATCAGCGGATCATATGTTCAAAATGGTAAGTTAAAAAGGAAGGGTGTGGAGTATGCCAGATTTAGTGACTGATGTAAGCCATTATATGAATTATTTAGTGACGAAACGAAATACGGTTTCTAGTAATATTGCAAATGCGAATACACCTGGCTATAAAGCACAAGATGTTACATTTGCTGAGCAAATGAATAAGAGTAGTGCATTATATAAAAGCAATGCTGCGGATTTAAAAAGCAATCCAGATTTATATCAAACGAATGAAATGCACTTACCGACAGTAAATATGAAAAATACATATGCAAAGATTCAAACGAAGTCAATGCAAACGAATAAAGACGGAAATAGTGTGGATGTAACGACAGAAATGCTAGATTTAATGAAAGCAAACCAATTATATGGCGTTTCAATTAATGCGATTAATACACAATATGCAATTAACCAAGCAGCACGCGGACGTTAATAGTAGAAGGAGAGACAACGATGTTTCAGGCAATTAATGCAAGTGGATCAGGGCTAACGACAGCGAGAAAGTGGATGGAAGTTACTTCAAATAATATTGTAAATGCAAATACAACAGCAGCTCCGGGGGCAGATTTGTATGAGCGCCGTAGTGTAGTGCTTGAATCAAATAATAGTTTTGCGAATATGTTAGACGGGACACCAACTAACGGGGTGAAAATAAAGAGTATTGAAGCAGACAAAACTGAAAACTTAGTGTATGATCCGACGCATCCGCATGCAAATGAAGAAGGATATGTACGTTATCCGAATGTTGATGTGACTGCTGAAATGACGAATGTAATGGTTGCTCAAAAAATGTACGAAGCAAATACAAGTGTATTAAATGCGAATAAAAAAATGCTTGATAAAGATTTAGAAATCGGCCGAGGATAAAGGGGGAATAAGCGAAGATGAAAATCCAACCAATGTTACATACACAGCCATTTGGCGCGATTCAGTCAATTGGTGCACCGAAAACTTCAGAAACACCTGTAGTCGAGGGAAAGAAGTTTATCGATTTATTGGAAGATATGAATCAAACACAAAACAATGCGCAAACAGCAGTATATGATTTACTAACAAAAGGGGTAGGAGAAACACATGACGTTTTAATTCAGCAAAAGAAAGCTGAGTCTCAAATGAAAACGGCTGCTCTTGTACGTGATAATCTTATTGAAAATTATAAGTCACTAATTAATATGCAAATTTAGGAAAATGGACGGGTGTGTTTAAATGGAAAAGTTAAAAAATGTTTTCCAATCGTTAAAAACGTGGCATAAGTTAGTCATTGGTGCTGCGCTTTTAGCAATTGTAACAGGAGCACTTTTATACTTCACCTTGCCAGATAAATATGTTGTTGTATATCAAAATTTAAATGATGCAGACAAGCAAGAGATTACAGCAGAATTATCGAAGCTAGGTGTCGATTACCAATTAGCAGCCGATGGTTCGATTCGTGTGCAAAAGAATGATGCTCCATGGGTTCGAAAAGAAATGAATGGAATGGGATTACCGTTTAATTCAAAAAGCGGTGAGGAAATTTTATTAGAAAGCTCGCTCGGTTCAAGTGAGCAAGATAAAAAAATGAAGCAAATTGTCGGTACGAAAAAGCAACTAGAGCAAGATATTGTAAGAAACTTTGCTGCAATAGAAACGGCAAATGTTCAAATTACATTACCTGAAAAAGAGACGATTTTTGATGAAGAGAAAGCAAAAGGAACAGCAGCGATTACGGTTGGCGTGAAACGTGGTCAACTATTAACAGCTGATCAAGTTGCGGGTATACAGCAAATGATTAGTGCAGCAGTTCCTGGTGTAAAAGCAGAAGAAGTAAGTGTTATTGATAGCAAAAAAGGTGTTATCTCAAAAGGAGCAGATGAAGCACATTCTAGTAGTTCCTCTTCTTATGAGAAAGAAGTAGAGATGCAACATCAAATTGAAGGTAAATTAAAGCAAGACATCGATGCAACGTTAATGACGATGTTTAAGCCGAATGAATATAAAGTGAATACGAAAGTATCTGTAAACTACGATGAAGTTACACGTCAGTCTGAAAAATATGGTGATAAAGGTGTACTTCGTAGTAAACAAGAGCAAGAGGAAAGCTCTACTGCGCAAGAAGGAGCAGATACGAAGCAAGGTGCTGGTATTACAGCAAATGGCGAAGTGCCAAACTACGGTACGAACAATAATCAAAATGGAAAAATTGTCTACGATAATAAAAATGGCAACAAAATCGAAAACTATGAAATAGATAAAACAGTTGAAACGATTAAGAAACATCCAGAATTAACGAAAACAAATGTTGTTGTATGGGTAGATAATGATACGTTAGTAAAACGCAGAATTGATATGACAACTTTCAAAGAAGCAATTGGTACAGCAGCTGGACTTCAAGCTGATCCAAATGGCAATTTTACAAATGGTCAAGTTAATGTTGTAACTGTTCAGTTTGATCAACCGAAAGAAGAGAAGCCGAAAGAGCCAGAAGAAAGTGGTATGAATTGGTGGTTAATCGGTGGAATTACAGGTGGCTTATTAGCGCTTGTTGGACTAATATGGTTCTTCTTAGCACGACGTAAGAGAAAGAAAGAAGAAGAGGAATATGAAGAATACTTAGCAGAAGAGGAAGTTGCTGCAAGTAGTGAAAGTATTATGGAAATTCCTGAAGAGAAAATAGTACCAGAGCCAAAAGCAAAACCTGAACCAGAAGAACCGAAAGAACCGACGTTAGATGAACAAGTGCAGGATGCTACGAAAGAACATGTAGAAGGTACTGCAAAAGTAATTAAAAAATGGTTAAACGGACAGTAAGGGAGGAACAACGATGTTAGATGAAATCTCCTCCAAAGAAAAAGCTGCCATCCTCATTCGTACATTAAATGAAGAGGTGGCAGCAAAAGTCATTGAATATATGACGGCTGAGGAAAAAGAAGTGTTACTGCGTGAAATCGCGAAGTTTCGTGTATATAAACCAGAAACGTTAGAGAATGTACTAGGGGAGTTCTTATATGAACTTAATGTAAAAGAATTGAACTTAGTCACTCCAGATAAAGAGTACATTCGTCGCATATTTAAAAATATGCCAGAAGAGGATCTGGAAAAATTATTGGAAGACCTTTGGTATAACAAAGATAATCCATTTGAATTCTTAAATTCACTTACAGATTTAGAGCCACTTCTTACAGTGCTTAATGATGAATCGCCACAAACAATTGCAATTATCGCTTCTTACATTAAACCGCAGCTTGCTTCTCAGTTAATTGAGAGATTGCCAGATCATAAGCGAGTAGAAACGGTAATGGGTATTGCGAAACTAGAACAAGTTGACGGTGAATTAATTAATCAAATTGGTGAGTTATTAAAAGCGAAATTAAATAATATGGCATTTAGTGCAATTAATAAAACAGATGGCTTGAAAACAATTGTGAACATTTTAAATAACGTTTCACGAGGCGTTGAAAAAACAGTCTTTCAAAAGCTGGATGAAGTTGATTATGCATTATCTGAGAAAATTAAAGAAAATATGTTTGTCTTTGAAGACTTACTTGGTCTTGAAGATCTTGCGCTTCGCCGTGTACTAGAGGAAATTACAGATAACGGTGTCATTGCAAAAGCGCTTAAAATTGCAAAAGAAGAAATTAAAGAGAAATTATTTACATGTATGTCTACAAACCGTAAAGAGATGATTCTGGAAGAATTAGATGGCTTAGGGCCACTTAAGATGACGGATGCTGAGAAAGCACAGCAAACAATTACAGGTACGGTGAAAAAGCTAGAGAAAGAAGGAAGAATTATCGTTCAAAGAGGTGAAGATGATGTCCTTATTTAAAAACAGAATTCCGAAGAATTCTGTTTCTTTTTCTGAAGAAACGTATGAATTACAATTTCCAAAACCAATACCAGTTCACGTAGAAGAAGAAATACAAGTGGACCATGAAGAGCTTCTTGCACAGCAACAATCATTGCATGTTGAACTGAATCAACTAAGGCAAGAACAGCAAATGTTAGAACGAGAGCGCCAGCAATTATTACATGATCAAGAACAATTTCAAATGCACGTTCAGCAGCAGATGAAAGAGATAGAATCGGCACATATGCAGTTTCAAAAAGAGCAACAAGAAACAGCATACGAATGGACGGAATTGTTATGGGATCAATCTTTTCAACTAGCAGAAAAAATTGTGAATCAAGCAGTTGATGCGCGATTGCTTGATGTGCTACCTATTTTAACTGGTATCGTTCAAACATTGCCTACTTCGTTTGAAAAATTAGTCATTACCGTACATCCTGAAACATTTGAACGTATTCAAGAAGAGAAGGAAAATACGAAAGAGTATTGGTTACTACAATTAGTAGAATGGAAATACGATTTCTCCTTACAGTTCGGTGAATTTGTTCTGGAAGAAGAGAAAGAGTTCTTTGAATTTAAATTTGCACCTATATTTGCGAAACTTCGCCAGAAATGGGAAGAAGAGAAGTTATTTGAGGAGCAAAATGTATGAATCGACTGTTAATGAATGAAAACCAAAAATGGAATACGTTTATTGAAACGCCGTTTTTTACGAAAGTCGGTAAAGTTCATAGTGTGCAAGAGCAGTTTTTCGTAGCGAAAGGGCCAAAGGCGAAAATTGGTGATGTTTGTCTCGTTGGAGAACATAGCGTTTTATGTGAAGTAATTGCGATTGAAAAAGAAAACAATATGTTACTCCCATTTGAACAGACAGAAAAAGTATGTTACGGAGATTCAGTTACATTAATTGCTGAAGATGTTGTTATTCCTCGTGGTAATCATTTACTCGGAAAAGTGTTAAGTGCAAATGGCGAAGTGCTAAATGAAAACGCTGAAAACATTCCATTGCAAAAAATAAAGTTAGATGCTCCGCCTATTCATGCATTTGAACGGGAAGAGATTACTGATGTATTTGAAACGGGAATTAAATCCATTGATTCTATGCTAACAATTGGTATCGGTCAAAAGATTGGTATTTTCGCTGGATCAGGTGTTGGTAAATCTACTTTACTCGGAATGATTGCTAAAAATGCAAAAGCTGATATAAATGTTATTAGTTTAGTAGGAGAACGTGGCCGGGAAGTAAAAGACTTTATTCGAAAAGAATTAGGCGAGGAAGGCATGAAGAAAAGCGTCGTTGTCGTAGCGACGTCAGATGAAAGTCATCTTATGCAACTTCGTGCAGCTAAGCTTGCAACATCTATCGCGGAACATTTCCGAGACCAGGGCAATAACGTACTACTTATGATGGACTCTGTTACTCGTTTTGCTGATGCACGTAGAAGTGTTGATATTGCCGTTAAAGAGTTACCGATTGGCGGTAAAACACTCTTAATGGAAAGTTATATGAAGAAGCTGTTAGAGCGATCTGGGAAAACGCAAAAGGGATCTATAACAGGTATTTATACCGTACTTGTTGATGGAGACGATTTAAACGGTCCTGTACCAGATTTAGCACGTGGTATTTTAGATGGACATATTGTATTAAAACGTGAGCTTGCAACGCTTAGTCATTACCCTGCTATTTCAGTGCTAGATTCAGTAAGTAGGATTATGGAAGAAATCGTTTCGCCAACCCATTGGCAACTTGCAAATGAAATGAGAAAAATTTTATCTATTTATAAAGAAAATGAATTATATTTCAAATTAGGAACGATTCAAGAAAATGAAGAAAATGCTTATGTTTTTGAATGTAAAAATAAAGTAGAAGGTATAAATTCATTTTTAAAACAAGGTCGATCAGATCGTTTCCAATTTGATGATATTGTTCAAGCAGTGCACCATATAGTATAAGACCTCGCGCCCTGCAGGTCTTATTTTTTTGTTTTTTAATATTTCACAGATTTTTTTGGAAAAAAACTATATAATAGAAAAAGAGAGCGTTATAATAGGAAGGGGCTATGAAAACAGGTGGATAAGCAGCAGTACGATACGATAAAATTGCAAATAAATCAAGAAAAAGAACAGATCTTGAAAGAAGTGTATGAATTAACAGCTGAAAAAAGAAAAATAGAACGAAAAAAAGAAAATGATTTATATGTTGTGAAATCGCGTAGTAAAGTCGTACAAACTGGGCAACGTATTATGGCTGGTATGCTTTCCTCACATACGTTTTCACCTGAAAGAATAGAAGAATGGAATCGGAAAATTAAAAAAACAGAAGATTTTATTCAAAAAAATGAAAGCCTTTTAGAACAAGTAAAAGAAAAAGAACGTGTCATTGATGAGATGTATCAAGAAGAGTGTAAAAAACTTGCAAAAGTAAGAGAAAAGCAGGAAGAAAAAATGCTTCTTGATTTAAAAATGTGTATGAATGGATGAGGTGAATGTAGTGATACAGTCTGTATTACCGGTGCAACAAAGTTTACCTCCGCAAAAAGAAAAAGGGCTAGAAGTACAATCTAAAAGTGAAGATTCTTCATTCGATCGTACGATGAGAATGGAAAATAAAAAGCAGCCGCAAACGGAGAAAACAAAGCGAGAAGATGCACCAGAAGATAGAAAAGAACATATTCTTTCTAAAAAATCGGCAACGAAAGAAGAGCCTAATGTAAAGAAAGAAGAAAAAAAAGAGACAGAACAGTTGTTATTAGCTGTATCTGAGCAAATGGTTGCAATTGAGCAATTACGTGTGCAGCCAGAATTGTTATATCAATACATACAAAAAATACAAGAGCTATATAAAGAATATGGAAATATAAAACTTAACGAATTACCCGCAGGTGAATTACAACAGTTACAAGAGCTCCTTTCAAATATGAATATCAAAAATGCTATATGTTTAGAAGATACAATGCAAATGGCATTAGATAAAGTGAAGATGCCAGAACAAATGATGCAAGTATTGAAAGTTGTAGAAACAGAGACTTGTAATATTGCAAAGAAACAAGAAGAGTCCAAAGACTTAGATTTAGATCTTCCGAAAGCTGAGGGCAATGATGTAAAGATAGAGTTGCCAGAAGGTGATGTATTAAACGATTCGAATTCTGCGGGTGCGGAGTTATTAAATAAAGCGACGAGTACCGATTCAATAGGAAAATCCAATAGTGGCGCTGAGAAAGTTTCATTGCCTGACTTAGGGAAGAAAATGGAAGCACAAGTAGAAGCACTGCAAAAGTTTGTAGTGAAACAAGAACGTGTTTTATTTCAGTTAAATCCAGAAAAGCTCGGTACATTAACAGTGTTTATGAAAAAACATGGAGATCAAATTGATGTTCACGTAGAAATGGAAAAACACGATGCGAAAAAACGTGTTGAAATCATTTTTGATGAATTAAGACTGAAGTTAAAAGAAAAAGAAATCAATATTCAAATTAGCTATTCAGATAAAGATGAAAATCGTAAAGAGCAGCGAGAACAAGAGCAAAGGCAAAAGCAACAATTAGCAAGTACGAAACATGAGAAACAAGAATCAAAAGAATTTGCGGGATTATTGGAGGAATAAAGCGTGCCAACAGTTGGATTAAATACAACGAGTACAAATCATATTCCGTTGCAAGCAGGAGCACAGAATAGGAACGCATCTGTTAACGGTGCACAACCGGCAGTAGGGCAAACGAATGGAGTAGCAGCAGGAGAACAAAAGACGCCTGGTGTAATGGGGAAAGATGATTTCCTAAAATTGTTTTTAGCGAGTTTCCAACATCAAGATCCATTTAATGCGATGGATATGAATCAAATGATGAACCAAACAGCGCAATTATCTCTTATGGAACAAGTACAGAATATGACAAAAGCAGTAGACTCTTTAAAAACGACAATGTATTCGACAGCGCTTGATGGTGGAATGAAGTTTTTAGGGAAGTATGTAAGAGGTGTTGATGGTGATGGTAAAAAAGTCACTGGTCAAGTAGAGACAGTTCGCCTCGCAGAAAATAATGAGGTACAGCTCGTTATTGATAATAAAGTTGTATCCCTTCGTTTCGTTGAGAGAGTGTCCGATAAACCAATTGGAGAAACAAATCCAGAAGATGCGAAGAAAGACGAGAAAAAAGTAACAGAAGAAGTAAAAACTACAAATTCATAAGGAGTGTCCATACGTCATGATTAAAGCGTTATATACAAGTATTACAGGAATGAATGCAACACAAAATGCATTAAGTGTAACTTCAAATAATATTGCGAATGCACAAACAGTAGGGTATAAAAAACAAAAAGCTATGTTTGATGATTTACTATATAACAACTCAATTGGTTCAAAAGGTGACAATAAATACGCTGGAACGAATCCGAAAAGTATCGGTAACGGTGTGAAAATGAGCGGTACAGTTACAGACTATAGCGACGGAACAATTACGTTAACTGGTGGTAAAACACAAGCGGCAATGGAAGGTAATGGTTTCTTCGTAGTAGGTGATTCAGCAGGCGGAAATATGGAATTTACTCGTAAAGGTACGTTTGGAATATCTTCAAATTACTATATTACGAACACAGAAGGTCAATACGTATTTGCATACCCCGCAAATGCAGCAACAGGTGAAGTTGATTTATCTGGTATTCCAGGACCATTACAAATCCCGATGGGAACTGCAATTGGTGGTATTCAAACAACGAAGGGTACAATTAAAGGGAATATCCCGGTGAATGAAAGTAAAATTACGCAAGATTTACCATTTTATGATGATGCCGGTAATACATGGACGATGCGTGTAGAATTTACGAAAACGAGTGAACACGAGTATACATATAAAGTTCAAAGACGTAATGACTCGGCAAAAGATCCAAAGTTTGAAGAGGTTACAGGAGCAGGGTCAACAGGTACTTTGAAATTTGATAATGTTGGAAATCCAGATCCGGTACAACAAGGAGCAAATATCCCGTTTAACGGCGGAACGATAAATTTAGATTTTAGTAATTTAACAAATCATCCGACAGATAAAACATTATCAGTAACAGATGTAGACGGTAGAGCAGCAGCAACTGTTAAAGATTGCTTTATTGCTGACGGTGGATACGTAATGGTAAAATACTCTGATGGAAGTATGAAGTCAGCTGGTCAATTAGCTGTTGCGATGTTCCCAAACGAAAGCGGACTAATGAAAACTGGTAATGGTAACTATACAGCGACGAATACAACAGGTATTTTAGCACTTGGCGCATCTGGTCAAAACGGCGCAGGTAAAGTACGCGGTGGTGCACAAGAAGGTGCAAACGTAGATTTATCTGTAGAATTCGTTGACTTAATGTTATACCAACGCGGATTCCAAGGAAATGCGAAAGTAATTAAAGTGTCAGATGAAGTATTAAATGAAGTTGTAAACTTAATTCGATAATATATAATAAAGAAAAATTGTAATGTAGTAGAAAGGGTTTTTATTCGTATGACAAGACAAGAGCGAATTTTACAATTGCCTTTTTTCGAAAATAAACGTGAACTTGCCGAGCAAGTGTTAAAAATGGAACGAGAAGAGCATGTATATTTACCAGATCAATTTGAAATTAAGCAAGTGCCTCCCTATTCATTTGGTGAAAAACAAGCAATCATTGGCCGTATTCACGAATTTTATTTCGTAAGTGTTGGTAGCGAAGGCGAGTGGAAGTATCAACTGTTTAAAGATGAGATGAAGTGCCGTGAGTTTTTCGTTACGTTGCCGGATATTGCGGATCAGCAGATAGCGTTTTGGTTCAATAACATCGAGTTACTGAAAAGATCTTAAAAAAGATTTTAAAAGCCCTTTTTTAGGTTTTGAGAGAGGACCTGGCGGTGTTTTGGAGCGGTCAGTGCTTAGTAGGTGCACGACCGTTGTGTAAGACCAGAGATATGGAGAGTTGCTAGGTTAGTTGAAGAAGAGGTAAGTGAAGTGTAGTTGCAAAATGGATCTATGGAAGGTTACTGGGATGGTTCATCGTTTTATGGCAGACCAGTGCCTTTTGGATCGTTTGTGATGATAGATTTTTATAAGAGGAGAGGTGAGGAGGATGGCGCAGAATAAGTATCGCGTTACATTCATTTCGCCCAGTGAGGTTGAGCAGCGGACTGTAATGTCGGCGAGTAGTTTGCCAGATTTAATTCGTAAAGTAGAGAGTATAATTGCTGATCCGAACGGTTATTTTGTAAATGATAAAAAAAATAATTGCTATTTTAAAGTGATTAAAGAAAATGTTACGTTTATTCAATATGAGTTACTATTTTCAGATAAAGAGATTCATATTGAAAAATTAAAACATATAGCACCCGCAGTATTAAAACGATTATTTGAAAAAATAAATGATCCGGAACTATATGCGCTTGCGTTACTGGATGTTGATATAGCAACGAAAGAATATGTGCTAGCAGAAATGAATACAGAATTAAGAATAAGAGTAGAAACAGAGCTTTCAAAAAAATGGGAAGCAATGCCAACAGAAATTGTAGGAGCACAAGAAGTGTTATTAGAGGCACTTGCTTCGTTTATACAAGAGTAATTGCTTTTCTAAATAAAGAAATGAATCATTCGACTATCTATATTTTTCATATAGGTAGTTGACTTTTTCGTTTTAATAAAGCTTAATAATTAGATATACGGAAATAATGAAAGGGGAGCGACACCTTTATGTCACAAGCACAAAGTATTTTATTAGAAAGCGGAACAAATGAATTAGAGATTGTTACATATACTGTTGGTGAAAACCTATTTAGTATTAACGTAATGAAAGTACGTGAAATCATTAATCCATTCCCTGTTACAACTGTGCCAGAATCTCATCATGCAGTTGAAGGTGTTGTTCAAGTACGCGGTGAAATTTTACCTGTTATTAACTTAGCGACAGCTCTTAATTTAAAATCGACAAAGCCACTTGATCAAACGAAATTTATCATTTCAGAATTAAATCAAATGAAAGTTATTTTCCGTGTGGATGAAGTACATCGTATTCAACGTATTTCTTGGGAACAAATCGATGAACCAGCTTCATTGTCTATGGGATTAGAAGAAACGACATCTGGTATTGTAAAACTAGATGGAAAAATCATCTTACTATTAGATTATGAAAAAATTGTATGCGAAATTAGCGGTACTGGTTATGACAATAAATCACTTGCAGGGTTAGAACAGAAAACAGATCGAGCTGAAAAAGTTATTTATATTGCGGAAGATTCAGCAATGCTTCGTCAAATATTAGAAGAAACATTATCATCAGCTGGATATACAAAAATGAATTTCTTTAGCAATGGTGCAGAAGCGTTAGCACAAATTGAAAAGCTAGCGAAAGAGCAAGGGGAAAAAATGTTTGAACATATTCACTTGCTCATTACAGATATTGAAATGCCGAAAATGGATGGACACCATTTAACGAAAGTAATTAAAGATGGTGAAGTAACGAATCGTTTACCAATCGTTATTTTCTCTTCCTTAATTACAAATGAATTATTCCATAAAGGCGAAGCGGTAGGAGCGAATGCGCAAGTAAGTAAGCCAGATATTCAAGAATTAATTGGTTTAGTAGATAAGTTAGTGTTGTAAAAGATTTTTAAAAGCGCTTTTTTTGATTGAATAGAAGCTCTAGCCATGTGTGGTGGCGGTTAGTGCCTAATAGAGCTCTATGCGATGTGAGACCAGAGATATGGAGCGGTTTTAGGCAAATGGGATAAGTGGGACACTGAGATAGTTGTAGAAGAGTACGTGTACGATCTGCTTCTAATGGAAGCTCTAGCTATGCGTGGTGGCGGTCAGTGCTTAATAGAGGCCCATGCGATGTGAGACCAGAGATATAGAGTAGTTTTAGGTAAATAGAAGAAGTGAGGCTTCGATTGAGGGTTTGCAGACTCTAATTACAACTCTATTCTTTTAGTGGAGAAAAGGGAACTAGCCATGTGTAGTATTGGTTAGTTCCTTTTTCTTATTCTATACGCTGTACAGGCAAAAACATAAAAGGTTTCTGGAGTGTTTGTAGCTGTATGTATAGTCCTTATTTGGGGGTTTTCAAGTGGTGTAATGAATAAGTGATAGGCTTTTCTTATTTGAAAATATAAGAAAACGTAGCTTTGGATTATTTTAGTAATTTTTCGTGGTAACGCAAATTTTTTCGGTGAAATTACATTCTAAATACCATATAATATAATTAAAAGTAGTTAATATGCAATTATACATATTAATGAAAAAATCTTTTTCTATTTCTATATTTTCTATACGTTTTTGTATGTTTATTATTTGACAGACAATTTCGAAATGTTATAATATGGATATGTAAAAATTGCTATTTTCTGAGAAGACATGGGAGTCAGATGAGAATTGTGAAAGGATGAGGGGGAGTGGCACAGATTATGTATCACCACACAGCAATCAATGTATTAAGTCTCTTACAAAACATGTCAAATAATAAAATGAACGATACGCAACTAGAAGCGGAATTAAAAAAAATAGAAAAACAATTCCAAGTAAAGTATGAAGAACTAGTTGATTTACATAATAGAATGGTATTATTTCAAATAGATATAGAAAAACATGGCGGGATGCGAGTATATGAAAAGTCAGCGATTACATGGCTGAAGTCTGAACTAGAGTTACTATATGAAGTGTATCAATTTTGCCAACGTCACGGTTTAAACATTATTAATATTTCAAAGTATGTTAGTAAAAACGAACTAAATCTTTTTTCGAAAACAGAAAGTCAGTTACAAAATACGTATTACAAATTAAAAAAACATGAAATACCGTTTGAAAATATTGAAAAACAAAAACCTGGACGAAAACGAAAATATACACCTGTAAAAGAAACAATCGTTGAAATGAAAAAAGAAAACAAACAAGAATTAAGAAATGAAGTTCCAAATACAGAGACCGAAAAAAATCTTGTAACAGTTATATCTGGTATTGTTGATAATTTTGAAACAATTAGCCAGTGTAGTGAAAGAAAAGAGCGTGAACTACATCAGTTCATGGAAGGAATCTATAAGCTTTCTAGCATGGCTGCAGAGCGTTCAAAGGATGAAAAGAACGCACGTGGACTCGAAGGCGAATTGCATGTATTACGGGATGAAAATGAAAGGCTAAAGCGAGAAAAGGAAGAACTTGTTCATGATATAAAAGAAATGACGCATCATTTAATTCATTTCATTACGAGCTCTGATATCGATCAAATTCGCACATTACCTTTCTTCGTAAAAGAATGTAAACAAGATTTGCATAAATTAGGGTTATATAACGCACAAGACGGTAAAATGAAAATTATGGTTGATCGTAGTGGACAGGTTATGACTGTAACGCAGTAATAAAATTTGGGTACAAAATAAAAGGGAGATACATAGTTTATATGTATCTCCCTTTTATTTTGTATGGAATCGTTTCAAAGAAGAAAGATAATTTTTTAAGATTGTAGTAACTTAGAAACCATTTGCGGTATTTGATTTGCTTGTGAAACCATACTAAGTGCAACTTCAGTTACCAATTTAAACTTTAAAAAATCACTCATCTCTTGCGCCATATCCGCATCTTCAATTCGAGAGGCAGCATCTGTTAACGTTGTACTTTGACTATTTAAATTTTCGATATTAAATTGCAGACGGTTGATCATAGCGCCAAGATCAGCACGGTGAAGTGATACATTTTGTAAAGCTTCTTCAATTTTACGAATCGCAGCTTTTGCTTCTTGTTCTGTTGAAATGTTGATGTCATGTTGTGTAGGGGAAGGGGGAATATGTTTCGTTACATTTACTGTATGACCAATATCATCTAACGTAACAGTCCGGTTTTGACCGTTAAATACGGATAAATCATTAAACTCAGTCATCTCATCAATATAGCCAATTTGTTCTGCTAGAGATTGAAACTCTTTATTTAGTGAATCACGGTTTTTATTTGAATTTGTACCATTTGCAGATTGAACAGCTACATCACGCATACGTTGCAAAACATTCGTCACAGTTTGAAGTGCAGCTTCCGCAGTACGAAGCATCGATATGGCATCCTCATTATTTCGAATCGCCACGCGCATACCACCTGCTCTCGCATGCATACGAGTCACAATCGCAATATTAGCAGGATTATCAGAAGCGTTATTTAACTTCTTACCAGTCGCCAAATGCTCCATCGCAACATTCATACGTTTTTCATTCTCATATAGCGATTGCCTAGCATTTATACTCAAAACATTCGTACCAATACGCATAATAGACACTCCTTATAGATTGATATAGTTAGTGTTCTAAACCTAATAAACGGCTATGAAAAGATTAAAAGGCTTATGCTCATTTTTTGTTTGTGTTTTAACATAAGAGGGGATCAAGATAAGCACTGACCGTATCTATGCATTGCGGATTCTCTCTTCTACATAAAAAAAGAAAGCTTTTTCGGATAATCTATCTATATAGAAAAAATAAACCTCTCCGCAAGCAGAGAGGTTTATTCATGAAACTAACTCAAATGGATTATTGTAATAATTTAGAAACCATTTGTGGAGTTTGGTTTGCTTGAGAAAGCATGCTGATTCCAGCTTCGTTCAAGATTTTGAACTTAGTCATTTCAGACATTTCTTTCGCCATGTCAGCGTCTTCGATTTGAGAAGCAGCTGAAGCCATGCTAGATGCTTGGCTCTTAAGGTTGTTTACGTTAAAGTCTAGACGGTTTAATGTAGCACCTAGAGTTGCGCGATTGTCGGCGATTGTTTTAAGAGCAGCATCAATTGCTTTGATAGCTTGTAAAGGATTAGATGCGCTATCGTTAGAATCTGTAGTTAAAACAGGTAATTTACCAGCAGCAAGTCCTGTGAAAGCACCTGAAATTGAATCACCTTTTTTAGCAGCATCAACACCATCAAACGCATCAAATTTACCTTGAACTAAAGCTCTAGCATCTGATTTCATATAATCTTTGATTTTATCGAACTCAGCTTGTGCAGCAGCGACATCTTTTGCATTTGAGTCTGCACCCAGAGATTTGATAGCTGTTTCAGCCGCTTCATATACATCCTTAGAAAGTTTCGCCATTTGAGGGGCAGATTTAGTATTAAACGCTTGTTGGATAGCTGTAGCTGCGCTATCTTTAGCACCACCAGCAGCATTTGCATAAGCCTCGAATGCTTCATCTAAAGCCTTTACATCACCACTAGATAGTGAACCTTTAATTTGATTGTAAGCATCTTTGGCAGCAGCAACGGCCTTTTCATCTTTATTTGCAGTCAGATTGTTAAATGCAGCAGTAGCTTTATCTAATGTTGCTTCAGTAATTTTGTCAGAACCAATGTTTAGAGTATCAATTCCTAATGCAGATGTAGATACATTTCCTAGTTTGATACCGATTTGTCTTGAGCCGTCTTCAGAGTCAAGAGTTTGGATGTTAATTGTGTCATTAGAACCATCTAATAAGTTTTTGTCGTTAAATTGTGTGTTGTTAGCAATATAATCAATTTGTTTTTGTAATTCACCAAATTCTTTTTGTAATGCAACTTGGTTCTTCGTTGTGTTAGTACCGTTAGCTGATTGGTTAGCAATGTCACGCATACGAAGTAAGATGTTAGATACTGAGTTCATTGCTGAGTCAGCTGTACGGATTACTGCCATACCGTCTTGAGTGTTATTAGCAGCAACTCCTAATCCGCTTTCACGTGCACGCATACGAGTTGCGATTGCAAGACCTGCTGCATCGTCAGAAGCGTTGTTGATACGTTTACCGCTTGATAAACGGTCCATAGCGTTACTCATTTTAGCTTGGTTTTGGCGCATGTATTCTTGCGTACGCATGCTATTAATGTTTGTATTAATTCTCATGTAAAAGAACCCCCATTTTTTTATATTGACTTTTCTGCAAATTGAAAAACGGTAATATGCGAAAAAATCGATTTCGAACTTATTGTAAGCCTTGCTATAATGGGTGTCAACTGAAAATTTGAATTAATAAATATAAAAAAATAACAGTTTAACAATTTAGTCGTTTTTTTATTACAATATAATTGCAAAGGATTATTGCAAACTTTACGAAAAAACTCTAATATTAGATTATCTTTGTTTACCGAAAAGGTGATATTATGTTAGTTGGAAATATAGTAAAAGAAGTGCTTGCATATAAGAAAGGACAAATTCAGCAAAAGCTAAGTAGTCCACAAGCATTCGTTAGTAGTCGTTTTCAAGAGAAGTTGCAGAGTGAACCTGCGAAGGAGACGAAGGGTACTACGCAACCGGTAAATGTAGAGGATATGAGTCAGCCGGTACAATCTACGAAAATAGAAACGGTCGTAAATAAAACGGAACAATCTATTAATAAAGTAGAGGAAGCGAGTAAGCCTGAAGAAAAAGCTGAAACGAAGAACGTAGATGAAGTGCAAGTTGCACAAAAAGAGTTTGAACGACGTTTCCCAGAAACGAAAAATGAGGCTGTTGATACGTGGGGATTAACGAAGAAGTATAATATTCAAAAAATACGTTCTTCAAATGAAGGGAAGTATGAGGATATTATTGATCGTGTGAGCCGTTCCTACGGAATTCCGAAAACGTTAATTCAAAAAATGATTGAAGTAGAGTCTAATTTTAATCCGAAAACGGTGTCGCATGCAGGAGCAATGGGACTTATGCAGCTTATGCCGGCGAATGTGAAAGAGATGGGGATAAAAAATCCGTTTTCACCAGCTGAAAGTATTGAAGGCGGCGTGAAAGAGTTAAGCGGTTATTTAAAGAAAAATAACGGTGACTTAGTATTGGCGCTTGCTTCTTATAATGCTGGTCCTGGTAATGTGAGAAAGTACGGAGGCGTACCTCCATTTAAAGAAACGCAAGGATATATTAAAAAAATATTAAATATCGACGTTTCAAAATAAGAAGTTTCATATATAGAGAGAAAATGAAATTTTCGTGAACATGATATGGGAGTTGGCTAGTTTGAAATTACAAGATGATATTCCGTTAACAATTTATTTTGAAATCGGAAATACGAAAAAGAAAATTGAAGATCTGCTTCATATTACGAAAGGTACATTGTATCGTCTTGAAAATTCAACGAAAAATACGGTGCGTCTTATGCTTGAGAATGAAGAGATTGGAACCGGAAAGATTTTGACGAAGAATGGAAAGATGTACGTTGAAATCGTTGAATTGAAAAGGTAGGGAAGGGGATTTTCATGAGCGGCGATAAATTAAGCCAAGAGCAAATTGATGCCCTGCTGAAGGCGGTAAATGAAGGCGAGGAAATGCCAGCTTTCGCACAAGAAGCAGGGAAGCAAGATAAATTTCAAGAGTATGATTTTAATAGACCGGAGAAGTTCGGTGTGGAACATTTACGTAGTTTGCAAGCGATTGCTTCTACGTTTGGTAAACAGACGTCACAGACGTTGTCAGCGCGTATGCGTATTCCAATTGACTTAGAGCCTTCGACAGTAGAGCAAGTTCCATTTACGAGTGAGTATGTGGAGAAAATGCCGAAAGATTACTATTTATATTGCGTCATTGACCTCGGACTTCCAGAGCTTGGAGAAATTGTTATTGAGATTGATTTAGCATTTGTTATTTACATTCATGAGTGCTGGCTCGGCGGAGATAGTAAGCGTAACTTTACGATGCGTAGACCACTGACGGCGTTCGAGTTTTTAACGCTTGATAATATTTTTGCGCTTCTATGCAAAAATTTAGAGCAATCATTTGAAAGTGTTGTAGAGATTAAACCGAAATTTGTAACGACAGAGACAGATCCGAATGCACTTAAGATTACGACAGCGAGTGATATCATTTCATTACTGAACGTAAATATGAAAACTGATTTTTGGAATACGACAGTTCGTATCGGTATTCCGTTCTTATCTGTTGAAGAAATTATGGATAAGTTAACGTCTGAAAATATTGTCGAACATTCTTCGGATAAGCGTAAAAAGTATACGTCTGAAGTAGAAGTGAAAGTAAATCAAGTGTTTAAACCTGTTCGCGTTGCGATTGGTGAACAGAAGATGACAATGGGTGACATTGAACAAATTGAAGAGGGAGATATTATTCCGCTTCATACGAAAGTTTCGGATGAATTGCTTGGTTATGTAGATGGAAAGCATAAATTTAATTGTTTTATTGGAAAAGATGGAACGCGTAAGGCGCTCTTATTTAAAAGTTTTGTAGAGTAGGAGGATCCATATGAAGCATGAAGTATCTCCTGTGTCATTAATGGGATTAGAAGAATTTGCAGGAAAGCGAAATGAGACAGGTAAAGCACATATTGATACTGTTTCGGATATTTCGATTGAACTTGGTGTAAAGCTTGGGAAGTCATCTATTACGCTCGGTGATGTGAAGCAATTAAAAGTGGGCGATGTTCTGGAAGTAGAGAAAAACTTAGGACATAAGGTAGATGTGTATTTAAGTAATATGAAAGTTGGCATTGGGGAAGCGATCGTAATGGACGAGAAGTTCGGTATTATCATTTCTGAAATTGAAGCTGACAAGAAGCAAGCTGCGCTTATGAAAGCGCAAAGTCAGATGCAAGATAAAGAGTAGAGGAGGAGTCATATGTCGTATATGACGACCTTATTTCAAGTCGTTTTACTGTTTGGTGCGCTCGGCTACGGTGCATACTATATGACGAAAAAGACGCGCAAACAGCAGTTTTTTAAACAAGGTGAAAATGGCCATATTCAAGTGAAAGACGGCGTGTATTTAAATCATCAAACGAGCGCCTTTTTATTTGAAGTGGATGGCAAGCAAGTGTTCACGGTTATTAGTAATAACGGTGTGCAGTCTGTGCAATTAACAGGAACAGGAAATCAGTTTCAACAAGCGCTAGAAGATGCGGTGAAGAGTGAAACGAAAAAAGTAGAGGATCCATCATGAGAATAAAGAAACAGTTATCATTATTAGCCATTATTTTCGTATTTTCTATCGTTTTTTCAATTATTTTTGTAAATCCAGCGTATGCGGCCCAAAACGGTTTTATTAATTTTGAAAATGGAAAAGAGTTTACGAGTAATTCAAGCGTTCAGCTATTTGCGCTCGTTACCCTTTTATCATTATCTTCTTCTATCGTTCTATTATTTACACATTTTACTTATTTTATGATCGTTCTTGGGATTACACGTCAAGGACTTGGGGTAATGAATTTACCACCGAACCAAGTGCTCGTTGGACTTGCATTATTTTTATCACTCTTTACGATGCAGCCTGTACTTGGGCAACTGAAGAGCGATGTGTGGGATCCGATGACGAAAGAGAAAATAACAGTAAGTCAAGCTGCGGAGACGACAGCTCCGATTATGAAAGAATATATGTCAAAGCATACGTATAAGCATGATTTAAAGATGATGCTGAAAGTGCGCGGTGAAGAGTTGCCGAAAGATTTGAAAGATCTTTCTTTATTTACGCTCGTACCATCCTTTACGTTAACGCAAATTCAAAAAGGATTGTTAACAGGGATGTTCATTTATTTAGCGTTTGTATTTATAGATTTGATTATTAGTACACTTTTAATGTACCTCGGAATGATGATGGTACCGCCGATGATTTTAAGTTTACCATTTAAAATACTCGTTTTCGTATATTTAGGTGGATATACAAAAATCGTCGACATTATGTTTAAAACGGTCGCCTGAAGCGTTTGATGCTATGTGATAGGAGTCATATAAATGAATACGTCACCAATTATAGATATTTTTCAAACCTTTTTTTATAAAGGGGTTATGATTTTAATGCCGGTTGCCGGTGTAAGTATGATTGTCGTTATTATCATCGCTGTCATTATGGCGATGATGCAAATTCAAGAGCAAACGCTGACGTTTTTACCGAAAATGGCGAGTATTGTACTCGTTATTATCATTTTAGGTCCGTGGATGTTTCAAGAGTTAACGACGCTTATTTTAGATTTATTTGATAAAATCCCATCGCTATTGCGTTCGTACTAAGATAGGTGGAATGAAATGAATATGGAATTATGGGCGGCGACGTTTTTTGCGTTTTGTCGCATTACTTCATTTTTATATTTTTTACCGTTTTTCTCAGGTCGATCCATTCCAGCAATGGCGAAAGTTACATTTGGACTTGCTCTTTCCATTACGGTGGCCGATCAAGTTGATGTCTCTCACATAAAGACAACTTGGGACGTAGCAGCTTATGCAGGTACGCAAATTGTAATTGGATTATCGCTTTCAAAAATTGTAGAAATGCTGTGGAACATTCCGAAAATGGCCGGGCATATTTTAGACTTTGATATCGGTTTATCACAAGCAAGTTTGTTTGATGTAAATGCAGGTTCACAGTCTACTTTACTATCAACCATTTTTGATATATTCTTTCTCATTATTTTTATTTCACTTGGCGGCATTAATTATTTCGTTGCCACGATTTTAAAGTCGTTTCAATATACAGAGGCGATTTCAAAATTGCTGACGACTAGTTTCCTAGATAGTCTACTCGCAACGTTATTATTTGCGATAACATCAGCGGTTGAAATTGCTCTTCCGCTTATGGGAAGTTTGTTCATCATTAACTTTGTTTTAATTTTAATCGCAAAAAACGCTCCGCAATTAAACGTTTTTATGAATGCGTATGTCATTAAAATCACATGTGGTATTTTGTTTATTGCGATGAGTGTACCAATGCTCGGTTATGTGTTTAAAAATATGACGGACGTATTGCTTGAGGAATATACGAAACTATTTAACTTTTTCTTAACGAAGTAGGGGGACGCGCATGGCAAAGGATAATAAAACAGAAAAGGCCACCCCGCAGAAGCGTAAGAAATCGCGTGAAGAAGGGAATATTGCCCGGAGTAAAGATTTAAATAATTTATTTTCCATACTTGTATTGGCAGTTGTCGTTTACTTTTTTGGAGATTGGTTAGGGTTTGAGATTGCAAACTCTGTAGCGGTACTGTTTGATCAAATTGGAAAAAATACAGATTCAACTGAGTATTTTTATTTAATGGGGATTTTATTACTAAAAGTATCAGCGCCAATATTAATACTCGTATACGCTTTTCATTTATTTAATTATATGATTCAAGTCGGTTTCTTATTTTCTTCTAAAGTCATTAAGCCGAAAGCGTCACGTATTAACCCCAAAAATTATTTTACGAGATTGTTTAGTCGTAAAAGTTTAGTAGATATTTTGAAATCACTATTTTATATGGGGTTAATTGGTTACGTCGCTTACGTTCTCTTTAAAAAGAATTTAGAGAAGATCGTGAGTATGATTGGATTTAACTGGACTGCGTCGCTTACTGAAATTATTAGGCAAATTAAATTTATCTTTTTAGCTATTTTAATTATATTAATCGTTCTTTCTATTATTGATTTTATTTATCAAAAATGGGAGTACGAACAAGATATTAAGATGAAAAAAGAAGAAGTAAAACAAGAGCATAAAGATAATGAAGGGGACCCGCAAGTAAAGGGAAAACGAAAAAACTTTATGCATGCCATCTTGCAAGGGACAATTGCGAAGAAAATGGATGGTGCAACGTTTATTGTAAACAATCCGACTCATATTTCAGTCGTACTTCGGTACAATAAACAAGTTGATTCGGCGCCAATTGTCGTTGCAAAAGGGGAAGATGAGCTCGCATTATATATACGAACGCTCGCCCGCGAACAAGAAATACCAATGGTGGAAAACCGTCCACTTGCTCGTTCTTTATATTATCAAGTCGAGGAAGATGAGACGATTCCAGAAGATTTATACGTAGCTGTAATTGAAGTTATGCGCTATTTAATTCAAACGAATGAACTTGAAGTATAATAGCGCGGTTGGAGGAGATCTCTTGTGTTTAAGATAGATTCTGCAAGAACCTATTTTTCTATCTTTTTAGCAGCGTCATTCGTAGTGGCGCTCTTAATTCCACTTCCACCATTTATACTTGATATCGTTATCGTTTTTTTACTAAGTATGTCAGTGCTTATTTATATGCGAGCAACAAGTATTAACGAGTGGGATGAATTAAAGTCATTTCCGACGATGCTGTTATTAATCGGGATTTTCCGTGTATCGATTAACGTATCGACGACGCGAGCGATTTTGACAGACGGAAATGCGGGGCATGTTATTGAAGAGTTTGGCCAGTTCGTAATTGGCGGGAACTTATTAATTGGTATCGTTATTTTCATAGTATTAATCATATTCCAGTTTATCGTTGCAAACGGTGCGTCTCGTACAGCTGAAGTTGCAGCTCGTTTTACACTTGATTCTTTACCCGGGAAACAAATGTCAATCGATGCGGATTTAAACCAGCGTATTATTACTGAAAAAGATGCACAGGCAAAACGAAAAAAGTTAAATATGGAAACAGAGTTTTACGGTGCGATGGATGGTGCCGGGAAGTTCATTAAAGGGGACGTTATTTTCGGGATCGTCATTTTATTCGTAAACATTATTTTCGGTTTAATTGTCGGCATGATGCAGCAGGGAATGAGTTTTGCTGATGCAGCTATTCACTATACACAGTTAACTGTCGGTGACGGAATCGTAAACCAAATCGGTTCGTTAATGCTTGCGATTTCAACTGGGATTATCGTAACGCGTGTATTTGATGGTTCATCTGATACAGTAACTGAAGGTATCTTTAAAGAGTTATTAGCGCATGAAGTTGTTGTATATGCGCTTGGTGGTTTATTTATTGCGATGGGTATTTTCACTCCGCTACCGTTTCTACCATTTGCTCTTGTTGGTGGAACAATTATTTTCTTAGGAATTCGTAATAAAAACCGAATAAAGAAAGAAAAAGAAGATGAGCTTCAAAAAGAAATAGAAATGATTCAAGGCGAAGATGAGCAACTGCAACAAGTGGAAGATTCATTCGGAGTATTTACAGATAAATATCCAATTATAGTAGAACTCGGTTTAGATTTAGCAGCACTTGTAAAGCAGAAGATTAACGGGGAAACAGCTCGTGATAAAGTTGTTCTTATGAGGAAGTCGATTATTACCGACCTTGGTATTAACGTTCCTGGCATTAACTTTAAAGATAATACGAGTTTTAGACCACGAGGACGTTACATTATTCGTATTAAAGGTGCGAAGGCAGCTGAAGGTGTTTTAAAATCAGGTTACTTATTAGCATTGAAAACACCGAATGTAATGGCCGATTTAGATGCAGAACCAGCGAAAGATCCGATTTTCGGTGAAGATGGATATTGGATTTTAGAGCATATGGTACAAGATGCACAAATGAAAGGCTATCAAGTATTAGAGCCACTTAGCATATTAATTACGCATTTAGATGTTGTCGTTAGACGTAATCTTCATGAGTTAATTCAGCGTCAACATGTAAAAGACTTAATTAACTCGCTTGAAAATGATAACGGCGTTTTATTAGAAGAGATTAAGAAGAAAGAAATCGACTTATCACTCGTTCAAAATGTTATTAAACAACTGTTAAAAGAGGGTATTTCTATTCGTGATTTACCAACTATTATCGAAGGTATTATTGACGGAAAAGAAATTTATCAAAATCATGTTGACGGTGTAACGTCGTTCGTCCGTGAATGTATTTCAAAAGTGATTTGTGAAAATGCAAAAAATCCTGACGGTAAAATTTATGCGGCGCTCTTCTCAGATTCAATAGAGTTAGATGCGGATGTTGTAAATAATTCATACCAAGGTTACTTATTAAACTGGGATTTAGATTTAGAAACACGTGTTGTTGAACAAGTACAGCGTGTCTTTAAACAAGCTCGTTTAATGGGAAGAGAACCAGTATTATTAACGCGTAGAAAAGATTTCAGATTTGCCATTGTAAGACTTCTTGAGCGTTATCAAGTAGAAGCGCAAGTACTTTGTATTAGCGAATTAGCACCGGAAATTGTTGTAGATCAAATTGCCTATATTGAATAGTAGGGGGTGAAGTAATGGAAAGTACAGAAAAGAAAGAAGCGTTAATGCGAATAAAAGCAGCTTCGAAAAATGAATTGTATCGAAAGTTATTTGACCAATATGGTACAGATTATTATTACGTTGTCGATGAAAGTGTAAAACGAAATATCCCGTTTTTTTGGAAAAAGAATTATGAAATGTTAGTTGCTTTTCCAGAGGATAAACAGGAAGAAGTGAATGAAGGCACAGCTCAATTTCATGAACAACTAATGGATGTTGTAAATGATTCTTCAGAACAAATTGTAAAGGCGAACGGAATTCAATCGGTACTGCACAATTTAGAAAACGTGACGACTTCTATGTCATATGCGGCGATGCAAACAGGAAATAGTGAAGAATGGACAAGAAAGAAAGAGAAACTATTAAAGCTGTTTGAAAAAGGTATCGTCGTTGTGAAACAGACGGAAGAAACGAAAGTAGCGAAAGTAACAAAAAAGCAAAAAACTGTGAAAAAAGTTGTTCCGGTCAAGAAAGAAGAAGTGGTTGTAAAAAAAGAAAACCAAGAATCTGTACCGTTTATTATTCAAAAAGTAATTCGTATGCTAGAGCAAAACGATGTAGAACAATATTTCATTCATGCATATGCTGAAAAGTTAAAAGTGAAGTTTGAGAATGCGACGATGATTACAGAAGAAGAAGTGATCGGCTATATATTGGAAGATATGAGATCCCATTTCAATACGGAAAACGTTTTTGAAAAAGAAGTGCAAACAATTGCATTAATCGGTCCAACTGGAGTTGGAAAAACGACGACACTTGCGAAAATGGCATGGCAGTTTCACGGTAAGAAAAAAACGGTCGGTTTTATTACGACAGATCATTCGCGCATTGGAACAGTACAGCAACTGCAAGATTACGTCAAGACAATTGGATTTGAAGTAATCGCTGTACGTGATGAAGCTGCAATGACAAGAGCACTTACGTATTTTAAAGAAGAAGCGCACGTCGATTATATTTTAATTGATACCGCCGGAAAAAATTATCGTGCGTCAGAAACAGTAGAAGAAATGATTGAAACGATGGGACAAGTAGAGCCAGATTACATTTGTTTAACGTTATCAGCTTCGATGAAAAGTAAAGACATGATTGAAATCATTACGAATTTTAAAGATATTCATATTGATGGTATCGTATTTACGAAATTTGATGAAACAGCAAGTAGTGGTGAATTATTGAAAATTCCAGCAGTATCATCGGCTCCAATTGTATTAATGACAGACGGACAAGACGTGAAGCAACATATACATATCGCTACAGCTGAACATTTAGCGAAACAAATGTTGCAAACATCATAGAAAAGAGGTGAAGGATAAGGCAACTGCCTTATTCAAACGAATATGAACGGTCTTTATATAGGTTCTATGGGTATGATGAATTACATGCAGCGCATTAATGTTCATTCGAATAACGTTGCAAATGCTCAAACGACAGGATTTAAAGCAGAAAATATGACTTCTAAAGTATTTGATGTACAAGACACATATCGCCGCGGAGATGGGGCTGTGACAAATATCGGTTCGACTGATTACGCTGTAGTACCAGCCGCAACGCATGTGAACTTAGTACAAGGAAATATACAAATGACAAATAGTGCTACAGATTTCTTTTTAGATGACGGTGCAAACGGTACTACATCATTTTTCGTTACATCTAAAAATGACGAAACGTTTTTAACGAGAGATGGTAGTTTTACAATAAATAGTGATCGTTACCTGCAAACATCATCTGGTGCGTATGTTATGGATGTAAATAATGAACGTATTCGTATTCCAGAAAATGTTGATTTCTTCGTATCTAATAATGGAGAAATTTATAGAGAAGTGAACGATGGAACTTTGCAAAAACCAGATATTAAGAGAATTGTAATTGCACAGTTGCAAACAAAAACAGTAGATGCAGAAGCAAATGCACGTCTAATGCAAAGAGAGAACAAAAGCTTTACACTAGCAGAAGGGAATATTGCTGATTTACCGAACGGAACAGGCTTAGTAAAAAACCATATGCTAGAAAATTCAAATGTAGATATGACGAAAGAGATGGCAGATCTTATGACGGATCAAAAAATGATTTCAGCGTCACAACGCGTTATGACTTCATTTGATAAAATTTATGAAAAAGAAGCAAATGAAATATTGAGATAGGAGACTTCCCATAGAGGAAGTCTTTTTTATATTGCTTTTATTACAGTTACATCATAAAATGATAATGATTATCAATATCATTTTATCTATTTTCATAAGAATGGAATTTCATCATGACAGTAATATTTGTTTAACTAAGTGAATTAAAAATAAGGGGATGGTGTGTATGTCTACAAAAAAACAACTTTGTATTGGATTATGTTTAATTTCTAGAAAGAAAGAAGATTGTATATTTGATCCGGGAATCAATGAGCAAGTAGAGCTAGCGAAACAAGCAGAAAAATCGAAGTTAGATTTTGTTTTTAAAGCCGATTATTTAGTGGCGCACCCAGATTTAATTGCTCGTAATAAGGGAAATGTCATTTTAGATCCGACGTTACTGTTTACGGCTATTGCATATGCAACAGAAAAAATTGGAGTCGTTACGACTGCGTCAACTTCGTTTTATCCACCATATATATTAGCGAGGCAATTACAATCTTTACACTGGATTAGTAACGGCCGAGTAGGGTGGAATATTGTTACATCCATTGACGGTGCTGAAAACTTTGGTGAGGAAGGGATGCCATCATCTGAGGAACGATACGCGAAAGCGGCAGAATGTACAGCGTTAGTAAGAAAACTTTGGGGAAGTCACCCTAATGAAGTATTGAAAGCACATAATCCTGATGTTATTAGAGAAATGGTAAAGCCAATTGAGCATAATGGTCAATACTTTAAGGTGAAAGGTCCACTTAATATTCCGCAACATATTTCAGGGGAAATGCCATTATTCCAAGCTGGCGCTTCAGAGTCAGGCCGGAATTTTGCTGCTTCTGTTGCTGATGCAATTTTTGCTGCAACGCCAGATGTAGAATCAGGAATGGAACTGCGTCAAGATTTAAGAAAAAGAGCAGAACAGCATGGTCGAAAGCAAGATGATATACGCGTATTACCTGGACTATATTTCTTTATCGGTGATACATATGAAGAAGCGTTAGAAATGCATAGGCAAGCTCATCAACATCTCACAAAAGAGAAGAGATATGCGTTACTTGAAATGGTTCTCGGACTAGACGCTAGAGGGATTCCGCTGGAAAGTAAGGTTACAGAAGAGATGCTGCCAAGTCGGGATCAAACGGTTCGCAGTAAAACACATGCCGAATTATTACGAAAGTTCATTATGAAAAATGAACCAACTGTTGAACAAATACTAGAACGACCAGAAGTTGTTGGCTCCGCACATTGGGTTGCAGTTGGTACACCGCAAGACGTTGCGAAGCAAATTATGGATAGATTTGAGGCCGGAGCGTTAGATGGATTTATTGCCATTCCAGGAGGACCTCCAAAGTCACTAAATCTATTTTTTAGTGAAGTCATTCCTTTATTTGTGAAGGTTGGTGTATTTAGAGAAGAATATACAGGTTCTACTTTGCGCGAACATTTAAGGGGAAATACATCAAAATCTTTGCAGTTAAAATAACAGGATATGTATAAAAAGCCTTTCATAAGAAGGCTTTTTATTTTCGGTATAAATTTCAGAATTATCAATTGACTTTACGGGTCTGTTTTTTTATATTAGTAGGTATACTAATAACTACTAATATACATACATCGTTTTGAGATGAGAGTTATATAGAATGTGAGGGGTTACCGATGGATGAAATTATAAAGGAATTACAAAAGTTGGGTTTTTCTCAGTACGAATGTAAAGCGTATATTGGACTACTAAAACATTCTCCAGTAACTGGGTATGAAGTGAGTAAACAAACAGGGGTACCTCGTTCGATGATTTATGAAGTACTCGGTAAATTGATGGATAAAGGAGCGGTGCATATTGTTCCGTCAGAACCGGTGAAATATGTACCAGTACCAGCTACGGAATTAATGAATCGAATGCGAAAAGACTTTGAGAAGTCCTTTGAGTTTTTAGATGAGAAATTAAATTGTTTAGAACAAGAGCGACAAATAGATGTAATTTCGCATATTCGCTCAAATGATCGTGTTGTAAAAGAAATATGCAATATAATTAATAGGGCGAAGGAAGAGTTATGGATTTCTGTATGGGAAGATCAAGTGCATGAAATTGAGCCATATCTTCATCAAAAGGAAGAGGAAGGTGTACATATATTTTCAATCTTATTTGGCGCTCCAAATACAAAAATAGGCGCGACGTTTCACCATAATTATATGACGCCCTACGTCGTTGAAAAGAGAATGGGTGGTCATTTAACTGTTATTGCGCGTGATGGAGAGGAAGTATTAATTGCGAACTTCTCAAATGATAGCACTTCATGGGCCGTTACAACGTATGACCCAGCACTAGTTCTCGTTGCTACAGAGTATGTGCGGCACGATATTATGGTCGAAGAAATTACGAAGGAGTTTGGAGCTGATAAGTTAGATACGTTGTGGCGTGAAAATATAGATTTAGTTCATGTCGTAACAGGAAAACGAACTTTAGAAGGAATGGAGGATGATAAGGATGAGTAAAGCTCAGGCACATGTAGCTTTGCAGAGCGATGATACATTTCAGCAAGGAGTAAAAGATTGTTTACCAACTGTATTTGGTTATTTGAGCATTGGTATAGCAGCTGGTGTAATTGCAAAAACAGCAGGTTTCTCCATCATTGAAATTGCATTTATGTCCACTTTAATTTATGCAGGTTCTGCCCAATTTATATTAGCTGGTATGTATGCAGCTGGTGCTCCTGCTTCAGCAATTATTTTCACCGTCTTTTTTGTTAATTTACGCCACCTTCTAATGAGTGCTGCACTTGCGCCGTACTTTACGAAACTTCCGCTATTAAAAAATGTAATTATCGGTTCTCAAATTACAGATGAAACGTTCGGCGTTGCAGTACAGCATGCAGCGCAAAAAGGATATGTAGGCGACAGGTGGATGATGGGCTTAAATGTAACAGCATATTTAAATTGGATTCTTGCTACTATTATCGGCGGGCTGTTTGGTGAGTGGATACCAGATCCACATACGTACGGGATGGATTATGCATTACCAGCAATGTTTATCGGATTATTTGTCCTTCAGCTCATAAGTAGTAAACCGAAACTAGCAATTCATCTTACTGTTGCAATTGTAGCGATTATGATCGCATACGTTTCACACTTATTTATGCCAGATAGTATAGCGGTTATTATCGCAACATTACTAGCTGCGACGATTGGAGTTGTGATTGAAAAATGGAAATGAGATTGGACGTACTATTACTTTTACTAGCAGCAGGAGCTGTCACACTCGTGCCACGTATTTTACCTCTACTCGTATTTAGCAAACTACAAATTCCAGACTGGGGTTTAAAATGGTTAAATTACATACCAATTGCGATATTAGCAGCACTTTTAGCCCAAGTATTATTTATGCATGAGACGATGCAGTGGGATTACTTGATCGCAGCAATTCCAACATTTCTTGTAGCGATATATACTCGTAGTTTGTTAGGTACAGTATTAACAGGAGTGATTGTGATTATTTTGTTACGTTTCTTTTTCTAAAAAGGATTACGCTCATATAATAGCGAAAAGTGTAATAACATGAAAAATATAGGGGTGGTGTTATGATACTTTTAACGATAGGAGCAATTTTGTTAACGTTGTTTATTTTCTTTATTATCGGCTTCATTACGTTTATGATGTTTGTTGATAGAGCGACACCTCAAATTTATTATACACCTTGTGAATCAGTGACAATGAAAGCTAAAGGTAAACATAAAAGGAAGAAAAGTTGAAAGTTTGCTTTTCTTCCTTTTTCTATTACATCCCCGAAAGAACTAACAACAATAAACCAAATAGCAAACTAATAAAGGAAAGAAAACCAATACATATTGAGAACACACGATTGTTTCTCCATTCGTGCCAAAAAACGATACATCCTAAAATACAAAGGAAAAACCAAATGGGTAAGAATATGAACTCGCTAACTACCTCGGGAAGTAAACCATAAAAAGATGTTAAATATAAGATCCAATTTGCAAAAAATAAAATGGAAACGATAATAGATTGTAAGTAGGGACGTTTTGAAAACTCCCCCTTTTTTACGGTTACAAAAATAATAGTTAGCGCTGAGAAAAAGGCAATGAATATGAAAATAAGTAAGAGTAATGTAAGCGTCATTTAAATCTCCTTTATAAGAGTGTTTTTACAAGAAACGAATCTATTAAATTGTATGCTTGTTTTGTAGAGTGCACGTTATATTTTTCAGTGTACGGATTTAGAAAACCATGTTCACCGTGTAGTTGTTGTATTTCTAATAAAGGATTTTTTTGTTGCTGCAATGTTTGGATTAAAGAGGATACTGAAAAACTAGCTTCTTTTTCAGGGAATATAAGCAATGTAGCGCATGTAGGCTTCATGTGAATATAGTCGCGTATACGAGAGCCGTAACATCCGATAATAAAATCTATTTTCGGATTGTTACTACATAGCCATGAGATGGTAGCTCCAACGCTAAAGCCGATAAGTCCAATATGTGTATAATTGCTTGAAAGAGTATGGATGAATTCGTCAATTTGGTCTTTTCCATCATCAAATCCAATATGATTTACAAAGTGTTGATACGCTTTTTCTTCATCACTATAATGAAATGCGTGTTGCGTTTGTAGAAGATTAGGACAGAATACATCTATATGGGATGAAGTGAAGTGGTGGATAACGTGATGCATATGGTCGTTCACACCATATATTTCATGAACAATAACGAGAGCTAATTTTTTTTTCATAATTACAATGTATCTCTATGAAACTTAAATTCTTTCTCAACAAGGCAGATACGTAGGTGGAAGTTTTCATACCATTGCTCACGACCTCTTTTTTTTGCTTCTTTATGTAAGGCGTTCTGTTTCCAATTGTCAATCGCCTCAAGTGATTCCCAATAAGAAATTGTGATTCCGAGTCCTGAATGATCTCGTGCACTTTCTACACCTAGAAATCCAGGTTGCTGCTTTGCAAGTTCCTCCATTTTTTCGGCAACGGTACTATAATCTGTTGTATCATTCGATAAATTAGAAGTGAATATAACTGCATAATAATGACTCGCTTTTTGCGATGTGTTCTTCATTCAAATCCCCCCTTGAAAATTATTTCATAGTTTGAATTTTAGCACGAAATAAAAAGAAAAGAAGCAAGGGGCTTCTTTTCTTTTTTACGCTGTAAATTTTAATCCAGCATATATTTTACGACCTTTTTTTTGAATCCAACATACTTGCGCTTTTTTCTTTTGAATATTACGCTCATTCATTGTAACTTGTATAATTTGGTCAATCGCGAGTGGGGTGTTCGTTTGTATTTGACACCCACCGGTACTATAGTCGATAATGGTCGCTTCAATTGGCATCCCGTTCATATGTAATGTTCCAGGAGTCATAAGTTCTTCACGTATATGTTGCCTGCGAAATTGCCTTGGTGATTTCTTTGTGTTTTTTATGAAAGATGCAATTGCTAGTGTAAGAAATGCCTTATCGTACACCTTTTCCACCCGGTCATTAACAGGTTTACTAAATAGATGAAGAATGAGTTTACAATATTGCTCATGGGATACATCATGAAACGACACGCCAATTTGCACAGAATTTTCTTGTCTCCGAATCCATTTTTTTCTACTATGAATCTTTTCTACCTCTCCAAAAGATAATGTATAGGAAGATAGACTTGATAAAGTTTCAAATGGAATGTATGAATCTACTTCAAAACGTGCACCAGTTTCACTAATATCAAGGACGTGGCAAGAAATCGTCATATCTTCGGTTTGTAAAGTACCTGGTAAATTTACTACGAAACGTTCAGAGTTTCGGAAACGCGGTCTTTCAAATGCTACAAATAATGAAGTGATAATCGCTACCCCGTTGTATAGTACCCAGAAAATATTAATATATAAACTTTCTCTTTCAATATGATATTGCGCAGGGTATAAGAGCATAAGTGTTGCCCGAATAAGTGCAATAACTGTTAATATTAGTAGCACGAGATGAGGGACACTTGCAATCCATAAAAAATGTCTCGTGTTATTTTGGACGCCTTTTCTCGTTACATGAAATTGAAACTTTTTCCGTAAGAACGTTTCAGATAAAATAGCAAATCCCATATAAGGTGCCATAGCTACTTCGTATACGTGACTCCACGTAGTCGTTCGTTTTTTATTCGAAACAGCTTTGAAAATAAGTTGTGACGTTAAAAAGGCAGGAGCCCAAAACATAAATAATTGCATAAAATTAATTTCTAAACTATAAATATCGAATACTAAAAATAATAGTGGCGCTAGTAAAAATATCATTTTATAAACGCCGAAAAACCAATAGTGGATTCCATCTGCATATAAAAGACGCTGCATAAAAGATAATCCTTTTAAAGTGAAAGGATTCCATTTTTTTACGACTTGAATATTCCCTCGACACCAGCGATCACGTTGTTTTAATAAATCGCTAAACGTTTCTGGGGATAATCCAACAGCGAGTGTTTCATTGACAAATACAGTTTCCCATTTGTTCGCTTGTAGTAGCATACCAGTTGCCATATCTTCAGTAATAACGCCAGTTGCAAATCCGCCAATTTCTTCAAGAGCAGTACGGCGAAATAGAGCGTTACTACCAACATACATCGTAGCGTTAAATCGATCTTTTCCTTCCTCTAATTGACGCATAAAGAAATCTTGTTCATTGGCGATATTATCTTCAAAAAACAAATTATATTGGAACGGATCAGCATTATAAAACACTTGTGGTGCTTGAACAAATACAACATTATTTTTAGAAAAATAACCAATCGTTCGCTCTAAAAAGTTGGCTCTTGGGACCATATCAGCATCCATTGTAACGATAATATCACCTGTCGAATGGGTCATGGCATGATTTAAGTTTCCTGCTTTAGCATGAGTGTTTTCAGTACGAGTAATATAGTGGACAGAAAATTCACTAGCAAGATTTTTAACACTTTCGCGTCGACCATCATCACAAATGTAAATATTGAGCAACTCTTTCGGATAAGTTATCATTGTACAACCAGCGACAGTTCGTTTTAATAAATCGAGTGGCTCATTGTAGGTTGCGATAAAAATATCAACGGTAGGTAATGTTTCGAAAGTAGATAACGGTACTTCTTTCCGTTTATACGGTTTCCATGAAATGATGCTAAAAACGATAGATTGTAAATAACCAGCCCACTCTGTAACTAACAATATAATACCCGCGATAATACTTATGAGATTAATAGTTGGTAACGAATAAAAAGTTCGCCAAATAAGGTAAATGGCATTACTAACGAGAAATAGAATAATAAGTAATTTTTTTGACCATAAATATTTGTGGGCGAGAGCGTAAGTAATAATGATTATGAAAAAAATAATACCTAAACCTTCGTATATAGAAAGGTTCATGAAAAGCCTCCTTTATTAATAGGGTATGGAATTATAAAACTTTTATATTTGTTTATAAAGATTTTGTAATTACCATTATATAGAATACCATAAAATAGGTTTAAAGTAAGAAGTTTCTATATTATTTATATTCAAAGCTTAATTATTATTAGATACTATTATTAATCTTAAAATCTCTATATTAAAATGTATAAAATAGTAATAAATCACATATTTTGTTAACAAATCTTATGATTTATATTAGAATAATACATATAAAGTATATATATATAATATGTTAGTAAAATTTATTGAAGGAGGTGACCTCTTTGCACAGTAGGATAAAAGAAAATAAAAAAATATTAAATGTATTTATAGTTGTTATGAGTTTATTCTTGCTGTTATCTCAATACCAGTTTTTAAGTTCGATTGGTAAGGTGAGTGCAGCGGTAACAGATGATGAGGGATTCGATAACCCTACTTATCAATCTATTCATAAAGGTGATATGTATTCTACTGGGAATGTGAATTTAGGTATTAAAGCTACTGAAGCTCAGAAGAAAACAGCATTGTATTCAGATATAACGTATACTTACGCGACAACACCGAATGGCTATACACGTGAACTCATTGATGTAGATGATGATCCAACAACTACAAATTCATCTAAGGCATATATTCCTGTTCCAGAAGATGCTGAAATTGAATGGGCTGGGCTATATTGGAGCTCAACACGTTATGAATTAACGCAGCAACAGTATGTAGCACCAATAAAGTTTACTACTCCGGTAGGGAAGAGCTTTCAAGTAAAACCAAGTAATACGTATTACGGTAGTGGCTTGCTTTATGGTTTTGGTATTGATGGTACTTATTATTCTAACTATGCAGATGTTACAAAGCCTTTACAGTCCTCTAATTCAAAAGGAGGAAGCTATACTGTAGCAAATATTCCTTATCCAAATACAAACCTTGCATATAATTATGGATATTATTCTTTTGCTGGCTGGTACATGTTAGTTATTACGAAAGATAAGTCAAAAACAAGAAAAGCATTTACTGTTTATGATGGTGGATTGAAAAGAGCTACTGGGTCTGGTGAAAAAGAATTTACTGTGAAAAACTTTCTTGCTTCAAAAACTGGAGATTTAGATCCAAAAGTTTCTGTTTTCGCTGTCCAAGGTGATAGATATTGGCAAGGTGATAAACTTTCTGTTCATACAGATAATACTTGGAAGGAAGTTACTGATAAGCTGAATCCAATAGGTAATATATTTAATTCCACTATTTCTGAATATGAAGAACATATGAGAGATAAGTATCCAGGTACTTTTAATCCCGATTATAAAAATAATTTAGGAATTGATGCAGATTTAATTAGGTTACCAGCAGGATATATTAAGCCAGGTCAACGAGAAATAAAGTTAAAAGCATATACAACAAAAGACGACTACGTATTAAACACATTAGCCTTTGCTGTAAATGCAACAGCGCCAGAGCTGGTAATCGATAAGGAAGTAGTAGATGCAAAAGAAAAATACGAGCCAGGTGATGAAGTTACATATCGTTTACGGGTGAAAAACATTGAACCGAATTCGAGTTCTGTTGATACAAAAATTGAAGATGTTTTAGATTCACGTCTAGAATTTGTTCCGAATTCGGTGAAAATCATTTCTGGTCCGAATGCTGGAAATCAAACAGAACAGGTTGACTATGACGTAAAGACAAGAAAGTTAACAATAAGAATTGGTGAAGGAGCAAATGCTTCTAAAGGTGGAAACTATACGGATAAAACACCGGAGACAACGGTTGAATTTAAAGCGAAGTTAAAGGGAGAAAAGGTAGAAACTGAAGTTCCTAATACTGCCGTTGTTCAAGGGATTGATGAGTTAACAGGAAGTAAAGTTGAGGATAACTCTTCTAATAAAGTAGTAGTGAAAGTATTACCCGAACGAGAGGAGAAACCTGGGAAGTTAGTAGCTACTAAACTAGCTAAGGATATAAACGGTGGTACGCTGAAGGTTGGCGACAAACTAGAATATACAATTCATGCTAAAAATAGTGTGCCAGATTCTCTCTTAAAATCTGTTAAACTTACGGATAAACTTCCTGAAGGAGTAGAATATGTTCCAAATACGTTAAAGATAAACGGGAAGGAACAAACGGATGTTGAAGATGAAGATCATGTACATATAAAAGATGGAACGATTTATGCCCATTTCGGCGACCTTAAAGGCGAGGGAGAGAAAGCAATAACGTTTGAAGTTGTTGTAAAACCGGAAATGGCAAATAAGAAAATAAAAAATATAGCAATAGTTGAGACGGATAGTTCGAAAGATAAGGAGAAACCAGAAGTTGAAACACCAGTCGATCCGTTGTCTGGACAACTAGAATCGAAGAAAGAGATTGTTGATAAAAGGCAAGAAAAATTTCATGTCAATGATGAATTCGAGTATCAAATTAAAGTTCGAAATAAGGTAGAAAATGGGCTAATTAAAGATATGCATCTAATGGATAAACTGCCTGAAGGAGTGGAATATGTAGCTGGTAGTATGAAGTTGAATGGGAAGCGAATGACAGATGCAATTGACGAAGATGAAGGATCGTATGAGGATAACACGATCAAAGTAAACTTTGGTGATGTACTTGATACAGAAGAAAGAACGGTAACTTTTAAAGTGAAAGTTACGCAAGACGCATTAAAAAAGAAAGAAATTGAGAACATAGCGGTTGTTGAGGGGAAAACACCAGATAATGAAGATTTACCACCACAAAAACCGAATGTAAAAACGAATGTGGAAGCAAAGGAACCTAAAGTAAGAAAGATGGTTTCGGATGCAGATGAAAAAGAAGTGGAAAAGGCGACATTACAAAGTGTAGGTGAAGAGTTTACATGGCATGTAAACTATAATTTTGGTAATGATGTCATGAACCTTGAAAAAGTGGTATTGCAGGATGACTTAGAAGATGTGTTAACTGTCCTACAAGTACGACTTGTAAACAGCGATGGAGAAGAAATAGAAGTTATACCGCAAATTGATGAACAATTAAAGAAAGTAAGTATTGAGTTACCGAAGCAGGACAGAAATTATACTTATCTTGCGAATCAATCGTATACAATGCATATTAAGTCAAGACTAAACGCTAATGTAAATGCAGATATACTAACGAAATACAATGTGAATGATGTTATTCCAAATAAAGCAGAATTACTGTTTGATCAGAAAAAAATTGTGTCAAATGAAGTATTCGTAGTACCACCAACATTAGGGAAGTTTGAGATTGAAAAAGTAGATGCGAACGATGAAAATATCAAATTAGAAGGCGCAATATTTCAAGTGATTGATAAAGGTGGAAAAGTAGTATCTGAATTAACAACGGATAAAAATGGTGTAGCTATTTCTAATCCATTGCTAGTTGGAAAATATATGTTAAAAGAAGTGCGAGCGCCAGTAGGATATATGCTTATGAAAGAGCCAATTGAAATTCATGTGACTAGCGATGTATCTACCAAAAAAATAAAAATAGTAAATCATAAAAATGAGTGGATTATCCCTGAAACAGGTGGCATAGGAACAATTGTCTTTTATGTAATTGGTGGAATATTGATGTTTATTACATCTTTCTTCTTCTTCAGAAAAAGAAAGATTATGAAATAGATTAGTAGTTTGCAACAAAGGTAGACACAATAGGGGAGTGACGAATAATGAAAAGGATTTTTAGCTTATTATTAATATGTGTATTAGCTTTTTCGGCATTAATGAATATGACGGTTAGTGCTGAATCAAAAAGTACAGGTACTTTAACGATTCATAAGTTTGAACAAAGTAAAGACTTTAAAACAACTACAAAAGGTAATGGAAAAGAAGGACAAACTGTTCCAGAAGGGGCAAAACCTTTAGAAGGTGTAACTTTTGAAATTAAACGAATTGAGTCATTTGAAAAAATTTCAAATGATGGAACTGTTATAAAAGAAGATGCAAAGCCAGTCAAAGATGCTGCAATTACAAAGGTAACAAATGCAAAAGGGGAAGCTGTTTTTACAAATCTTCCACTAGGACGTTATGAAGTAAAAGCTATTAAAGGTCCAGAACATATTGAATTGGACATGACTACTTTTATAGTTGATATTCCAATGACAAGTACAAACGGTAAAGAATTAAATTACGATGTTCATATTTACCCTAAAAATGAAACAAAACGTGGTTCAGTAGAATTCGTAAAAAAAGGTGAAGCCGGTAAAGTATTAAAAGATGCAGAGTTCCATTTATTTAAAAAGAATAAGGATGGAACAAGTACACAAGTTAAGACACCGAGTTCATTAGTAACAGGTGAAGATGGTAAAGTTCGTGTTGATTCGCTAGAATATGGGGATTATTATTATTTTATTGAGCATAAGGCTCCAACAGGTTATTTAACTAGTAAAGAGGAGCGTCCTTTCTCTATTAAGGAATCTGGTGAAGTAGTTAAGCTGGACGATATAAAGAACTATAAAGAACCTACCATTACTAAAAGTATAAATAACGGTTCAAAAGTAGCTGGAATTAATAAAGAGACAGATTATACGTATGATATTAAAACACTACTTCCTGAAGATATTCAATCATATAAAAAATATGTTGTAACAGATATTTTAGATGATCGTTTGGAAATAAAAGGCCTACCAATTGTTATGGTTGATGGAAAGAAAGTTGAAGATGATAGTGTAAAAGTAGTTGTAGAAGGCCAAAAAGTAACCGCTACGATTGAAGATTTTTCAAAAATAAATGGAAAAGAGCTTCATTTACAAATTACTGCAAAAATTAAAAGTGATGTTGAATCTGGAGTGAAAATTCCAAACAAAGCAGTACTTGATTTTGTAAACAAAGATGATGTTTCATCAGAAAAAGATGGAAAGCCATCTAATGAAGTGGTGGTCACACCGACAACGGGAAATATTAAAATTGAAAAAGTTGATGGTAAGGATAAGACGCTTAAATTAGAAGGTGCGAAGTTCCAATTACAAGATAAAAAAGGTAATGTTATAAAAGTTAATGGGAAAGAAATGAATGATATAACAGATGCAAATGGTATTATTACATGGAATGAAATCCCGTACGGTGAATATCAAATTGTTGAGACGGAAGCACCAAAGTATAAAGATAAAGACGGTGCAGTCGAACACTATCAAAAGTTAAGAGATCCAATTGATATTACAATTGATGAAAAACACCAAAAAATAGAGCTACAAGTTGAGAATAATAAGAGCGGTTGGATTATTCCAGCAACAGGTGGTATGGGTACAATTCTCTTCACAGTAGTGGGCCTTATACTAATGGCGGTAGCAACATTTATTTTCTTTAGAAAAAAACCTGTAAAAAATTCTTAATTTATATGTTTATAATAATTGAGTTTAGAAAAGAGGAAAGGCATATTGCTTTCCTCTTTTCCACATTTTATCCGTAGTGAAAGAGGCTATTATGAAACGAAATATAATTTTTGGAAGTATTTTTTTACTAGGATTAAGTATATTTCTCTATCCAACTGTAAGCAATTGGTTTGCAACAAGAACACATTATTCAGAAGTAAGTACGTATGATGAAGCGATAAAGGGGCTGGAGCAGGAAGAGATTGATCGTAAAGAAACGGAAGCACGAGAGTATAATAAGAAGGTACAAAATACGACGCAAACATTTTCAGATCCTTTTCGGGAAAAGGATGGTGAACGTAAAAGTTCTACTGTGGATATGTTAAATGTTGGTGATGTTATGGGGTATATTGAAATCCCAAAAATTGATGTAAACCTTCCAATTTATCAAGGGACAACAGAAGAAGTGTTAAGCCGTGGGATTGGTCAGTTGAATGAAACCTCATTACCAATAGGGGGAGAAAATACGCATACAGTTTTAACGGGACATCGCGGTTTACCTTCAGCGCTAATGTTTACTCATTTAGACAAAATTGAAAAGAAAGATATATTTTATATTCATACATTAGATAAAGTGCTTGCCTATCAGGTAGATCAAATAAAAGTTGTGTTACCAAATGAGACAGAAGATTTATTAGTTGTACAAGGACAAGATTATGCAACATTGATTACGTGTACCCCTTATGGAGTGAACACGCACAGGTTACTAGTGAGAGGTCACCGTGTTCCCTATGATATTGTAGAAAAAGAAATGATTACAAAACCTTTCATTTTAGAAGAGTGGATGATCGTTATTCCTATTGTTATGATTTGTATCATCCTTCTAATAATCTATTTAAAAAAACGAAAATAGTATGTATTGTGTGGTGAGTGTGTGAGAAGGGGATTCATAAGTTTAGTATTGTTCCTTGCAGGTTTATCTCTATTTCTATATCCATTGGTTGCTAATTATATAAACAATTATGTATATAAAACGAGAGTAATCCGTTACGAAAAAGTGGTTGATAATTTAAAAGTAGAAGATGTTAATGAGAAATTTCAGAAGATGGAAACATATAATAGTTTGTTAGGAAGAGCTGCTTTCAAAATGAATGATCCATTTGTTCAGGATGCTGAAGTAAATAAGGAATCGTTAAATTTTATAAATAAAGATGAGATATTTGGTACGGTTTCTATTCCAAAAATAAATGAGGAGTTGCCAATTTACTTAGGGGCGACTCAAGAAAACTTAAGTAAAGGGATAGGGCAAATCGAAGGGACTTCATTACCAATTGGTGGGAAAGATACACATGCTGTTTTAGCAGGGCATCGAGGTTATCATGGGGCAAAGATGTTTCGCCATCTTGATTGGTTAACTGATGGAGACTTATTCTATGTAAAGGTATTTGGAAAGCAGCAAGAGTATAAAGTAGTTGGCCGTGAGATTATTAATCCTAATCAAGTTGATAAATTAAATGTAATAAAAGGAAAAGATAAAGTTACATTACTTACGTGTGAACCATATACATCAAGTAAATATCGTTTGTTAGTGTATGGGGAGCGAGTAGAAGCAGAGCAAAATGAAATTGAAAGACAAAACAAAAGTATAGCAGATGTGAGGAGTCATGAAACAAGAGATTTATTTGAAAAACTGGTTTTTGGCATAGTAGGTCTCATTGTAATTTGTATAGGGTTGTACGGTTTATTAAAAACGAAAAACTAGTGATGCAATATATAATAAAAGAAAATGCCACTTCAAAAAATGAAGTGGCATTTTTTATATTTCCTCTAAGCTATTAACTGGAACCGTTAATTCGCGTCCTGGATTTTTTACTTCATATATGCGGGCGGTTTCGTTGCTTTCGTCGACGTGTTGAATCGTAACAGGCATGCCTTGAAAACTAACATTAGCTTGCTCCGCTGACACAGAAAGCTCTTTTGCACGTTGAATATTCATTTATATTCCTCCCATCATTATTATCTTTGCTAAAAAAGAGGAATAATATACCATTTCGAGACATTCTTAAAGTTTTTGTATTATTTGTAATGTTTCTTTAATAAATGAAGAGAAGATGGAATCAGGATAGCTATCTATTGCTTGAACTGCTTCTTTTGCTTCTTTCAAGGCCGATTTTTTATCTTGAAGTTCTATATAGCAAAGGGCACGATAAGATCCAGCTGTTAATAACCACGATTGATCAAGTGGATGACTCATATAATCCGGTATGATAGCACGATCTAATACTTCTAAAGCTTCCTTGTAATGTTTTAAACCATACAGAGATTTTCCTTTTTCAAGATAATACAGTCCATCGTCTTGAAAAATTGGTACATCTTTTAGTTTTTCTCGGAATTGTTCTAAATGTGCTAATGCAATTGTATATTCATTCGTAACGGTATTGTAGTAATAAGCTTTTAATATATCTATATTTGCAACAGATAAAGTATCTTCTGTAAAAATGGCAAATTGCTCAGATTTTTTTATGTAATATAAATATCTTTCTTTATCAGTTGTAATAATTTTTTGATAAGATAAAATACGGTAAAATTCATCTGTTTTATAATACACTTGATGTTTTTTTGAAAATGCAAGTGCATCTAAAATGACTTTTTCACATTTTTCATAATTACCATATGCGAGTAAAATAATTGCTTCTTTTAAATATAATTGTATATGTGTAATAAGATCCATTTCTAAATTCTTCGTTTTATATTCATCGCGAATTCTGGTAATCAACTGTAAACATTCTTTATATTTTTTCCGTTTGTAGAGCATATAGTAAAACAGTAGTTTCGTTTCAGTACTTTCGCGATACAAAGTATATTTTTCAAATATAGAAACAGCTTTTTCAACGTAATATTCAATATTATAATCGTTCATAATAGCCGCTCCAGTTATGAACTGTTTATATAAACGTGCTGTATTTAAAGTAAGAGGTAGTTCTTTTTGAACGATAGGTAGTAAAGTCTCATATACTTCATCGCATTTATTTGCTTTTATTAATGGCTCCATTTTTTGAATGAGTGCTACAATTTCTACATCATCTTCTTCTAATAAAAAACTCGTTTCACATTCAAGTTTTTCTGCAATATATTGTAATGTTTTCATAGAAGGTGTAGCTTTTCCATTTTCAATTTGACTAAGCATGCTTTTTGTCAATTCGGAACCTGCCAGTGCTGTTTGAGTAAGCTTTTTTTCTTTTCGCAATGCCTTAATTTTTTCTCCGAGAGTTGCCATATTGTAGCTCCTTTATAATTAAAAAAGTTAAATACAATTAAACTTTTTGTTGTAATAATTGGAAAGTTGATTATATAATAAGTTTAACACAATTTAACTTTTAAGGGGAGAGTGTCATAATGGAAGATGTAAGTATAGGTCAAGCTGATTCAAGAATGAAGATTGCAACGAGAAATATCATTTTAATGATGATTGGAAAAATGACGTCTTTATTAGGAGCAGGTATTTATACGTTCGCAATGGGGTTATACGTACTAAAGACAACTGGTTCAGGAATGGGGTTTGCAATTACGCTCGTTTGCGGATCACTTCCAAGGATGATCTGTGGTCCAATTGCAGGTGCTGTAGCAGACCGTGTGAATCGAAAGTGGCTTGTCATTGGAACTGATTTATTAAGTAGTTTAACGATGCTTATTATGTTTATTCTTGCTACTATATTTGGACCATCACTTCTTTTTATTTATATTTCAGCAGCATTATTATCAATTTGCGCAAGTTTTTATTCTGTTGCATTAACGTCGTCTATTCCGAGTTTAGTGGATGAGGGGCGTATTCAAAAAGCGAGTGCTTTAAATCAAACGGCAGCTTCTTTATCAAATATTTTAGGGCCGATCATTGGTGGAGTTGTATTTGGGTTCTTTTCAATTAAGTCGTTCTTTTTGTTAAATAGCATTACATTCTTTTTAGCGGTTATTTTGCAATTATTTATTGTGTTTGATTTATATAAAAAAGAAGTGGCTGAGAGTAAAGAGCATTTCTTGACGAGTATAAAAGAAGGTTTTTCATATGTAAAACGACAGCATGAAATATATAGCTTAATGAAAATAGCATTGTGGGTAAACTTTTTTGCTTGTGGGCTAACCGTTGCACTTCCATACATTATCGTCCATACATTGCATTTATCTTCAAAGCAACTCGGTGTTGTAGAGGGAATGTTAGCAGTCGGGATGTTAATGGGGGCGATTGCTTTATCAGTGCGTAAAGAAGTGAATAATCCGTTTCGTTCTATTTATACGGGACTGTTTTTGTTTGCTGGTTTGAGTTTATGTACAGTCTTCCCGTTGTTAGTTACCATTCCAAAAGTGGCAAGTTTTATTTACTATATTGCTTTTATGATGTTAACGGGTATATCAATTATGATTGTAAATATTCCGATGCAAGTACATATGCAAAAGACGACAGATCCGAGCTACTTAGGGCGTGTGTTTGGCCTACTTGAAACAATTGCTACTGCAATTGCACCGCTCGGTATGATTGTATATGGATTATTATTAGATATGTTGCCAACTAGCATTGTTATGATGACATTAGGCGGAGGTTTATTGTTAGTTGTATTAGTTGGAGTAAAGCAACATATGGCGAAAAAACAAGTGGACGTGTCGGCTTAAAAATAAGAAAATAATAAAAATTTGACTTATCATTATAAAAATGACCAAATTAGTATTTTAGTTTTTGAAACTCTTTTTCATGTATGTTACAGTATAGTGAGCAAGCAAAGAAAAGGAGAAAACATCATGAAAAAATTAAGTTTTGTTATGCTTTTTCTATTAGTCGTGATGGCTGGATGTAGCAACTATGACACATATATTGAAACAGGTATGCAATCATTGAAAGATGAAAAATATAGTGATGCAACGATGTGGTTTGGAAAAGCAGAAAAAGAGAAATCAGGAAATGAAGCGAAATCATATAAAGAAGTTGCTGAGAGAATGGATCACGGGGCAACAGCATTAAAAGACGGTAAGTATTTAGAAGCGAAAGATATTGCAAATGAAGTGTTACAAATGAAAAAGGACGATGCACTTGAAACAGCTGTAACATCAAATGCAGAGAATATGCTTCAAAAAGCAAATGATGTGGAAAAGAAAGTAAATGAAAGAGTGGCAAAGCGTAGAAAAGTAGAGGAAGAAGGAATTGATAAACTTATCAAAGCTGTCGATAGCATAGATGACGTGAAAGAAAAAGAGAAAAAATTTTCAGAAGCATTAGATAAGGCTGAAGAGGCACAAGCAAGAATTGAAGCGAAGAAAAATAAATAGAGTTGTAGTTTAAAAGGCTGTCGTGTATAACGACAGCCTTTTAACTTTTTTCTGCATAAGAAGTGATGCTATGTAGTAAAAAAGAAATAATTTTAGAATTCCATCTGTCCTCATGATGAATTGTATAAATGTTACGCTGAAATTCAAATTCAGGGATAGGTATGTAGCATAGTTCATTTCGTTGTACTTCTTGTTCAATAGCGAGTTTAGAAATAAAAGCGACACCATTACCGTATTTTAAAATTTGTTTCATCGTTTCTAATGAATCTAATTCAATTTCGGATTGGAATGTAATGTTATGAGCTAACATCCATTTTGTAAGTAAATCTCTCGTTGTAGATGGATTACGATGCAATAATATACGTTCCTTTTCAATGTCTTGTAATGATACATTTTCTTTTTTTGAAAAAGGATGTTCTTTGGAGAAAACAAGAACAAGTGTATCAGGCATTACAATCGTCTGTTTTAAAAGTGATTCATCAAACGGTGCTGCAGAAATTACCCCGAGATCAATTTCATGATTTTGTAGCATTGTTCGAATTTCAGGAGCTGTTTTTACCATAAGTGTTATTTTTATATTTGGAAATTCACATTGAAATTGGTGAATAATTTCTGGTAAAAGATAAGTCGCTGGTACATAACTAGCGCCAATTGTTATAGCGCCTTTATGAAAATCTTTAAACTCTTGCGTGACCCGCCTAGCTTCTTTCATAAGTGCATCTATTTTACAAGCATAATGATGCAATGCCTCACCAGCCTCTGTTAAGAAATATCTTCCAGAACGTAATTCAAATAAAGACACACCGAGTTCCTCTTCTAAGCTTTTTATATGGAATGTAATAGTAGGTTGTTTAATACCAAGTTTTTCTGCAACAATCGTAAGCTTTTTATATTTCTTAATAAGCACTACAATTTCTAATTTTAAGAGATTCATGGCAATTTGCCCCTTTTTCTTCTAACTATAGAAAAAATCTATAGAAATAAATAGTTTATTAGAAGTTTTTTAATTTAATCTTTACAGTACATTAACATTCAGTATAAATCTTCCATATAGAATGAAAGCAGGTTAAGAGTGAGGGGAGAGAGGTGAAACGATGGACATTAAAATTAGTGGATTAGAAAAGAATTTTGGAAAAACGCAGGCGTTAAAGCCGTTACAAATTGTCATGAAACAAGGTGAATTTACCACACTTTTAGGACCTTCGGGATGCGGGAAAACGACTTTACTTAGAATGATTGCAGGACTTGAAGAACCAGATAAAGGAGAAATATATTTCGGAGATACGTGCATGTATTCTAGTGCGAAAAAAATAAAAACATCTCCTCATGAACGTAATATCGGTATGGTATTTCAAGATTTCGCTTTATGGCCACACATGAATGTATTTGAAAATGTTGCATTTGGTTTAAGGGCTACAAAGCAAACGAATCAATTACGGGAAAAAGTAGAAGATGCAATAAAGCGAGTTCGCCTGCAAGGGATGGAGAAAAGATATCCACATGAACTCTCTGGCGGACAGCAGCAACGTGTCGCATTTGCTAGAGCGATTGTAACAAAACCGCATTTTATTTTGTTTGATGAACCGCTGAGTGCACTCGATGCAATTTTGAGAGAAGAAATGCGATTAGAGCTTATGGATATCGTTCATTCGATCGGTTTAACGGCATTGTATGTCACTCACGATCAAACAGAAGCAATGTCAATGTCAGATCAAATTATTGTCATGAAACAAGGAGAAGTATTACAAAAAGGAACACCAGAAGACATTTATGTGAAGCCATCTCATGAATTTGTTGCAAAATTTGTTGGTAAGGCAAATTGGCTTGTAGAGGGTAAACAAATGATTCGTCCAGAGCATGTGAGCTGGACGAAAAATGAAGTGTGTGAAATGTATACAGGTGAAATTCAGCACGTTACATATGTAGGAGAACGGTATGAAATGAAAGTAAACATGGGTGCACTTGGAATATGGACAGCTTATCACAATAGTAAATTAAGCATCGGTAAACCAGTATCGTTATATGTGCCAAAAAAATATATTCATCATATAGGGGGAGAATCGTATGAAGAAATTCAGTTCGCTTAAGTCTTTATTTGTATGTACGTTATTATTTTCTGCTGTAGTAACAGGGTGTAGTTCAAAGACAGGTAGTGCAGATGCTAAAAATAAAAATGCGAATGAAAAGAAAATTGTTGTATATAGTGCGGGGCCAAAAGGATTAGCAGAAAAAATTCAAAAGGACTTTGAAAAGAAAACGGGTATAAAAGTAGAAATGTTTCAAGGAACAACTGGTAAGATTTTAGCGAGAATGGAAGCTGAAAAGAAAAATCCAGTCGTTGACGTTGTCGTACTTGCATCTTTACCAGCGATGGAAGGATTAAAAAAGGATGGGCAAACGTTAGCTTATAAAGAAGCGAAACAAGCTGATAAGCTTCGTTCTGAATGGTCGGATGATAAAGGACACTATTTCGGTTATAGTGCTTCAGCGTTAGGAATTGTGTATAACACAAAAAATGTGAAGACAGCGCCTGAAGATTGGAGTGATATAACAAAAGGGGAATGGAAAGGGAAAGTGAACCTTCCAGATCCGGCACTTTCAGGTTCAGCTTTAGACTTTGTAACAGGATATGTGAAAAAGAATGGGAAAGATGGATGGAATTTATTTGAACAGATTAAGAAAAATGAAGTTACAGTAGCAGGTGCAAACCAAGAAGCGTTAGATCCAGTAGTAACAGGTGCGAAAGACATGGTAATTGCGGGTGTTGATTATATGACGTACAGCGCAAAAGCAAAGGGGGAACCGGTTGATATTGTCTATCCAAAAAGCGGAACAGTTATTAGCCCGCGTGCAGCAGGTATTATGAAGGATAGTAAAAATGTAGAAGGTGCAAAAGAGTTTATTGATTATTTATTATCAGATGATGTGCAAAAACAAGTTGCTAAAGCGTATTTATTACCAGGCAGAACAGATATAAAAGCTGAAAATAGACCGAATGTAGAAGAGATTCCCGTATTAAATATTGATTGGAAGACAGTTGAGAAAGAACAAGATGAAATAGGAAAACAATTTAAGAAAGTATTTCAATAAGATGGTGATTACATGGTAAATCGATTCGTATCAGTAAGACAAGTTGGAATGACGGTAGCGTTGTTACTTGTGGCGATGTTAATCGTCATTCCGCTTTTTCTCATTTTATTTTCTAGTGTATATGAAAATAGTAGTTGGAATTTTTTAAAGCCTTTTGAAGTGATGCAGAGTGGTGGATTAGCTGGGATTTTTCTAAACTCAATGCTCCTAGGTGTACTCGTAGTAATAGGAGCAACCATATTTGCATTTCCATTAGCATTTATTATGAGCAAAACAGATGTTGGAAAGTATAGTAAGTTAGATATTATTTTTATGATTCCATTTATGACACCGCCATATATTGGATCGATGGGCTGGATTTTGTTCATGCAACCGAACGGCTATTTTGAACAGTTTTTTCCGATGCTAAAGACGATTTCATCTTCGTTTTTTAGTTTAGGAGGTATGGTTTTAATTATGAGTCTGCATTTATTCCCATTCCTATACTTCATGTTGAAAAACACGTTACTTCAAATTGGGAGTAGTAAAGAAGAAGCGGCAGCAGTTCATGGCGGAAGCTTTTTCTATCGTTTACGAAAAATAATATTGCCGTTATTAGTATCAAGTTATGTAATGGGTGCTTTACTCATTTTCGTAAAGACGATTGCTGAATTTGGAACACCAGCTACATTCGGACGAAGAATAGGATTTCATGTGTTAACATCAGAGATTCATAAATTTATTTCGAGTTGGCCGATTGATTTTAGTAGTGCAACAGCATTATCTTCTTTATTACTTAGTGCATGTATGCTCATTTGGTATATGCAAAATGTATTAAATCGAAAGTATTCATATGCAATGGTTAGTGGAAAAGGTGTGAAATCTAAAAGGTATACATTGTCTATATTTACACGCGTTGTGGCATGGGGCTATGTAATTGGTTTATTAATCGTATCAATTGGAATCCCATACTTTTCTATAATGATTGCTTCATTATCAAAATTAAGAGGCGGCGGCTTGCATGTAAACAACTTTACAACAAGCCATTATGAAGCATTATTTACAATTGGATCTCCAGGATTAGAAGCTTTATGGAACAGTTTTCTATTTTCACTTATAACGGCGATTATTGCTGTTATGATTGGAGTCTTTTTGGCGCTTATGATTCGAAAGGGGAAAAAGTCCTCTGAAAAATGGCTTGATATGTGCGGTATGTTACCGAATATGGTACCAGGAATTGTGATGGTTGTAGGGCTGATTTTATTTTGGAATTCACCCTATATGCCCATGTCAATTTACAATACACCAGTCATGGTTATCGTGACGTACGTTGTTCTTTTTTTACCTTATACGGTGCAGTATGTAAAAGCATCGCTCGGGCAAATTGATGATTCTCTTGTACAGGCAGGAACCATTTTTTCTGGAAATTATATTTATATTTTTAGAAAAATAATATTACCTCTTATTATCCCGGGTATTCTTGCTGGATGGGCGATGACATTTACAATCTCGATAAGAGAGTTAGTAGCATCCCTTCTCATACTGCCTCCATCAGTAGAAACTTCAGCAACATTTATTTTTGCTCAATTTGAACAAGGAGAAGTATCTATTGGAATGGCAATGGCTGTCGTTTCAGTTGGACTTACAACAATATGTTTATTACTTCTGCAACATATGGAGCAAAAACGAAAAGGGGTAGCATGATGAGAATAGAAGTATGGGGAGGAGCGGGAGAATACGGTCGTTCCTGCTACTTCGTAAAAAATAAAGAGACGAAAATAGTATTTGATTGTGGTATTAATCGATCATATGAGGATAGTTATCCAAAAATAGAGAGGGAAGTTGTACCGTTTTTAGATGCAGTATTTTTATCACATATTCATGAAGATCACACGATGGGCTTACCTTTATTAGCGAAGTATGGATATAAGAAAAAAATTTGGACGACTCGTTATACGAAGGAGCAACTTCCCACTTATTATGAAAAATGGAGAAACTATAATTTGACGCAAGGATGGAATGTACCTTATAACGACCAAAATGTTAAAGATTTAGATTATGTATATATTGATGAAATTAGTAATCCGAATGAGTGGATACAGATTACACCTACATTGCGTTTTCAATGGGGGTATAGTGGGCATGTATTAGGGGCTGTTTGGTTTTTAGTGGACATGAGTCATACATATGTATTTTATTCTGGCGATTACTCAGCAGAGTCTAACATACTACGAGCTAATTTACCTGAGAAATTGCGTGGCGATATAAAAGTTGCAATCGTAGATGCCGCTTATCATACTGAGGATGTTTCGCAACATGAAAGAGTAAACGAACTGTGTGCAGAAATTGAACGAGTTGCGCAAAATAAAGGAATAGCATTACTACCGTTGCCACCGCTTGGTAGGGCGCAAGATATCGTATTGTATTTATATGAAAAATATAAAGAACTTCCCATTATAGTAGATCAAGAAATTTTGGATGGATTTGAGGAGATGTTCGTATATAAAGATTGGATTAAAAATAATGAAGAAATCGAACGGGTGCTGGAGAGTTTAAAAAGAAACATAATCGTTATGGATCATGACATCGGTACGCAAAATAGTTATGGAATAGTTGTAATGAGTGATGCGAATATGCAAACGAAACGAGCGCAGTTATATTATGAACAACTGCGATATGAAGAACGAAATTCCATTATATTTACTGGACATATTGCTAAAGGGAGTTTTGCAGACAAAGTTTTGAAAGAACGTGTAGGTAAAGAATGTAGGGTGAAGCGAGTTCCATATAAAGTTCACCAAAGTATAAGAGATGTGAAAGAGATGTTAAATACATTATTACCAGAACATACGGTGTTAGTACACGCTTTGAAAGAGGATACGGATCGATTACAGAAAAAGCTTAGCATAGCAGGATATGAAAATGTGTATTCACTAACTATGGAACGTATAGAAGTCATTTAAAATGTAAAGGGGATAGGTATATGAAAAAAGTATTTGTATTCGTAAGCATTTTCTTTTGTTGTTTCCTTTATAACGTTCAGGAAGGGTTTGCTACTAGTCCAATGAAACCTAGTTTTGAAGTGAAGTTATTATTAAAGCCAGAACAAGTATTAGGTTACAACAAAGAAATGAACCAAGAGATATTAGAATATTTTCAGGCTGGTACAAATTATGAAAGCATACAAGTGCAATTTTTAGATACGGCAAATAAAAATTTAAGTAATGAAGGGTGGTTTGCGAGAATTCGAAAGAAAGAATTTAGTAAAGATTTTGAGCTAACATATAAAAAAAGATATCCGATTCAAAATGGTGTAATTCAAGATGCACTAGAAGTGGCTCAAAAGGATGGATTTGATAGTAAAACTGATAACTATGAGGCAGAAATAGATTGGGGATTTGAGAAGAAAACGTTAAGTATTTCAAATAAGAAAAGCTACAGTGCTAAAGGATATGGAGTACTTGATTTACCAAAAGAACGAGCTGCTCAAAACATGTTAATAGAAAAGTTGCCAGGGAAAATGAACAAATGGTTGTATACGAATTGGGGAGAAGAAATGCTCAAAAATTCTCGTATTTATGGCCCTGTATTAATGAAAAGGTATACAGCTGAATTTGAAAATATTAAAACGAATATTGAAGTTTGGCCACTAAGTAATACAGGGAAAATAGAAGATGATTTCGTAATAGAAGTGTCGTTTAAAACAAATGAGGAAAGTATTGCAACAAAACAAAGAGAATTATTAATGAAGAGTTTAGAACAAAAAGGATGGTTGTTACCGAAAGATAGTTTGAAGACAGAGCTTATTTTTCAGTGAATAGTAAAAAGGAATCCATATTCTATGGATTCCTTTTTCTAATATATGAGTATTAAGCTAAATCAGCTGACACGAACATATCATTATTTTGAAGGTTTTTAGAGCGTAAACTATAAGCAACTACTTTCTTTTTATGTTGCTTTACAACATCAACATGCTCTTCATGACTATAAATATAAAATGTAAAATCTTTTTTGCCACGTTTTGCATTGATAATTAAAGGCGTGCCCTCATTGTGAGGTGGTGCATAATAGCGATCTAAAAATAAACCTTCGTTAAAATCATGAATAATTTTGGATTTCTTTTCACCTTCTACGTTATTGCCATTGATTGTAACAGTCGAATTCTCTTCTTCAAGTTGTGGATGTGTTTCGTACTTGCTAATAATGGATTCAATAACAGTGTTAGGAAGGCTAGAAACGATAATTTTAAATGCCCCAAATACAACTAACATTACAATAAACCAAGTCGTCATAGTATATCATCCCCTTTATTCTATTTAATAATATAACTCATATGGTAATAGTACATATGGTGAAGTTTTGTATAATTTGTGAAAAATATGCCATTTTCACGAACGAAATGTTAGAAAAATCAATTTTGTTACAAAAAGTTGAAATCGAAGTATTTTAAAAGAAAAAGGTTTATAATAAAAATATAACTAATAACAACATTACTAATTATAAGGAAGTGTAACTATGAGTACTGTAACAATCGTATATGGTATTATTCTTTCTACAATTATTGTTTTATTTATTGTCGGGGTATCGCGTTATATTCATAAATGGAAAGAAGGCGTTGCGAAATTAAATCACATTGAAGAAGAACTTAGTGATTTAATGTTACATCATGGTAAGTAAACGTTTATTTTTTTACTAAACAATGTGAAAAATATCACAAAACATGCTCTCATCATGAAGGCATGTTTTTTTGTTATGTGAATGATAGGCACATTCATACATTTTTTCCATACGATACAGTGTGAAAGTAGAAATGTTCGGAGTGGAAAAGAGGGATAAAATGAGTAGTTCAGGTTATGTTCCAGATAATAAAAATTTAAAGAAAAGCTCAGGAACTCCAAACCTTTTCTTTGATTCAAGAAAAAATGTCTTTTTTAAAAGAGATGAGAAAAACGTTGCATATGAAGTTACGTCAACGCAGTTACCAGCGATGATAGGAGGGGCGTTTGTTGATTTGTTTATGACGAAAGGGCATATGAGGGAACCACATTGGCATCCGAATGCGTGGGAATTAGATGTTGTTGTATCAGGAGAAGCAGTTACATCCATTTTAAATCCGGAAACGAATCAATTGCAAAATTATCATGTGAAAGCGGGGCAAACTGTCTTTATTCCAATGGGATGGTGGCATTGGATTACAGCGATAACAGAAGAAGTACAATTACATTTGTTCTTCAATAACGATCAGTTTGAAACAGCAGAAGGATCAGACATACTTAGATTAACTCCGCCAGAAGTATTTCAAGCTGCATACGGTGTAAGTGCAGAAAAATTAGGAAAGGATCTTTCGCCAATTAAGGAGTCAATTGTAATTGGTCCTCCTAACTCAAATCGACTAAATAGCGTTAAAGAAAGTCACGATTCAAATATAATCGTTACGTTAAATGGACACATAACATCATGTGAAATAGAGTAATTCTTTCTATTTTAGGAAGAGTTGCTCTGTTTTGTTTAATTTTGTAATTCAATTCGTTATAATTATTAAATAGAAGGGAATTTCTAGAGGGGGCATATTGTGAACATATTAAAGATTATAGGAATTATTGTAGGAGTCATTATAGTAGCCGTTATAGCTTTCTTTTTTATTATGAAGTACTATTTGTCAAAAGAAGATCCTGATTACGTATTAAAGTACATAAAAGAACATAAAGATGATGAAACTTGTTCAGTACTAATTAGAAAAAATGGGGAAGTATTAACATCTATAAATGAAAATGAAAAATTGCCATTAGCGAGTACGGCAAAAATCGTCATAGCAGTTGAATTTGCTAAGCAAGTGTCAGAAGGAAAGATAAGCCGTAATGAACAAATTTCATTGCAGGAGTTAGAAAAATATTATGTTAAAAACACTGATGGTGGAGCGCATCCTGACTGGTTAGAAGATGCAAAAGTGAGAGAGTTAGTGCAAAATGGACGGATCGCTTTAGAAGAAGTGGCTAAAGGAATGATTCATTATAGTTCTAATGCGAATACAACATATTTGTTAGATAAGCTTGGAATAGAAAGAGTGAATGAAAGTATAAAAGAATTAGAGCTTACTAGTCATGACAAGTTCTCTTCGTATACTGCTTCACTATATATGAGAGGGTATGTAGAAAAAGAGCTTCACGAGCCAGAAAATCAATCGTTAGAAATGATACGTAACATGTCAAAGGGCGAGTATACTAAACATGTGTTACAAATTCATGAATGGATGAAAGATCAAGAAGAATGGAAAAAACGGGATATCCCATTAAAGGTAGATATGGAATTTCAGCGAATTTGGTCAGATCGATTAGTAGGTGCAAACGCTAAAGATTATATGAGTATAATGGAAAAAATAAATAGTAGAAAGTATTTTCCAAAATCAATGCAAGAAGAAATCGAGAATATTTTCAAAGGAACAGTTGATAATAGCAAGTTTGAATTTGCTGGTCAAAAAGGTGGATCTACCGCATTCGTATTGACAAAAAGTTTGTATACTACAGATAAGAAGGGGAATAAGGTAGAAGTTGTAATTATGTTTAACGATATAGAAGATCAAGTTGCATACCAAAAGCTGAGAAATAATATAGATTATTTTATTCAAGAGGCTATAACAGATGAAGAGTTTAGAAAGAATTTATAACGAAATAATTTTATTATGTAAACAAGGGCGCTTTTTAGAAAGCGTCCTTTTTCTTTTTATAATACAGGATTTCTTATTTACTTCATTGAATATAGATTGAAAATAAGAAGGGAAGTTGAAAAATGACCACAATATATTTTGTTCGCCATGCCCACTCTACATATACAAAAGAAGAACGGGAAAGGCCTTTATCTGAAAAAGGTTTGTTAGATACGCAGCATGTAACACGCTTATTAAAAGATAAACATATTGATGTTGTGATTTCTAGTCCGTACAAAAGGGCAATGCAAACTGTGCAAGGAATTGCCAATACATATAATTTATCAATACAACTGGAAGAAGATTTACGGGAAAGGCTATTAAGTACAGAGCCGGTACAGGATTTTAATGATGCTCTTCAGAAGGTATGGGAAGACTGGACTTTTGCATACGAAGGTGGAGAATCAAATGATGTAGCACAAAGACGTGCTGTAATATGTATGCAAAGTATATTAAAAAAATATAAAGGTAAGAATATTGTAATAGGTACTCATGGGAATATTATGGTATTACTAATGAATTATTTTGATTCGAAATATGATTTTCAGTTTTGGAAAACCCTTCATATGCCTGACGTGTATAAATTAACTTTTGATAATAATTGTTTCAGTTCTGCTGAAAGAATACAGTCTGCAGATTATCAGATAAATAATTTGTAAAAGTTTATCAAAAAAAGAGGAAAGGGAGAAGTTATTGTAGAAGTATGACTTTGTAACATAAAAAATATGTGTTAAAGGAGGCTGTTTACATGTTTGAGAAAGAGAAAGAAGGGCTTATTGAAGTTCAGAACGTATTTGAAATTGTACCAGCAGATGGAGCAATTATTGGTATGGCAACGGAAGAAGAAATGGAAATTGCTGCTGAACTAGAGCTGCAGTACTATGCCCATTCTCGTTTGTTAGAAGCAAATATTCAGTTAGACGGTTCCTCCTACAAAGAGTTACTTCAGGAGTTCCAGGAGTACGAAAGAAAATCAATGAGCTTTTGGCGAGCAATACATAAACGTTTAGCTGTGCCATGGGCATGGGTATTACGTATTGACGTTGCGAATGGCCCTATATATGTAAGTAATGGGAATTCGTATTATGAAGAAATCGATGATGAAGAAGATTATGAATAGATAAGTAAGGAAGCAGCGTTAGTTGCTTCCTTTTTTTATTCGTAGAGATTGAACTGCTTCAATAATAATATTTGGTCGATCATTTTCGATTCCGTGACCAGCATGTTCGGCAAGAATATATTGGCTATTTATTGAGATTTGTAATTGTTCATGAATCAGTTCTTGCCACATTGCTTCAAGTTGTATCGCTTCCTCTTTTGGCATGCCGCCATTAGTCAATTGAGTAATAGAATATTGAGGATCTCTACCAATAACGATTAATGGTATTTCTAATGTTTTACATAGCTCTTTTATTGAGAGAGCACAGTTTTTCCACGCCGATAGTTCAGAAGCGGTCACTTTATATAATGAAGGCGAGGTAGAGAATTCAATTTGCTGTTTTGATTGATCGGTGAGAATAGGTTTTAGTTCGTTATAAAGTGTGTCTACATCCATTTTTGAATACATATTATATTTTTGAAACCAAACATCATCAGAATCAGTTTGATCAGAAATTGGTAAATGAAGTTCATCTAAACGGTGTAAGTTCATCGAAGTAGAATCAACTAAAATAAGTGCTTGCAGCTTATCTTCATGTAACATCGCAAAATGTTGTGCACATAATCCTCCATAGGAATGACCGATTAGAATAAATGGCTCTTGAATAGCTAGTTTGTTTAGTAACATATGTAGCTCTTTTGTAACTTGCCTTATTGTACGCGGCTGATTGCCTAAATCACTTTTTCCGTAACCTGGGCGATGGTATGAAACGACTGTAAAGTGCTCTGAAAGCTTTTCTATAATAGGAAACCAATCATAAAATGAGCAACTCATTCCGGTTTGAATAACTACCGTTTGTTTACTACTTCCTTTTATATATACTTCTATAGTTTGCTCCAATACCTCTACAAATTTATAAATAGTAAACCCTCCTAACTAAGCTTGAAATAATTTTTGACAAGCAAAAACAATACACCAAACACCTACACCGAATAAGACCGATGTACTAAGTGTAAATGAATTTTTTAAACCAATATAGACAATAAATAATAGTAGTGCTGATGCGGGGAATCCATATAATACCCCTAAAGCAAATTGACTCAATTCTTGTTTATTCCCGCCTTCGAATGAAATCCAAAATAGACCAAGTAAACTCACGAGAGGAAGGGCAGCAATAAAGCCACCTATTGTACTGTAGTGTTTAGCGACTTCAGTGATAACGCCGATAATAAGTGCCGAAACGATTACTTTAACGAGGAAATGCATATTTTGCCTCCTTCGCTAATAGCGAAAATGCTTTTTCAATTAATTGTTGTTCTTCTTTTGATAACTGTGATTCTAATATTTTTATCTTTTCTTTATCGAGTAAAGTATGTTTTTCTAATACTTCAATGCCTTCTTTCGTTAAAGTAAGGTTCACAACTCTTTCATCTTGTTTGTTTCTTTCTTTCATGATAAACCCTTTTTGAATAAGGCGTTTTACGTGTTCAGACGCTGTGTTATGAGAGAGACTAAGCTCAGTAGCGACTTTTCCAATTGTTATATCTTTCTCACGAGAAGCGATTTGTAAAATACGAATGGCTTGGTGGGAAAGGTTGTCTTCATATTCATATCGTAAGTGATAATAAATACTTTCCCAATGTTGATTGATGTCTTTCATAATGATAAATCCCCCTATTTTTATATCGTATAATAAGATATATTCGTTAGTATAGAGATAAAATCCTTTTATTTGGATAAAAAATGTTGAAAAAGTTTATTTTTATTGAAATATAAGGTAATCTATGTGTAAAGGTATACATTTAGCAAGAGAGAGGATGATAGCTGTGAATACATTTAAATGGATGAGTCATGAGCAGATGTATGTAGATGAAATACATGTTGAAAAATGTGGTCCTCTTTCAGTCGGCGTATATGGGGGAAATCAAGAAAGTGATGCATATGAAAGAGGAGATGCGGTGCTTGCTTGGTGGGATCCTAAATTACAATTTGAATTTGTTATGATTTTTGATACACACCACAAAACAAAAAATATCGATTATATAATAGAAGCAATTTCAGCAAGAAAAGAGAAACTAAAAGAGTTATTTTCTTACCCGATACATTTAGCTTTTCATCATACACATATGTACTTATTAGCGTTATTTACAGATGAGTTGTTTATTGAAAAATGTGATCAAGATGATGAGGAACTTTCATGCTTAATTTGTTTGCGAAAAGGCGAATTTTTATATTGGCTATCAGTTGGTGATTGCTTCGCATATTTATTCCATTCTGAAAAAACGAAGAATGGTAAAGGGCGGTTAAATAAACGGAAGAATTACGAATATATTGGTAGGAAAAATATTTTCGCAGCAAATACACCTTGCTTTACGTCAGGTGTCAGAGGATTAGAAAAAGGAATGAATCACATTGTAATGGCAACGGACGGTATTTTAGAGTGTGATAAACGAAAATTTGATGATGATCAATCTTTAGTAGAAATATTGCACGACGGAAGTTGCTTACAGATTGAGCCAGTATTAACAAATGTACTGCAGTGGAAAGGTAGAGATTGTGCCACTATTATTGGGTGGTCTATTGACACTGAAAATAAACAATGTGCTAATTAATATAAAAGGAGTTCAAGGTTTTTATCCTTGAACTCCTTTTTGTTAAGCAATATGAATATGATACGTTTTCAACCATTCATTTACTTGTAGCATATATTCCATAGCACTTCTTGCTTCAAAATTGTTAATTTCTTTATTGCTTTCATCGGCAATGGCAAGTAATGTGGAATGATTAATAAGTGAGAAAATAGGATTGTTTTTATTACTGCACAAGTCGAGTGATAAATGACGGATTGTTTGTAAATAATGTGGATCTTGTGAAGTTGGGTAAGCACTTTTTCTTCTATTGCGTACATCGTCAGGTAAAGCAGGTTGCAGTGCTCTACGTAAAATGCCTTTTTCAATATTATCAATGCTTTTTATATCGAAAGGAACGTTCCATAAATATTCAACTAATCGATAATCGCAAAACGGTACACGAACTTCAAATCCTACAGCCATACTCATACGGTCTTTACGGTCAAGTAAGAATGGGAGAAATCTCGTTAAAAATAAATAAAACATTTGACGTTGTTTTGCGGATTTTTTACTTTCACCTTCAAGAGTAGGGACTTCAAGAATTGCTTCTTGGAATCGTGTATCAATATAGTCTTCTAAGTTACATTGGTTATTTACTTCATTTAATAGAAGAGGAGAAGTGTTTTTCCAATTTGTTAGCCAAGGAAACTTATCGACATATAGTAATTCTTCTTGGTGAAACCAGGGATACCCACCAAATACTTCATCAGCAGATTCTCCAGATAAAGCTACAGTCGCATCTTTTTTCATTTCGCAAAATAGTAAATATAGTGAAGTTTCCATTTCGCCAGCACTTGGTAAATCTTTTGCACGGAGGGGAACGAATAAGTGATTTGCTAATTCTTCAGCATTCACAATAATGTCATGATGCGCTGTCCCTACATGTTCAGAAACACGTTTTACCCAAGGAGCGTCTAAACCAGTGCGAGCAAATGTCAGCTCGAAATCTTTTGCACTATTTACAAAGTCAACGGAATACGTATGAAGTGTTTTATTTTCCGCTGCAAATTCTTTACCTGCTAGTGCAGTAATACCGCTAGAATCTAATCCTCCTGATAACATACAGACGAGAGGAACATCGGCAATTAATTGTCTTTTTACTGTATCTTGTAAAATAGATAAAATATGTGATGATGTATCTTCAGTAGAGTCTGTATGAATCTTACTTTCTAAATTCCAATACTTCTTAACTACTTTTTTATCACGTGTAAACGTTATAGAATGTCCAGCACGTACTTCTTGAATATGTTTAAAGACGCCACATCCTGGAGTTCGAAATAAGCCTAATCCAAATATTTCATTTATGCCATCCGCATCAATTTCAGCAGGAACAGATGGATGAGCTAATAATGCTTTTATTTCAGATCCGAAAATAATACTGTCATTTCTTTCTGTATAAAAGAGTGGCTTTACGCCTAAATGATCACGTGCTAAAAACAGTTGTTGCTTCTGATCATCCCATAAGGCGAAAGCGAAAATTCCGTTTAAATGTTGTACACAGTCTTCTTTCCATTCTAAATATGCATGTAGTAATACTTCTGTATCTGAATGCGTTTCAAATGCATGACCACACTGTTGAAGTTGCTCTCTCAGTTCACGGAAATTATAAATTTCTCCATTATAAGTAAGAGCATACGTATAATCACCAGCACGAAATGTCTTCGGCTGTGTCCCGCCTTCTGGATCAATAACAATTAAACGCCGGTGTGCAAAGGCCGCACGAGGTGAAAACCAAAACCCTTCAGCGTCAGGCCCACGATGCTGAATACGATTTGCCATCTTTTTTAAAATAACATGTTGATTTGAAAGGTTTTCCTTCCAATCTACCCAACCTGTAATTCCACACATACACATCTCATCTCCTAATTTAAAATGTTGAAAAGTAGATTAACGAAATAAAATGTACACCTAGTTAAAGGATGACCATATAAATAGTGTACTACATGAATTAAATTGCAGACTTGAGAAAATTTTCTTGTAATACATAGTTATGTGAGACAATGGCGTAGGGAAAGTATTCCATAACATACAAAAAATAAAAAAAGATGAGAGAAAATTTTTTGTAAGACGTTATATAGGGTGTAAAAGCTTTTACAAAAAAATAAGGGGAATCGCTACATGAAATCAAATGAGAAAAATTTTATAAAAAGATTACAACGGCAAAAAGAAGATGCGCTAGAATTCGTTGTCGATACATACTTACCACTCATAAAAGGAATAACGCACAAAGTTCTTCTTCCAGTTCAAAATGATGGACTCATAGAGGAATGTGTAAACGATATATTTCTTTCCATTTGGAATAACGCAAATAAATTTCATGGAGAGCCGAGTGATTTTAAAAAATGGATAGCGGCAATTGCAAAATTTAAAGCGATTGATTATTACCGGAAAGCGACTAGAAAAGTAGAAATTATTTCAGATGAGATTCCTATCAGTACGGAAAAGTCAGCGGAAGATGAATTAATCGTTATGGAAGATAGGGAAGAATTATTGAAGCTTATTAATCAATTAGAACCGCTAGATCAAAAGGTGTTCATTATGAAATATCTTCTCGATATGAAGACAGAAGAAATAGGAGACAAATTAGGGTTAACTCGGGCAGCGATCGATAATCGTGTGTACCGGGGGAAAAAGAAACTACAACAAAATGCTGCGAAAATTAGTTTTGGAGGTAGTGCAATATGAAAGACATTTATGAACTATTAAATCATATTGATATAGATGAAAAAGAACTTGAGGAAATTGAGGCTTCTGAAATTGAAAAAGAAAAAGTGAAACGTAATGTAAAACAATCGATACGTACGAAGAAAAAGATGAAAAATTGGAAAAAATGTGTTGCTGTTGCATCTATTTTAGTAGGGTTATCAGTTGCAACGCTTGGTATTGGGTTTCCTACATATGCAGGGGGATTGCCAATTGTAGGTGATATATTCCGATTTTTAGATAATGGTAGAACAGGGTTATATGAAAATTATAAAGCGGACGCAGAGAAGAAAACGGGGCTTCATAATAATTATCAACAATACGCCACAGTACTAAATATGACAAAAGAAAGAAATGGAATTAAGATAACGATTAATAATGCGATTTTCGATGGTAAGACAGTATCAATAAACTATTCTATAGAAAGTAACAGAAATTTAGGCAAAAATCCAAGTACGTTGGATTTTTTAACTATTAAAGGAGCAGGTGCCCAATCAGGAAGCAATGAAATTATTAAGGTCGCTGATAGGAAATATAAAGGTTTAATAAAAACAAGTAGTGATCTAGTTAGTAATAAAGGAACTACAGTGAATGTTGAATGGAGTATACAAAGTATAAACATTTTAGAAACAGAAGAAGAGATAAAAGGAGATTGGAATTTTAATATTAATCTAAAAGGAATAGAAAATAAAGAGAAATTGATTAGAGGTAGTGCAGAAAAAGATGGTGTAAAAGTTAATATGGAGAGAATGGAAATAACACCCATGTCGTTTATTCTATATTACAACCAAGAAGTAGCTCAAGAAATAAGAGGTGTATGGGATGGAGTGGATGTTGATTTAAAAGTGAGAGATGATATAGGTAATCAGTATTATGGAGAAGGAAATGGAGGCTCAGGTGAAGATCCTTATAATTTTAATTGGAGTGAAACATTCCAACAACTTAATGAGAATGCGACTAAGTTAATAATAACGCCTTACGTTAATTTAAGAATTCACACTCCTGAAAATTATGGCTCGGTAACAATAGTTGGAGGAGAAGTAAAGGAGCGTTTTGTGCCTCGAAGATTGGGAGGCAATAAGGGTATTGCGTTAGATGATATTGTAATTGACTTAAAGAAATAAAAAAGAGACTGCCTAAAACCATTAGGCAGTCTTTTTTTCGTTAAGAACTAGTAACGAGTAATGCATGTGGATGCTGCGTTTTATACTCATCTTTCCACGGAATGTTTAGTTGTTCCCACGATTCGCCGCTATCATTGGATTGAAAGACGCCATTGTTATTTAAAGTGTAAAACGTATGTGGTTCTGCTGGATTTGTCGCAAACATTGAAATGACTGTACCAATTGCAGATGGTAGACCTTGCTGCAATTGCTGGAAAGGAGTATCTTTCGTTTTCCGATAAATATAAGATTCATAAGGAATACGATGATGAGCGAGGTCAGCACTCGGTGCGGCAGAAACGAGAATTGTATCACAATCAGCCGGATCGATAGCCATGCTGTATAAATAATGGTGTTCAAGTCCTTCACTGCATGAGATCCAGCTGTTTCCACTGTTATAACTTTCAAGGTATGCGCGATCAGGTCCGCCCATAAAACCATCACCACATGATGCATAAAGGCGATTTGGGGCTTCAGGGTGCATAAGCAATTGATGCGCATCGATAGGAGCACCGAATTTTTTATCAATCCAAGTATGCCCTCTATCATTACTTTGAATAACAGCACCAGCTTCAATTGAAACATGGATTGTATTTGGATTGTTTGGATCAACTGTAATCCAGCGAACATGATGGGTGAAAGGTCTAGGCGGGAAAGCCCACGTATAAGAAGATAATAATGATTTCATATTTTTAAGTTCAGTCCACGTTTCACCACCATTTTCAGAACGGAATAAAGCGCTCGGTTCTGTGCCGACATAAACGACGCCATAGCCGTTAACTTGTTCATTAGGACTTATCGTAATGGAAGTTATCGAAGAGTGTAAAATACCATCTTCTTTAGGGAAATCAAAGTAACGATATGAATCTCCAATCGGTTTCCACGAATCTCCGCCATCGTCGCTTAACCATAAACCTCGTCCAAATGTTCCGCAGTATACACGATTCTTTTGAAATGGATCAACAGCGATACAGGTAGGTTGCATATTTTGTAAGTGACACGCTGTTTCAAAGTGACCATATTGTTCTTTCACTACAACAAGTTCTCGCTCCATACAGAGAAATAAACGTTTCATTTTAGTAACCTCCTTAAAAATTCTTTCATTAGTAAACAATATGAAGCTGAAAAAGAAGTAGTCTTATTTTTTGTTGAGAAAAAGGACTTGTTTGAAAAATATCGAAGTGTGTAGGTAGAGGAAGCGGACGTTTATGGGCAGTTAATGGGGGATAAAGAGGGGGAGTTTGTTTCATACTAACATACAGATATTGCACTTAAAGGAGCATTCGTATGGGACATTCACATGATCATGGTCATTCTAACAATAAAAAAGCGCTACTAATCGCTTTCGTATTAACGACAAGTTTTATGATTGCTGAAGTTATTGGGGGATTTGTAACAAATAGCTTAGCACTATTATCTGACGCGGGGCATATGTTAAGTGATGCAGTATCCTTAGCGTTAAGTTTACTTGCGTTCAAGCTCGGAGAAAAAACAGCAACAACTGCGAAAACATATGGGTATAAGCGAGTCGAAATGTTAGCGGCATTATGTAACGGTGTCGTTCTTATTATCATTTCAGTATACATTTTTATTGAAGCAATTCGCCGTTTTAAAGAGCCAGTTGAGATTGCTAGTAATGGGATGCTCATTATTGCTGTACTTGGTCTGCTTATTAATATTTTATCAGCTTGGATATTAATGAGAGGCGGAGATGTGAAGGGGAATTTGAATTTAAGAAGTGCTTTCTTACACGTATTAGGCGATCTATTAGGATCAGTTGGAGCGATTATTGCTGCGCTACTTATTAAATTTTTCGGATGGACTGTTGCAGATGCGATTGCTAGTATTCTTGTGTCTATTTTAGTCATTATTAGTGGATGGCGTGTAACACGTGATACGGTCCATATATTAATGGAAGGTGCACCCCAGCACATAAATGTTGAAGAGGTAAAAAGTACATTATTAAATATTACGGTTGTAAAAGAAGTTCATGATTTGCACATATGGTCTGTCACATCTGATTTTCAAGTATTAACTTGCCATTTGATTATTAAAGGTGATGAAACGCAAAATGTATTAAAAGAGGCTACGGATGTATTAAAGGAGAAGTTTCATGTAGAACATGTCACCATTCAAGTGGAAATAGATGGTGAATTTAATCATGGTGAGACAACTTGCAAAGTATGAAAGAAAAAGGATAAGAAAATGTGTCATAACATTTTTCGCACGGCATACATATATATAATGTGGCCACAAATACTTTGTAAGGTAAATATTTCATGAAATTACTTTACTTATAAAGAGTCATCTTTTATAATCAAAAGTGGTAATTGATAAAGATTATCATTTTCAATGATCGTGGAAAGGAGTTTTTTAAAAGATGAGTAGTCAACTCCGTTTTGCTGTTGAAAATCGTAAGAGGCATTTAATTGATGAGTTAATTGGAGCAGGTGTGTTTAAAATTCGCGACCGACAATTATACGAGCTGTCTTTAGAGGAATTGGAAAAAGAGTACGAAGATATGGAAGAATATGCAGATATTCAGGCATAACTATATAGATTAGTAAAAGGTGAGCTGGTTACGATTTTGTGTAACCAGCTCTATTATTATTTCGTAGACATTATTTTTGATATTTCTTTCATTGGACGGAGCCAGTTTTGAGACATCATTTGTTCCATTTGTTTTTCGTCCTGCTTTTGCAATGCTTGAATGATAGAGTGATGTTCTTCAATAGATTGACTTGCTGGAACAAAGTTTTGGAAAAACAAATATTCAAGGCGTAAAACGTGAAGTTGCATATTTTCTAGAAAGGGTTCAATATATTGGTTTTTAGCAATAGAAGAAATTGTATTGTGAAATTGTATATCTAGTTTTAAAGCTTGTTTTGCGTTTTTCGTCTCTATAGAGCGCTGAAAATCAGCATTTATTTCAGAAAGTAGTTTCAAATCAGCGTCTGTAATGTTTTGAAGTGCTTGCTTTCCTATAATAGAGTGAAGACCAGCCATCGTTTCATAAATGATAGGAATGTCGTCTAACTTAATAGGAGCAATTTTTGTTTTTTGCCCAGGTACCATTTCCACTAATCCAGAAAGCTCCAATATTTGAAGTGCTTCTCTTACAGGTGTTCTGCTTACTCCTAGTGCTTCAGCCAACTCCCCATCATTAATTTTTTCATCAGGCTGAAGTACACCTTCAATAATCCAATCTTGTAGTTGATTTAAAACGAGTGATTTTGCCGAAACTCTTCCTTGTTTTTTATAATTTTGAGGGATAGGCATAGTGAATTCAATCCTTTCATTGTATATTTTCTTTTTTCTCATGAACAAACTTTAATTCCTGTTTCCCTTCATCCGGTTTTTGGCTTAAGATGAGCACCATTACAATGACACAAAAAGCCCCTAATAACTGAAAAGATTGAAAGGGTACGTGTAATATAAGTACAGAAGAAATAATAGCTGCGAGTGGTTCAGTACAACCGAATAATGTCGTTTCTTTCGGAGTCAGGTATCGTATGCTGTCTAAGTATAAATAAAATGCAATCAGTGTTCCGAAAATGACGACAAATGTGATGAGCGGTAGGGTACTTAGTTTTACATATTTCATAGTCGATAATAAAATGAATTCGTTTGTAGAAATAAAGTGTAGAATCGTAACGCCAATACCCCCAATAATCATGCCCCATCCAACGATAACAGAGGAAGACCAGCTTTCTAGTAATTCCTTGGAATATAAACTATAAAAAGCAAGAGATACCCCAGATAAAATACCCCAAATAATAGCCGGTGTAGAAACAGCCAAGTTATGAACAGACCCATTTGTTAGTAAGAGAAAAGTGCCTACTAATGAAAGGGTAATGGAAATGAAATCAATTTTTGATGGCCGAACGTTCCATTTGAAAAGTAAGTATACAGTAATAAATATAGGAGCTAAATATTGCAATAATGTTGCGACGGCAGCATTCCCTTCTTTAATAGAAGCGAAGTACGTGTACTGTACAGCAAGCATACCGAATAGGCCAAACAATATTATTTTAGTAGCATCAGATCTTTGTTTCCATATGCCGAATATTTCTTTTTTTCTCGTTCCGAATGATGAAATCATGAGCAAGATAATGCCAGATATAAGCAAACGAATTGTAACTAACCATTCAGTAGAAACATTTTCATATTGAAAAAGTTGTTGTGCAGCTGTTCCGGACAATCCCCATAAACAAGCACCAATTACAACCATAATGATTCCTTTTAAACGATTTGGATCCATATAGTTTTTATTCTCCTTTTCTACAAATTCGTTTCGGATACAATATGCAATATATCACAAAATGAATAAAAAATAAACTGAAATTTCTGTGTTATAAGGTGGGAATTTTAGTAGTTCCAGTTATGTTTACGATACAAGTGAGGAGGTGAAATAAAGCGAGATAAAATTATAAAAATAAATCATAATCAAGAGGATAAAAAAATAAAGATAAGAGTAATTTGGTTTGTTAAAAATATGTGTAGAAGGAGAAATGTGATGAGCTGGGTTACTCATAAACCAACATTTGAATTTGATCAATACAGTCCATATATTCGTATGAATTCTGCTTGGGTGGGACATTTAAACTTCGCTTATGATTTAGTAAGATTTGAAAAGCCAGAAATATTAGTTGAGTTAGGTACACATTTAGGAGCTTCTTTTTTCAGTTTTTGCCAAGGGGTAAAAGATGAAGGGTTATCTACAAAATGCTTTGCTGTAGATACTTGGGCAGGAGATGAGCACACAGGTCCATATGGAGAAGGTGTTTTTCAAATAGTGAGTAAATTTGTGAGCACGAGTTATCCTCAAATAGGGAATTTAATTCGGTCTACTTTTGATGAGGCCGTGGATCAGTTTCAAGATGGAACGATAAATTTGTTGCATATTGATGGCTATCATACGTATGAAGCAGTTTCTCATGACTATAAAACATGGCTACCGAAACTTGCGAATAACGGTATTGTGTTATTTCATGATATTGAGGTGAAAAATCGAAACTTCGGCGTGTATAAATTTTGGGATGAGGTCAAGGCGAAGTACCCTCATTTTCAGTTTGAGCATTCCTATGGGCTCGGAGTGTTATTTCCGAAAGGCTATAGCGATCAGTTTGTGGAAATACTTAAAAATAAAGAAGAAATACAAAATATGTATAAATAAAAGTGAAGCATGCATCATTTTAATGATGTGTGCTTTTTTGTGGAGAAAAATGGTATTCCATAAAAGGGGAGGATAATAGTAAAAAGTTTTGTTGTGGCAAATATTAAAAAAGTTATTTTTAGATTGTTCTATATAAAAATGTAACATTTTTTATATTTTCCATTGCGAAAAGTAACATCTACTTTTACAATAGAAAAGGTGTTATATTATACTGGAAAAATAAATCGAAATAATATGAAAATTTTGTTTTGTCTTCGCTAATTGTATATTACATACATGTAAGACGACACACGTCATGTTATCGACTTGTAAGGAGAGAAAAAAATGAAAAGTGTAAGATTACCATCGATGCTAGAAATCATAGTTCTTTTATTACTATTTCTTGCTGTTGTCTTTTCCTTCCAAACGATTTTTGATCTCCCAATTCAATTAGCGCTATTTATTTCATGGTTTTTAGTAATTGCGCTTGGATTAAGATTAGGATTTCGTTATCAAGAATTGCAAGATGCAATTACGAAAGGGATTTCTAACGGATTAGAAGCAATACTGATTTTAGTTGCGGTAGGTGCTTTAATTGGAACTTGGATTGCTGGTGGCGTTGTACCAACATTAATCTATTATGGATTAGAGTTTATTCACCCTAGCATATTCCTATTAGCAACATTAATTATTTGTTCGATAACTTCTATTGCGACAGGAACATCATGGGGAACAGTTGGAACAGCAGGTATTGCTATGATGGCGATTGGTGAAGGACTTGGCTTACCACTTCCGCTTGTTGCTGGTGCAGTTCTTTCAGGAGCTTATTTCGGCGACAAATTATCACCACTTTCTGATAGCACAGTTCTTGCAGCTTCTATGGCGAAAGTAGACGTTATTGCTCACGTTCGAGCTATGCTCGTATTAGATGTTCCGGCTTATATTATTACTAGCATTATGTTTACTATAGCTGGTTGGATGTATGGCGGCGATAATGTAGATTTGAATCGAGTAGAGTTTTTAAAAGAAGCTTTATTAAAGCAATTTGATATTAAAATATGGATGCTTGTTCCGGCGGTCATTGTTATTGTTCTATTAGCGATGAAAAAGCCGTCTATGCCGACAATTGCAATGGGAGCTTTAATTGGTGCAATTTGGGCAGCTCTTTTCCAAGGAATGAACTTTGGAGAGGCGATTGGAACAGCGTATAACGGATTTTCAATTCAATCTGGTGTTGAGTTTGTTGACAAGTTATTAAACCGTGGTGGAATTAACGGTATGCTTGGCTCAGTGGCCGTTATTATTTTCGGTTTAGGATTTGGTGGATTACTTGAAAAACTAGGTGTTTTAAAAGTGATTGTATCTAAATTTGAGAAGAAATTAAATTCTGCAGGCAATGTAACATTGTCTACATTAATCGTGGCATTCTTAGCTAATATATTTGGTTGTGCGATGTACGTATCACTAATTTTAACACCGAAAATTATGGAAGATAGCTATGATAAATTAAAAATAGACCGACGTGTATTAGCGCGTAACTCAGAAGTAGGTGGAACGTTAACTTCTGGTATGGTTCCGTGGTCGGATAATGGTATTTTTATGGCTGGTATTTTAGGTGTAGCAACGTTCTCATACGTTCCATTTATGTGGTTAAGCTTCGTATCGTTAATTTTAGCAGTTATTTACGGATATACAGGCAAATTCATTTGGTATGTAGATGACGTTGAAAAAGGAAAGCAAGCATCATAAAAAAATACCTTCTGCGATGGCAGGAGGTATTTTTTTTATATATACGAGTGAGAATTCTTATCATTTGGGTGAGATTCTGTTAAAATGAGAAATGTAGGTATTTTATTTTCAAGGGGATGAAAAAATGGAGTACAGAATTGAAAGAGATACAATAGGAGAAATAAAAGTTCCAGCTGATAAATTATGGGCAGCACAAACGCAACGTAGTAAAGAAAACTTCCCAATTGGAACAGAGCAAATGCCGCTTGAAATTGTAAAAGCATTTGCCATTTTAAAGAAAAGTGCAGCACTTAGTAATCAAAAATTAGGAAAGCTATCAGAAGAAAAAGCAGAAGCAATTGTGGCAGCAGCTGACGAAGTGATTGCAGGGAAATGGAATGAACATTTTCCACTTGTCGTATGGCAAACTGGTAGCGGTACACAGTCAAACATGAATGTGAATGAAGTAATTGCAAATCGAGGGAATCAAATTTTGAAAGAGAAGGAATCTGACGTACATATTCATCCGAATGATGATGTGAACATGTCTCAAAGTTCAAATGATACATTCCCAACGGCGCTTCATGTAGCATGTGTAATTGCAGTGGAAAATCACGTATTACCAGCAATTACGAAATTAAAAGAAACGCTAGCAGAAAAAGTAACTGCATTTGAACATATTATAAAAATTGGTCGTACACACTTACAAGATGCAACACCGTTAACATTAGGACAAGAAATTAGCGGATGGCACCGTATGCTTGAAAAAACAGAGCGTATGATTGCTGAGAGCAATACATATATGAAAGAGCTTGCAATTGGTGGTACTGCAGTTGGAACAGGTATTAATGCTCATCCTAAATTTGGTGAGATGGTGTCAGAGGAAATTAGCCAATTTACAGGTAAGCAATTTATTTCTGCACCAAATAAGTTCCACGCATTAACGAGCCATGATGAAGTTGTATATACGCATGGTGCATTAAAAGCATTAGCAGCTGATTTAATGAAGATTGCTAACGATGTGCGCTGGCTGGCAAGTGGTCCACGTAGTGGTCTAGGAGAAATTATTATTCCGGCAAATGAGCCAGGAAGCTCTATTATGCCAGGTAAAGTAAATCCAACGCAAAGTGAAGCGTTAACGATGGTTGTAGCGCAAGTGATGGGAAATGACGCAACAATCGGATTTGCAGCGAGCCAAGGTAATTTTGAATTAAATGTATTTAAACCTGTTATTGCATATAACTTCTTACAATCTGCTCATCTATTAGCGGATGCAATTGTTTCATTTAATGATAATTGTGCAGTTGGTATTGAAGCAGATGAAGAAGTAATTAAAGAGAATGTGAATCGTTCATTAATGCTTGTTACAGCATTAAACCCGCATATCGGATATGAAAATGCAGCGAAAATTGCGAAGCATGCTCATAAAGAAGGGTTAACGTTAAAAGAAGCAGCACTGCAATCTGGACTACTAACAGAAGAACAATTTAATGAAATTGTCGATCCGAAAAAAATGATTGCTCCGAAAGAGTAATAAAAAAAGCCGAGATTCTTTGTTTAGAATCTTGGCTTTTTTAATATTTATCTTTTCTATTTGTATTACTGTAAGTGCCAAAACATATTATTTGTTAGCAGACATATTCAATACTTTCATATGCGGACAGTTTTCTTTTAAGACTGAAATGAACTTTTCTTCTTCTTGGGGGATAAAAACAGTTACTGAGTCAAATAAATTGTAATGGATTTCTAATTGCTGTCTAGTCCATTTTTTTGAATGAAGTTTTTTACCAGCGTATGTAACGTGACGAATGTCTTCAAATGGAATTTCAGTACGAAATATGAAACCGTGTTTTACAATAAGAGATGAAGCAGTTATATGGTAATGAGAAAAATAGAAGGAAGAAAGATTTAAGACATTTAACAGCATCATGAGAGTGAAAAAAATAGAATTTTTATTTTGGAAGAATAACGAAATGAAAAAAATGATTATAAATAATGAAATAAAAATGACGTGAAATGGATTTTTTTTCGCTTTAAATTTCAAGTTAGTCACCCCGGTATACGTGTTCTTTAACTAAATTAAATCATAACATCGTGATAAAACGTGTAAATATGCAGAATTGCATATTCCTTCGGCTTATTATTCATGTAAAATTTCTTGATGGGATAAATTCAAAAGAAGTTTTGTAATAGTGGAGTGGCCTGAAGTGACTTACAAGAATAGAAAGGTAGCGTTAGTCATAATTATTTGTATGATAATTATGGGTAGTTGTGCTAATAAAATTATTGAGGATGGAAACCGAAAGCATACATTTGTACAGGTAAGTAAAGCTTTAGTAGAGGTTGTAAATAGAATATATAATGAGTAAAAGGTGTTTTCGTATACGGAAACACCTTTTTTGTAGTTAAAATTGAAGGCTGAAGTTTTGGAATATGTGAATACCAGTCCCATGTTTAATCAGCTCTTTATCATTTAAATATTGAATAGCATATTTCACTTCTTTCAATATAACAGGTGAAAGGCCGAGGGTATGATGTGAACCAAAAATTTGTTTAATAGGAAAGAGGCTTGTAATTTTATTTAGAGACTGAACTAAATCTACAGGGTCTGTTGATGGATAAAATGCAAAAATCGTGCCTTCATACAGTAAATCTCCTGTGAATAAAAAAGCAGTTTCATAATCGTATAGGCAAATATGCCCCGGTGAGTGACCTGGCGTATGTATAATTTGAATTTTCCTATTTCCGATATCAATCATATCTCCATCTTGTAGTAATTTTGTTGGTGTTCCTTGAAAGGGTTTGAATGTTTCAGGTTGAAATGTTTTAGGTGTAGGTAAAGTAATATCACGAGCGATGTCGTGCCTAATTTGAGTAATAGGAAGTCCTTTTATGCCGTTAATGAGCCAATCTGCTTCTAAAGCATGTACATAGATTTCTTCATATTGTGCGTGGCTACCGATATGATCCCAATGGACGTGTGTTGTGACAACTGTAATGGGTAAGTTTGTTAGTTGGTCCGTTATACGTTTCATATTATCGATACCAAGTCCTGTATCGATAAGAATTGCAGCGGTATCGCCTATAAGTAAGAAGGAATGTACTTTTTCCCAATGTCCATATTCACTAATTGCATATGTATTTTGAGCGATTTGTTTAACAGTAAACCAAGGGTCGTGCAGAATAGTCATGTTTTGTTTCACATCCTATCGTAATTCATTTATTAAATACATTCGCTTTTCGTTGTTTTAAGTCCTTTTTTTAGTTTTTTAATAGATTTTTTTATAAAAGTTTATAAAATGGGTAAACGGAACGTTGAAATGTTTATTTATGTTATGTTAAGATGGTGAAGTGGTGATAAACGTTAATGTGATTTGTTTGGTCTTTAAATAAACGTTTTAAAGGAGTGTTTAGTATGAGTGATATTTCAGAGAAGTTTTGGGATGCTTCGGTAGAAGAATTGAAGAAAGGGTATGTATTTGAAGCGGAAGCAGAGGAGTATATTTGTTTAGCTTGTGGAGAAGCGTTTATTAAGGGGGTTATTTATCAAGATAATCAGGTTTTGTATGAAGCAGAGAAGTTTGTACAATTGCATGTGCAAAATGAACATACGTCTATGTTTGATTATTTATTAAACCTTGATAAGAAGTATACTGGTTTAACGGATTTGCAAAAGAAAATGGTTCAGTTTTTCTATATGGGGCTGAATGATAAAGAGATTGTAAAAGAGATGGATGGCGGAAGTACATCAACCATTCGTAATCATCGATTTACACTTCGAGAGAAAATGAAGCAAGCGAAAGTATTTTTAGCATTAATGGAACTGTCAGAAGAAAAATCAAAAGTACAAACGAAATTTGTACCCATTCATAGAACAGCAACGATGGTAGATGATCGTTACAATATTACGGAAGAAGAAAATGAGGAAGTATTAAAAGCACATTTTACAGAAGGATTAGATGGACCGCTTTCTACATTTCCGAAAAAGCAAAAGCGTAAATTAATTATATTACGCCATTTAGTAACGAAGTTTGATAGTAATAAAAAGTACACTGAAAAAGAAGTGAATACTGTTATAGAAAGTGTATATCCGGATTTTGTAACTTTAAGAAGATATTTAATTGAATATGGATTTTTAGATAGAACAGCTGATGGAAGCCAATATTGGGTGAAGTTATAATCATATGGAAAAGAAAATGAATAGAGGCACATTATTATATCAACTATACAAAGAGATAGAAGTTGAAAAACAGATTTTTAATAAAAGGAGAAATGAAATTTGAAACCACCTACAGATAATAATAAAGAAGGGGCGGAGTCACATAAGTTAGAAAGTGAGAGTAGACCGATTTGGAAGTCGATGTCCATGTTTTTAGTACCGTTACTATTAAGTAATGTATTACAATCGATTGGACAATTATTCGGTATGGTAGTAGTAGGAAGATGGCTTGGAGTGAATGATTTAGCAGCCATATCAGCATTCTTCCCACTATTTTTCTTACTCGTTTCATTTGTAATTGGTATTGGTTCAGGTAGTTCTATTTTAATTGGTCAGGCGTTTGGCGCTAAAAACGAAGATCGTTTAAAAGCTATCGTTGGTACGACGCTGACATTTACATTTATTATTGGAGTCGTGTTGGCGATAGTAGGCAGTATTTTTGCAATGGATATTATGCGCCTTATGGGAACGCCAGAAAATATTATTGATATAAGTGTTCATTATGCACGGATATTATTTATATCGATGCCAGTATTATTTTTATACTTCGCATACACAACATTTATGAGGGGTACAGGAGATTCTAAAACGCCATTTTACTTTTTAATTGTAAGTACAGCGCTAAATATGATTTTATTACCAATTCTTATTTTTGGATGGTTAGGAGCTCCGAAATTAGATGTGTATGGAGCAGCCTATGCTTCTGTTATATCTACAGTGATTACGTTTATTGTCATGTTAGTGTATTTAAAGAAGAAAAATCATCCACTACAATTAGATAGTACGGTAAGGAAATATCTTCGAATGGATGGGGAGTTATTAAAGCTATTGCTACGACTCGGTATTCCAGCGAGTATTAATATGATATTAGTTTCATTATCTGAAATTGCGGTAATCGCGTTTGTAAATCGTTACGGTTCGGATGCAACAGCGGCATATGGCGTCGTGAATCAGGTTGCAAGTTATGTACAAATGCCAGCAGTTAGCCTTGGTATTACAGTTTCCATTTTTGCAGCACAATCAATTGGTGCGAATCAATTTGATCGATTGCAAAAAGTTGTGAAGGCCGGAATTATTATGAACTACGTCATCGGTGGTGTGCTAATATCTCTTATTTACTTGTTCTCAAGAGACATTCTATCACTATTTTTAACGAGTCAAACTACAATTGAAATTGCTCATAGCCTAGTTATGATTACGTTATGGAGTTATTTAATTTTCGGGCATGCGCAAATTATTAGTGCGACAATGCGAGCGAGTGGTACAGTATTATGGCCAACTGTTATCGGAGTTGTATCAATTTGGCTTGTTGAAGTACCTGTAGCGTATTACCTTTCTTACCATACAAGTCTTGGCATAGAAGGGATATGGATTGGGTACCCAGCAGCATTTATTGTTAGCTTAATATTACAGTATGCATATTATAAGCTTTCATGGCAGAAGAAACGAATTACACGACTAGTGAGTTAAATCATGCAAATGTCCCTAAGTTATTATACTTAGGGACATTTTTTGTAAGTGTATGTTTACAAATAGCTTTTTAAAGTGATATCAAAATGTTGTCTAATGAGCTTGTTATCGCTCATATAAAACTCCCACGCTTTTTCAGGTTCACCGATAATTTCAAAAGATTCTTCTGTAATATATAAAGCGCAATTATCCTCTAGTGCAATTCCTTCTATATTACCTTGATGATTTTGTAAAAAGGAATGGAAGGCGTTCATTCTATTTAATTGATTATAATGTGGACAAAACCTTTTGTTAACAATCCCCCAACCGTTACACTCTATATAACCAGAACCTTCATAATTTGATCGGATACTAGATGTGAACCAACACATAGCACCAGCGCTATTGCCTGCAATGAGTGTTCCTTGCTCAAGAGCCAATAGTAATTTTTCATCGAGTTTAAGTTCTTTCCATTCTGTAAGCATGTGAATATAGTTCCCGCCACCGAGATAAATTAAATCAGCAGACTGAATCATTTCGTCTATTTCATATTTAGAAGGTGTATCAGCTATAGTACGTAAAATTTGTACTTCACAGTGTAATTGTTTTTCGAACGTGTCTAAAAATAACTTTATATAGCTTTCATCATCATGACTAGCTGTAGGGATGAATAATACTTTTGGATACTGTTTATTTGTTAATTCTATAAGTCGCTCATTAATAGGCAAGTGATTTGAATCTTGTAAATCACCGCCACCAATGACAGCTAATTTCATAGTAAAGCACCACCTAATCATTTTTGTTATATAAAAAATTCGATAGAAGAGAGTTACATTCCTTCTCTCATGTAATGAATAAGTAGAAAATATAGTTTAAGTATATCGGAATAGTAAAGGTAGTGATAACTATATAGAAAAATGAATTTGAAACAATTTACCCCGCTATTTGCGGGCTGCCTGTAAAAGTCTGATTGGTGAGGGTTGATAATCAGTGGGGGATGAACAAAACCCCATTGATTAAAGTTTCACTTTATCGATATATAATACTTCATACTATTGTTTCAAAATATGGAAACAATATGTTTAAATGGATATAACGAAGCATTAATTCAAATTGAATTAGTGTTTATACTTTAAAAAGGAATCGGAAATAGTAGAGATTTCACAAATCGTTTTTTACTTTTAATAGGAACTTGTATTACAATATGGTAAAATTATTTCAGTATATTTATTTAATATAAAAATACAAAGAGGGAGCGTGAAAAAGGTGGATTTTCGATTTGAGTTTGCAGCGAAGGTGAAAGAATACTTAGATGATGAGAAGGATGAAAAAATAATAAAAGATGGACATAGAGATATAATTTTTCACTATTTATATGCGTTAGAGGCTGAAATTGGCGTTGTTAAAAATCCTAATTTTACTTTTTTTACATCAGGAAGACGTTCACATATCGTATTAGAAAATGTTGAATTTAAAACAGAGGTAAATGTAAAAAGTAACATCATTGAAATTACAAAAATAGTGGATAATGTTGTGATTCCGTTAGATACTATCGTAGCGAAAGATCGGGAATTATTTGCACTTGGGCGTAATGAGAAGTTTAGTGTGCAAATATTAGAGCAGTATCTCTTTGATACATTTGGAGAGAAGTTAGGTTTACGATGAATAGAACGGGGTACTGATTTATAGGTAGTGAATTTTAGTGCATATCATTCGTGTTTGACCTTTCATTTAATTTATACTACAATTCGTAGTGTGAAAGGAGCCATACTATGTTTACTCAAAACTATAAGTTAAATGAGCAAGGGTTAAATCATTTCTTTGGACCGCTTGAAGCGAAAATTATGGAGATTGTCTGGTCTACCGAGGGTATTACGATTAAAGAAGTGCAGCAGAAATTAAGTGAAGAATCACCTGTGAATTTTAACACTGTTATGACAGTTATGAACAGGTTAGTAGAGAAATTACACTTAGAAAAACAGACTGTAAAAAGAAGTGGCATATATCGTGCTGTACAAACAAAGGAAGAATTCTTATCCAATCAAACGAAGAAAATGACACAGGAATTGATGGGGGAATTTGGAGATTTGGTTGTAAATCATATGCTAGATGAGTTAGAGCAAGCTGATCCGACTTTAATAAAAAAGTTAGAAGACAAATTGAGTCAGTTAAAAAAAGAGGATTAATGAAATGAAATGGCAAATGCGTAAAATCGTATTGTTAGCAGTAATTGTTAGTACCCTCTTTTTCAGTATGTTAGTGTATTACGTTACATATCCATTTCTGTTTCAAAATAAGATGTTCTTTCTTTCAAATTTTTGCTTATTCCAGTTAGAAAAACATATGAAAGAATTATCGTTAATTCGTATTATAATCGCTGGATTATTATTACTTACTGTATTAATCGTGTGCAAAAGAATTTGGCGACAATTTTTCTATAGTAAAAAATTACAAAAAATACTTATCCCTTTCATCCGAAAAGGAAAACAAATATATATATTGCCGACTATGGAAGTTGCGGCATTTACAATTGGTTTATTTCGTCCGAAAGTTGTCATGTCAGAAGGCATGCTTCAAACATTTTCAGATGAAGAAATGGATGCAATTATTTTCCATGAAGAATATCATCAAACTAATCGAGATCCATTAAAATTATTTTGTTTTACGTTATTAGCAGAAGGAATGGTGTACATCCCGATATTAAAAGGGTTATTGCAGCGCTATCATGTGTATCAGGAGCTAGCAGCAGATAAATATGCAATGCAAAAGATGAAATCTTCATTCGAATTAGGTAGTGCGTTATTAAAATTAATTAAAATAAAGACAATGGAAAATCGATGTGTGACAGCTTCATTTGCAAAAACAGCAATAAATTTACGAATCGAGCAACTGTTAAATGAAAAAGTTGTTAAGCTCAATATTCCGTTACATACGAATTCGGTATATGTAACATTAGGTTTATTCTGTATGTCGATTGTACTTATTGTCGGAGAGTGCATATAGCCTCTTTTTTTAAGAATTTACACTACTTATTGTAGTGCTATAGGGGGAATAAAATGAATGCAGCAGATTTAACAATTTGGCTTGTAGCTGGGGCAGGGGTATTGTCATTTATATCACCATGTTCTTTACCGCTATATCCATCTTATTTATCATATATTACAGGTGTGTCTATTCAAGATTTAAAAGAGAATCGTGGAATGATGCAAAAATCAGCGATTATGCATACCGTATTTTTTATGATCGGATTTTCGGTAATATTTTATGCGTTAGGTTTATCGGTAAGCTGGATTGGAATAACATTTTCATCTAACCAAAAATTGATTCAACAAATTGGTGGGATTTTCATTATTTTGATGGGGCTGTTTATGACAGGTTTGTTTCAGCCTAAGTGGCTTATGGCAGAGAAAAAGGTACAGTATAGAAGTAAATCGACTGGATATATTCGCTCAATTTTAGTCGGTATGACATATGCAGCGGGTTGGACGCCATGTGTTGGACCGATATTTTCAGCTGTACTCATGCTTGGGGCGACGAATCCTGAAGGTGCACTTCTTTATATTACAGCGTATACTCTTGGGTTTGCGGTTCCGTTTTTCGTGATGGCATTCTTTATTGGGAAGGTAAAATGGATTGTTACATATGCCAATGTCATGATGAAAATTGGTGGCGGAATGATGATTGTAACAGGAATTTTATTGTATACAAATCAAATGACGAAAATTACAGCATTCTTTATTCGTCTATTCGGTGGATTTACAGGCTTTTAATAATGAGGAGGAAGAAAAGTGAAGAAGCTAATTGCGATTATACTGGCCGGGGCACTAATTTGGGCCGGAGTTAATTTTTATAATACAAAAAAAGAAGAAAAAGAAAGAAAAGCAAAACAAGCGGAGTTACAAGAAACAGAAGTATTACCACAAGTAGGATTTAAAGCGCCAAACATAACGTTAAAAGGGTTAGACGGGAAGCTGTATTCGTTAAATGATGCAAAGGGAAAGCCATATCTTATTAATTTTTGGGCATCATGGTGTGGTCCATGTGAAATGGAGGCACCTGACTTAGTTCATATGTATGACAAATATAAAAAGGATGTTGAAATTTTTGCGGTAAATGCGACAATCGGAGATCCAGTACAAGAAGCGAGCGCATTTGCAGATCGTCACGGATTTAAGTTTCCTGTTTTACTAGATATGGACGGAGTAGCTGGATTAGATTATAAAGTATTTTCGTTACCAACGACATTTTTTGTTAATAAAGATGGAATTATCGTAGAGCAAGTGCGAGGCGTATTACCTCCAGATCAATTAGAAGAGAAATTTAAGAAATTAATTGAGAGTTAAAGAGGGGATTTTGTATTGATGGAGTGGATCGTGAGGTTACAACCTGTATCTATTATAATTGGAAGTCTATTTGGGTTTATGTTGATGAAACGAAAGATGAAGAACGAAAGTGTACCATATGAAAAAATGATGGATGCAGTAACAAATGCTTTTCTTATCATCGTATTTGTATGGAAATTTGCACCGGCAATTATAAATCCAGTATGGGCTTTTAGGTCGCCATTGCAGGCACTATTAGCTGTGGGAAGTATGCAGCATATTATAGCAGGATGTGTAATTGCGAGTATATACATTGTTTGGAAAAGTAAAAAGGGACAATTTTCGCTTCGTATTTTACTTGATGCATTACCTATTGGACTATGTATGAGTATTATTTTTTATTTTCTATTCAACCACAAAATAGGTGTACAAACGACATTGCCTTGGGGTGTGAAAATATATGAATCTAAATTTTTATATCACCCTATTTTCGCATACGAGATCATCCTTACTCTTTGTATAATGGGCTTGTTATGGATGAAAAATGAAAGGCTCGGAAATGGAAAGAATATAAGTGTTTTTCTAATTATTGAGGGGTTTGCTCATATCATTATTTCACTTGTTAGTGAACAAAATTCGGTTCTATTTGGTTTATCAGCACAGCAAATAATGAGCTTTTTTGTTATTAGTTTAGGGATTTTGTTGATGCCGAAAAAATAAAAAGGTAGCCACATATGGAGTGTGTCCATGCGTGGCTATTTTTTTATTTTGTATTAAAAAATCGGCGGAGTAACAGAAAATAAAACAATTGCATTTTTCTCAAATTGATTTACCCATTTATGTTTTAAATAAGCGGGTATTTTTACGCTATCACCAGCTTCTAATATGTATTCTTCTTCGTTTAAGTACAATGTGATTTTCCCGTCTAATACGTATGCTAACTCTTCACCTTTATGCTCTAGTACATTTTCTGATGAAGCTGTATTCGGTGGAACAGTCATAATTGCTGTTGCTAAATTTCCTGTGAAATCAGGTGATAACAATTCATATGATAAATTATCAATAATCATTTTTTTTCGTTTATGAGAACGCACAATTAAATCGTCTGTATTTGTATCTTCAAGTAAAAAGCTAAATGTTGGTACATCAAGAGCTTTAGCGAGTACTTTTAATGTTTGAATAGAAGGGTTAGCAGACCCACGCTCAATTTGACTTAACATAGATGGTGTAATACCTGCCATCGTTGCTAGTTCTTTACTCGTTAAACCTTTTTCTTTTCTTTGCTTTTCAATCTTTTTACCAATATCTATATTTTCCATAATGAAAGGCTCCTTACTAATTATTAAATTATATTTAAATAAATTAAATTAAAATTAACTAAAGTGAATAATTTATGTTAAACTATATTAAAATTAATTTAATTATAATTTATTGAATCGTAAGCTACAAGGTTATGAGGAGGAAGAGAAATGAAGGGAATAGAGAAATTAAAAGAGGAATATCCACTATTAAATAAATTAATCGCAACAGAAGAAGTGTTTTGGGTAAATCCGAACATGGAAAAGTATGAAACGGCAATAAAAGATTCCCCATTGAATGAAGAGAATGTAAAAGATGCGGAAGAGAGGTTAAAGCGTTTTGCACCATACATTGCGAAAGTTTTTCCGGAAACGAAAGAAACGGGCGGCATTATAGAATCACCTTTAGTGAAGATACCTACTATGAAACAGTCTTTAGAGAAAAATTACGGGAAACCTATATTAGGTGAATTACTATTAAAATGTGATAGCGGGCTTCCGATATCAGGATCCATTAAAGCTAGAGGTGGCATTTATGAAGTGCTGAAGCACGCGGAGAAATTAGCTTTGCAGCATGGAATGTTAACAGAGGATGAAGATTACTCCATTTTAGATAGTGATACATGTAGAGAGTTTTTTGCAAAATACTCAATTGCGGTAGGTTCTACCGGTAATTTAGGACTAAGCATTGGGATTATGAGTGCAAAACTAGGTTTTAACGTAACTGTTCATATGTCAGCAGACGCAAAAGAATGGAAAAAAGATTTATTAAGAAGTAAAGGTGTAGAAGTTATTGAATATGAAGCTGATTATAGTAAAGCAGTAGAAGAGGGGCGTCAGCAAGCAGATGCAGATCCTAGCTGTTATTTTGTAGATGATGAAAACTCACATGATTTATTTTTAGGATACGCAGTAGCAGCATCGCGTTTACAAAAGCAATTAAAAGAGTTACAGATTGTAGTAGATGAAGAGCACCCTTTATTCGTTTACCTTCCGTGCGGAGTAGGGGGCGGACCTGGCGGAGTCGCATTTGGTTTAAAGTTATTGTATAAAGACAACGTACACTGTTTCTTTGCGGAGCCTACGCACTCTCCGTGTATGTTACTCGGTTTAATGACAGGACTGCATGATAAAATTGCCGTTCAAGATATCGGGATTGATAATGTAACAGACGCGGACGGACTAGCGGTAGGAAGACCATCCGGGTTTGTCGGTAAAACGATGGAACCATTTTTGAGTGGAAATTACACAGTAAATGATGAAGAGTTATATAGATTGTTAAAAGAACTAGCTGATACGGAAAATATTTATTTAGAGCCTTCTGCGCTAGCGGGAATGATAGGTCCAGTGAAAGTATGTAAAGAAGATGAATATTTACAAAAGAAACAATTAATGGAGAAGATGAAGAAAGGTACTCATATTGTGTGGGGAACTGGTGGTAGTATGGTTCCAGAAGATGTGATGAATGGGTATTATAAAACAGGTGAGTCATTAACAATATTAGAAAAATGAGGCTAATTGTGGCCTCATTTTTTATTTATATGACATATGTATTATTATAAATTCTTTGTTATTTTCGCATTAGTTCATTATAGTATAGATATAAAGAACGAATATGAAATACATATAACAAAAAAGCTTTATTTTACATAATAAGAGGATGTGTATACGATGTCATTACAGACTAAATATATAGCGGGTATTTCGCTTGGGGTTATGGGAGTAGGTTTTGCGGCTTCTATCCCGTTTCAAGGAACGGTAGCTGGAGAGATTATTCAAGGGGGATTTGAAGCTGGATTAGTTGGTGGACTTGCGGATTGGTTCGCAGTTACAGCTTTATTCCGTCATCCGATGGGAATTCCAATTCCTCATACAGCGTTATTACCTAAAAATCGTAAACGAGTAACGAAAGGGCTCATTCATACGTTGGAAAATGAGTGGCTAACGAAAGAAAGTATTACGAATAAAGTAAAAGAAATGCAGCTAGCACAAATGGTGCTGCAAATTGCTGAGAGAGAAATGCAGTCTTATGCTGTGAAAAAGGGGATTGTAACGATCGCGGAGAAAGCGATTGTTTCAATAGATACGGAAAAATTAGCGGTTATTATTGAAAAAGAATTAAAAACATATTTGCATACAATTAATACAAGTAACATTTTACAAGTGCTTGTTGATCAATTAGTTGTGCAAGAATATGATGAAAAGACACTTGATTACATTTTAGTAAAAGTGAAAGATTGGACAGCGCAAGATGAAGCGCGTTACCAGCTCGGAAGCTTAGGTATGAAGGCGATGGAAAATATAAAAGTAGATGGATTCTTACAGTTTACTTTGAAATCGTTTATGAATATTGTAGATGAAGATAAAATTGGCGGTATTTTGCAGAAATTTATTATTAGCAATATTAACAGCTTACAAGATGCAGATAATAGTACAAGACAACTTATATTAGCGAAAATTCGTCAAGAAATTATAAATGTAAAAGAAAATGAAGCGTTACTACAAGAATTAGAAAATTGGAAAGAAAAATGGATTGCCAATTGGGATGCTACTGACAAAATTAAAGAAATGCTGGAGCAAGTACAACAAAGGGCAATTACTTTTGTGAAAAACGAAGAATTTGCGGATAAGTATGTTATTCCATTTTTACAAACACAAATGAATAAAATAAAAGAAGATGAACAGACTGTACAAAAAATAGAAGAGTGGTTACAAAAACAAGTTGTTACACTTGTTGAAAAGAATCATTCGAAAATCGGAAAACTTGTACAAGAAAATCTTGATAAGTTAGATGATAAAACGTTAATCGAAATGATTGAAAATAACGTCGGTAAAGATTTACAGTGGATCCGAGTAAACGGGGCTGTTTGCGGATTTATGATAGGATTAGTGTTAGAAGGAATTAAAGCGATTATATGAGAAAAACCTTCCACAATTGTGGAAGGTTTTTATTTTTCAATAATACTCATATTGATATTATAAGCTTTTTCAATATTTAACTTGTACGTCCCATTGCCTGTTTTAATTGAATTTTTATACCAATGTTCTTGGCCGTTGAATTCTTTATTTTCTTCTGAAGTATTCTCTTCTTTTTTCGTTAAATCTTCAACTTGTTCCCAAGGCGTGTTTCCGTGTGCTTCTTTTTTGTTTGTTACGGCGATTAAAGATACATCGCTTTCTTTCGTTAAATGGACAGATACATTTGAACTTTCTTGTACAAACCAATTATTTTGTAATTGACCTGGATAAAGGGATAGGTCGTTATTTGAAGCACGAACTTCTACATTTTTATTTTGCGGAAGAACAAGTGTCGGTTTGACCTGTGGTGCTGAATTCCATAACGTATGTTGAACTGGTAATGATTTTAAAGTGATATACATCGTTTCCCCAGCTGTTTGAACGGAAAGGAAATCTTCTTGTTTTAAATTAAGTTTTTCATTAGCTTTCGTTGTCATTTCATATGTTCCAAGAAGGTGAATTTGATTTGTATCATTACCCTCTATTGTTAGAGGATGATGCCCTGCATCCACTACGATTTTTTTGATAGATTCAGGTATATCAAGTTGTCCGTCTGGAATATTACTCGTTTGCCTAGTTGTATTCATAGAATGACGAACTTCGTCTAGTAATCCAGTAGATAATAAACAGTAAAAAGCAATTCCAATACTTCCTAAAACGCCGATAAAGAAAATACTAAAAATATCATATTTAATAAATGATTGTTCCTTCTTAGAGAACAGAAGGTATAGTAAAACTTCAGCTCCAAGTATGATAAGTAAAACTGGCCACCATGCAGTTAGTGTATCTAATACTTGAATTCCTTTTATGACTGAAAATAGTAAAAAGCATCCTAACGATATAATAGAAAGCCCCATTGAGAATGTTCCAACACGCCAAGTCCTCATTCGCTTGTCCCACCTTTGTTTTCTTTATTTCCAAGTAACAATTTAAAGCCGCCACCAATTAAAAGGAGAGCAACGATAGATGTTTGGAAATAGCGATAATATAGTTCGCTAAGATGAATATTAAATATAGTTACAAAATAATCATTCAAAATAGGAAGGACTGTTTGATTTAATAAATAATAACCACCGAGTGTAATTAACCCAATACCGATCCATCTTTGATGATTGATAAAATAATCAATGATAGGTTCGTCAGTTACGCGTTCTTTTCCGTATTTAGCTGTTTGCTGTAAAGCGTCAAAAAAGCTATAGAACCAAATGATTGGAACTAAAAATAAAAACGCTGAAAGTCTTAATAAGTCGAGTAAATATATGGAAAGTAAAAAGGCTGCCATAAGCTGAAGGCCGCGGCGTTGTAAGCCTAAATACATATGTCCTGCTCCGGGGAACATCGCTAAAATAGAAGCGAATGTTTTATTCTTCTTTCCTTGTTCACGATGCTCTTCAAACTCTTCGAAAATAGTACGATCATCTAGTTGCTCGCCACGTTCTTTTTTCTGGAGTTGCTGAACAACATCGAAGAAATTGTAAATCCATAAAACAGGTAATGTAATAAGGAAGATAAGGAAACTTTCTTGCGATGTTAAAAGTGCAACGAAAATAATCATACTTCCGATTCCTGTGCAAGCTACTAAAAATGTAAGTCCACGTTGCATAAGTCCTAATTGAAAATGTCCAAGTCCAGGGATGATTGATAGAAGAATGATATAAAATCGTTCGCTCTCTTTAGAGGACTCTGTAAATTCTCCGGTTGCTTGTTTTTTCGATTGATTAATAATAGTGATAACCAAGTCTAATAAATTGATCGCCCATAACACGACTAGTAAAAATAGAGAAAGAAAAGCAATATCACGCGCACCTAATGCTATTGTACAAAATGCTGCAAAGATAAATAGAAATACAGCCCCTCCGCTATATAAAATAAACCGTCCAAATTTCTTTAAATACAAATGTCCAAGCCCGGGAATTAGCCCTAATACAAGTGCTAAAAAGGGATTTTTATTCATGTTTTGAACCTCCGTCCTTTTTTGATGTGTCGACCGATTTGTTTACAATTTGTTGTGAGATAGAAGACTCGTTATGTTTTGAAGATTTCTCGAAATTTGATGTCGCTGTGAAAATATACTGGAATAAACCACTTACCATAAAAATAATTGTAGCCGCAGTCGCAATTATGTAGTGAATAATGGTGCGCTTTAGTGAGTTTGTTTTTATATTTTCATTAGGTTGTAGCGTTTCAAAATTAATTTGCGTCATAACTTCGTTCGTAAATGAATCATCATTTATCATTGGAAGGTTTTCATGTTGTTCATCGATACTTTCCATATAAAGTGCTAAACAATGATCACATTCATAAAGGTGTTCTTCCATAGATTCACGTTCATTGCTTTCTATAAAATCTAAAGTATAATTGCGCCAATCCTCTTTTGAATAATGCATCATAGAAACTCTTCCTCCTTCCAATGTTTTTTAATCCATTTTCTTGCCCGGTACAGTTTCATTTCGACTGTTTTCACTTCGATGTTTTCCTGTAAAGAAATTTCTTGATAACTTTTTTCTTCTAAGTAATGTGCGAGAACGACGTCACGGTAATTTTCGGGAAGTTCTCTCAGTTTTTGAGCAATGAGTAATTTTTGCTCTTTCGTCAATAATAAAGCCTCAATATTCTGAGAGGATTTTATATTTTCCTCAGTGTCTTTACATAAGGAGAGTTCTTCATTTTCTCTAGCTTTCTTCCTTTTATAATCAATAGCGTGATTAGTGGCAATACGTGCCATCCACGTTTTTAATCCGCGAAATTGATAATTTGGGAGAGAGGCGTGAATTTTTAAGAATACTTCTTGTGTAACATCTTTCGCATCTTCTTCATGTCTTAAAATAGAAAAGATAACTTGAAAAATATAATGACGATATGTTTGCACAAGGATACGAAAAGCATGTTCGCTTCCTTGCTGTGCTTTTTCAATTAATTGTTTTTCCTCAATGGGTCTCTCCCTCCTTTTTGACGCATTCTATTATATAGACGTAAGAAATGATAGGTCACCCTACACATGTTGTAAAAAAAGAATAATATATTTTTAGGAAGGAAGCTATATGAAAAAAGGTGTGAAAAAATGGTAAAAAGAAGTATATAATGAGCAAGTGGGAAATGTTACGTGAAGAAAGGATGTGAATGTTAGTAGGGGAAGGTCCATACTAACAAACATGAAAATTAAAATATTAATAGCGGATGATAATTCTTTTATTAGAGAAGGCATGAAAATTATTTTAAATACATATGAAGAGTTCGAAGTAGTAGATACAGTAAATGATGGGAAAGAAGCAGTGGAATATTGTAAAAAGAACGACGTTGATATCGCTCTTTTAGATGTTCGCATGCCAAATATGAACGGGGTAGAGGCAACGAAATTTATTTGTGAAGAAACGGAAACGAAACCACTAATTTTAACGACGTTCGATGATGATGAATATATTTTGGACGCAGTGAAGAACGGGGCGAAAGGTTATTTATTAAAAAATAATGATCCAGAGCGTATTCGTGATGCAATAAAAGGAGTATATAACGGTCAAACTGTTATGCAAGATGTAGTGCTTGATAAAATTAAGAGTAATTTAATGGAGAGCAAAGAGGACGAATGCAAAATAGATACAAGTCTTTTTACAGAAAGAGAACTTAGTATTATCGCATTAATTGCGAAAGGTTTCTCGAATAAAGAAATTTCAAAGCAACTTTTCATATCAGAAGGAACGATTGCAAATTATATTACATCAGTTTTAGGGAAAACTGGACTTGAACATCGCACACAAATTGCGATTTATTACTTAACAGGGAAAGTAGATTAAAGATATGGAATTTTGGTTAATTGTAAGTAAATTAATTGTATTTATATATATTGTGTTTAGTTACATTTATTTAAATGTTGTGAACTTACCATGGATTATACTTACTTTGCTTTTATATCTTTCTGTAAACGTGCTAATCTCTATATTTAAAAAAGATACGCACAAAAACATATTAACTTCTCTGTCAATTGGAGTAGTTATATTATTTGCATGGAAGGTTCATCCGTTTTTTATTTTGTTTTTACCATTGAACTTATATGAAATTATATTTCGTTATATAGAGAAGAAATGGCAGCTCTTTATCATTATGATGATTCCTATTATCTTTACAGAAGAAAGTATTCGAATGACATATGGATTAATTGTTGCATTTTCTTTTATCGTATTAACTATGGCAGATCGTTATATCGCTCGTGTATTAAAGCTGGAATCACAAAATGATAAGATGCGCAAAGATATGCAGCGGCTGACGAAAAGCTTACATGAAAATAAAGAGTACATAAAGCAATCAGAGTACACATTTAAGTTAGAAGAGAGAAATCGGTTGTCACAAGAAATTCATGATAAAATTGGCCACTCGATGACAGGGGCGCTAATTCAAATGGAAGCAGCAAAGAGGTTAATGGGGATAGATAAAGAAAAATCTGCCGAGTTATTACAAAATGCAATTCATATATCGAAAGATGGGATTGAAAGTATTCGGGTTACATTAAAAAATATGAAGCCGCCAACTGAGCAAATTGGTATTCATCGTATGAAATTATTCATAGAGGAATTTGCCGGTAAACATGATATAAATATTCCTTTCGTATATAAAGGAAATTTAGATATGATTTCGCCGATTCAGTGGAAGATTATTGGTGAAAATGTTACGGAGGCATTAACAAATGCGATGAAATATGCTGATGCGACAGTCATTTCAATCGATATTCATGTACTTAACAAGATGGTGAAAGTACAAGTGAAGGATAATGGAAAAGGTGCAGCTCTCGTTAAGAAAGGTCTCGGGATTATGGGGATGGAGGAGCGAACAGCATCAGTAAACGGAAAAATTATTGTAGACGGAAGAAGTGGTTTTTCAGTAACAATGTTGTTACCGATATAAAGGAATGGGATGAGGAGGAATCATCTCATATGAAAAAAGTGAATAATCTCATGTGAAAAGAATGAACTTCTGCACTGAGCAGGTTCATTTTTTTTGTTTATACTAAAAGCAGAGAAACCGAAATAGGGGTGAAATGATGAATACATTAGAAATTAAAAATTTAACGAAAAAATTTGGTGATTTCATCGCGGTAGATAATATGTCTTTATCTATTAAAGAAGGAGAGATATTTGGCTTTTTAGGATCAAATGGTGCTGGTAAAAGTACAACGATAAATATGATTGCTGGATTGTTAAGAAGTAATGAAGGTGAAATTAGCATACTAGGAAAAAATATAAAGAAACATAATCGATTTGCCAAAATGAACATCGGTATCGTTCCGCAAGATATTGCGATTTATGAAGAGTTAACTGCCTATGAAAATGTGAAATTCTTTGCTGGATTGTACGGGTTAAGAGGAGCTGAGCTAAAAGCGAGAGTAGAGGAAGCACTTCAATTTGTAGGGCTTAGTGATAAGCATAAAAGTTACCCGAAAAACTTTTCTGGCGGGATGAAACGAAGACTGAATATTGCTTGTGCGATTGCTCATAGACCGAAGTTAATTATTATGGATGAGCCGACAGTTGGAATTGATCCGCAGTCAAGAAACTATATCCTTCAGTCTGTTCGGAAATTAAATGAAATGGGAAGTACTATTATTTATACGAGTCACTACATGGAAGAAGTAGAAGAGATTTGTTCGAAAATAGCAATTGTAGATCACGGTAAAGTGATTGCAGAAGGAACGAAAGAACAGTTAAAAGCGATTATTACTGATACGAAAGACATTTGGGTTGAAGTGAAGTCAGTAGAAAATTTAGATGTAGAAAAGTTAAAAGAGATAAACGGTGTGAAAGCTGTTCAAGTTGAAGAGAACGTAATCAAGGTAAACTCGGATGCAGGAGTAAACAATTTAAATAAAATTATTCAGCATTTCATTAATCATGACATTGAAATTCGTTCGTTAGAGGAGCAGGCCCCGAACTTAGAAACAGTATTCCTTACGTTGACTGGAAGAAACTTACGAGATAAATAAAAGGTAAATGAAGAAAAGGTAAAGGGAGGTTCATCAATTGAACATCTTCAATATTGCAGTTATGCATATTAAAAGAGATTTCAGGGACGTAAGAACTTTAGTTTTTATGTTAGCATTTCCGGTCGTACTTATGCTTGTGTTAGGAACAGCGTTAACGAATGCATTTGATAGCGATAGTCAAGCGATTAAAGATATACAAGTGCTCTACAAAGATGAAGCGAGTAGCACATTTTCTCAAACGTTCGAAGCATTTACGAAAGAAGTCGATAAATCGGGTATTCATTTTAAAAAAGCTTCCGGCAGTATAGATGGGAAAGAAGAAGTGAAGCAAAATAAATATGCTGCTTATGTAGAATTAAATAAAGATGGTGCGAAATTTTACGGAAGTGACAAAAGTAGTATTGAGGGAAGTATTGTGGAAGGCATGCTTACAACATTTATTGATAAGTACAATGTAGCGGCCGAAGTTGCAAAAGTTGATCCTAGTAAGGTGAGCGCGGTTAGTTCAAGCGGAAATCATAATGATTATATAAAAGAAACATCTTTACAAGCTGCGAAAAAGCCAGGTTCTATGGATTACTATGCGGTTGTAATGACGACGATGATTGCACTATATGCTGGGATGGGAGCGAGTTCTTTAATTCGAGGAGAAAGAATACGTAAAACAGGAGATCGTCTCATTGCTGCACCTATAAGTAAGGCTGAAATATTCATTGGAAAAGTACTTGGTAGCCTAGTAGCAAATGCCCTTTGCGTATTACTTGTCATGTTATTTAGTAAATTTGTCTTTCAAGCGAATTGGGGCGATCATCTTGGAATCATATTTATTATTTTATTAACACAAATCTTCCTAGCAATTAGCTTCGGTTTAGGGATCGGATATATTACGAAAACAGCTGAATCATCGAGAGCAATTATTCTTGTAGTTGTGCAATTAGCCTCTATTTTTGGTGGTGCATATTTCGTAATAGAAGAAAATTTCGTTACGAATTTATCACCATTAACGTGGGCAAACACAGCTGTTATGAAAATTATTTATGCAAATGATATAGGAGCAGCACTACCGGTAATATGTTTAAATCTTGGAATCTCAGCACTCTTTTTATTAATTGCGATTATTGCATTACGTAGACGGGAGGGGCTATAGTATGAAAGATATTTTATGGCTCATACAAAAAACGTTATCTGTACTTTTGAAAAATAAAAAAGGGTTATTCATTATTATTAGTTTGCCGATAATCGGAACACTAATCTCCTTCTCGATGTATGGGAATATGGGGCAAGGGACGTTAAATATCGGGGTTATAAATAAAGAAAATCAATCTATAGCAAATGATACGGTGAAATTTTTAGAAGGATTAAATCATGTAAAGGTAAGTAAAATTAAAGAATCTGAAGTAGAAGATAAACTCACTTCCAAAAAACTTGATGGAGTTATTACATTAGATTCTGGTTTTTCAAAAAGCGTTCGAGAAGGGAAACCAAATCATATTGAAATTTCATCGATTAAAGGTGATCAAGTAACAGGATTTATAAAATCATATTTATACAATTATATTGATAATGTAGCAGCTATTAGTAAAGTAGCAGGAACAGATCAAAGTGCATTTGATACTATGTACGCAGGATATCAAAAAGGTTCATTTAAAATGAAAACTGAGACGCTAGAAGATACTTCAAAAAATAAAGATATGACAAACCAAACGATGGGTTATCTTATTATGTTTATGCTGTTTTCAGCAGCGAACTTATCAGGTTATATTTTAAAAGAAAAAGAAAATAGAACGTATTTTAGACTCTTATCAACGCCGATAGATGGGAAGAAATTCATAGTATCTAATGTCGGGGTAAATATGATGATACTCACAATACAAATTTTGATTACAATCCTATTCCTAACGAATGTTTTTCATACGAATATCAATATGCCTTTCATAGTGATGCTTGGCGTACTCATGCTATTTGCTTTAATAGCGATTGGAATATCGTTAGTGCTTGTCGCATTTTCGAAAAACTCAGCATCGGCAAATGCACTGCAAAATATGATCATTGTACCGACATGTTTACTCGCTGGATGTTATTTCCCATATGACATTATGCCAAAAGCAGTGCAAAAAGTAGCTGATTTTCTTCCGCAGAGATGGCTATTAGACACAGTATCAAAACTACAACAAGGAATTCCAATTTCAGATTTGTATTTAAATATTTTAATCTTAATTGCCTTTGCGGTAGCATTCTTCTTAATTGCTATTTATAAGTTTGGAAGAAATAATGATGCGAGGAACTTTGTTTAATATGAAAAGGGTGTGACGTAAAGTCGCATCCTTTTTTGTATGAAGCATGAAATGTAAATTGGAATGACAAAATAGAAGAGTGGAAAGAAAATGAGCGGAAGGAAATCAAAATGATTAAAAAAATATTGCGAGTTACTTCTATTATTATTGCTATTGTTGTTTTTATTGTAATTTGGATGCATATCGATGTTACTTTAGGAAGGAAAATGGAAGCCGGGAAAAACATGCCGACAGAGTATGCACCTCATTATAGTGATTTTCAATTATATGTTGAAGGGAAGTCATTTTATAAACAGTTATTTACTGATATAAGAGAAGCGAAGCAATCTATTTATACGTATTTTTTTATTTTGTCGGATGATAAAAGTAGCCATACTTTTTTAAACTTATTAAAAGAGAAGGCAAAAGAAGGAGTAAACGTATATTTATCTGTTGATTTACTTAACGATTTATCATTTGAAAGAAAGATGAAAAAAGAATTACAGGAAAATGGTGTGCATTTTACATATAGTAGAAAACAGGAATTACCATTCGGGTTTTATTCCCTTCATCATCGTAATCATCGCCGCATTACAACGATTGATGGAGAGATTGGTTATACGGGTGGTTTTAATATAGGGGATGAGTATTTAGGGAAAGATAAACACTTTGGGTACTGGAGAGACTATCATGTACGGATAAAAGGTGAAGGTGCAAAAGATTTAGAGGAACAATTTGCTTTAGATTGGAAACGAGATACGAAAGAAGATATAAAGAGGAGTACGAATAAGGCTAGTAAAGGGAATACATTGCATACTATGGTGAGTTACAATGGACATTACGTTGCTAAAAAATATATAGAGCTAATAAAACAAGCTCAGCACTCAATTGTAATTGCAACGCCGTATTTTATAGCGAAAAATAAAGAATCAATGAATGCTTTAATCGCAGCCCAAAAGCGTGGTGTTACAGTAAAAATACTTTGGTCATATAAACCAGATCTACCTCTTATAAAAGAAGCGGCGTATCCATACATACGTCAAGCTGTTAATAATGGGATTACTGTATATGGGTATAAAAAAGGAATGTTCCATGGCAAATTAATGCTTATTGATAATGAATTAACCGTTATTGGCACAACAAACTTTACTTCGCGTAGCTTCAATATAAATGATGAAATGAATTTTTATATTCATGGTGGCCCTATTGTAGGGCAAGTTAATACGGTGTTAACAGAGGATTTTCGTGATTCAAAAGAAATGACGAAAGAATTTTTTGAGAAGTTATCTTTTTGGGAGCGTTGTAAGGAGAAATTGGCAGGGTTGGTGGATTTTTATTTATAAATTTTAAAGAAAAGGGAGTCTTTTATAGACACCCCTTTTTTATGAGAAATAATTATTTCTCATGCACAAGCAATGAAGCATCATCATTAATCAATGTCCCGACATGCTCACCTAAGCAAATTCTTTTCATAACTCCAGGCTCATCAAAGTTAAAGACGTGTGCTGGCAAATTATAATCACGGGCAAGTAATAAAGCGGCTTGATCCATTACTTGTATGTTTTGCCTAACAATGTCGTTATAGTTTAGTTTTCTGTACATTTTTGCTGATTTATTATGTTTTGGATCACTAGTAAAGACGCCATCTACTCCTTGTTTTGCGACTAATATAGCATCACTATTCATTTCAATGGCTCTTTGGACACTTGGATAATCTGTCGTAACAAATGGTTGCCCGTTACCACCTCCAAAGATAATGATATAACCATTATCTAAATGATGTACTGCGCGTAGGCGGATATATGGTTCAGCTACAGCATTAAACGGGATGGAAGTCATAACGCGTACTTCTTTATTTGTTTTACTTGTTAAAACGCCGCGTAGCATTAGACTGTTGATAATTGTACCTAATGTACCGATATTATCAGCTTCTACACGATCAATTCCCCATTCTTCAGCTAAATGGCCTCTGAAAATGTTACCGCCTCCGATGACAATAGATACCTCGATACCTAAATCAACAATGGATAAAATCTCGTTTGCGATATGTTCTAATCTTTTGGAGTTAAAGCTATTTCCGGTTTGATCGGCAAGTGCACCGCCGCTTAATTTAATTAAGACACGTTTATATGGCCTCATAACAATTCCCCCCTATATAGATCGCAATAAAAAAGGAACAAAGGCAAATGCCTTTGTTCCTTTTTAAGAAAATGAAAAAGAAAAGAAGAAGATAGGACGAATTTTTGTACATAATTTTTCATATCATCCACTCCTTTTCATTTCGATTTGTTGTAAGTGTATATCTTTTTGATTATACGAAACAATCTGATTACTTATCAAGTATATTTTATTTCTTTTTAATGAAAAGGTGTCAATGAAAAAGAAAAGAAAAATTTTCGAATTTTTTGTGACGAACTTGTAGGTTTTTGTATGATTTTGTAGGTTCGCCTATAAGATGTGTGAGTAAGCTTTTATAAATACGAAATGAAAGCGTTCGCATGAAGGGGATGAACATAAATGAAAAAATTCGGATTGGCAACACAAATTTTTGTCGCGCTTGTTTTAGGGATTGTAGTAGGGGCAATCTTTTATGGCAATAAAACGGCGATTTCTTATATCACACCAATTGGGGATATATTTATTCACTTAATTAAAATGATTGTAGTACCAATTGTTATTTCAGCATTAATTGTTGCGGTAGCAGGTGTAGGAGATATGAAGAAGCTTGGGAAACTGGGCGGTAAGACAATTCTTTATTTCGAAATTATTACGACGATTGCTATTTTAATGGGATTACTTGCGGCGAATATATTCCAACCAGGTACTGGCGTTGATATGAGTAACTTACAGCAAAGTGATATTTCTTCTTATAAACAAACAGCAGATGCTACAGAGAAGAAAGGTTTTGCTGAGACAATTGTTCATATTGTACCGAAAAACGTATTTGAATCGATTGCACAAGGTGACTTATTACCGATTATTTTCTTCTCAGTATTATTCGGTTTAGGAGTTGCGGCAATTGGAGACAAAGGAAAGCCTGTTTTTAACTTCTTTGAAGGTGTACTCGAAGCGATGTTTTGGGTTACAAATCAAGTTATGAAATTTGCACCATTTGGTGTATTCGCATTAATTGCAGTTACGGTTGCAAAATTTGGTGTAGCAACACTACTTCCTTTAGGAAAACTAGTGCTAGCTGTATACGTAACTGTTATACTATTCGTTGTGATTGTATTAGGTATTAATGCACGAATGGTTGGCGTAAACATTTTTACATTAATGAAAATTTTAAAAGAAGAACTTATTCTTTCATTTACGACAGCAAGTTCAGAAGCTGTTTTACCTAATATAATGAGAAAAATGGAAGAGTTCGGTTGTCCAAAGGCAGTTGCCTCTTTCGTAATTCCGACAGGTTATACATTTAACTTGACTGGATCGGCTATTTATCAAGCGTTAGCGGCATTGTTTGTTGCACAAATGTACGGTGTGCACATGTCACTGACAGAGCAAATAACGTTATTATTCGTTCTCATGTTAACATCCAAGGGTATGGCGGGAGTTCCAGGTGCATCATTCGTTGTTGTATTAGCAACGTTAGGTTCAATGGGGTTACCACTAGAAGGTATCGCGTTAATTGCGGGAATTGACCGCATTTTAGATATGATTCGCTCATCTGTCAATGTGTTAGGAAATGCATTAGCGGCCATTGTTATGTCGAAGTGGGAAGGCGAATTCGATAATGAGAAAGCAAAACAATATGTAGAAACAGTCAAAGAAACAAAAGCAGCATAAGAAATCGTTAAGGAGTGAATAATCATGGCAACATTAACTGAAGTTAAAAATGGTGTTCGAATTGAAAAAGATTTTTTAGGTGAAAAAGAAGTACCAAACTATGCGTACTACGGCGTACAAACAATGCGTGCAGTTGAAAACTTCCCGATTACAGGATACAAAATCCATGAAGGTTTAATTAGAGCTTTTGCAATTGTAAAAAAAGCAGCAGCGCTTGCTAATACAGATGTAGGAAGATTGGAATTGAACAAGGGCGGCGCGATCGCAGAAGCTGCTCAAGAAATTCTTGATGGAAAATGGCATGATCATTTCATCGTAGATCCAATTCAAGGCGGAGCAGGTACTTCAATGAATATGAACGCAAATGAAGTCATGGCCAATCGTGCTCTTGAATTATTAGGAATGGAAAAGGGAGACTATCATTATATTAGTCCAAATAGTCATGTAAACATGGCGCAATCAACAAACGATGCATTCCCAACGGCGATTCATATCGCAACATTAAACGCATTAGAAGGTTTATTACAAACGATGGGTTATATGCACGATGTATTTGAATTAAAAGCAGAGCAGTTCGATCATGTTATTAAAATGGGCCGTACACATTTACAAGACGCTGTGCCAATTCGTCTTGGACAAGAATTTAAAGCGTACTCTCGCGTACTTGAACGTGATATGAAACGAATTCAGCAATCACGTCAACACTTATATGAAGTAAATATGGGAGCAACTGCAGTTGGTACAGGCTTAAATGCGGATCCAGAATATATTGAAGCAGTTGTAAAACATTTAGCTACAATTAGTGAACTACCACTTGTTGGTGCAGAAGATTTAGTAGATGCAACGCAAAATACGGATGCATACACTGAAGTATCTGCAGCACTTAAAGTATGTATGATGAATATGTCTAAAATTGCGAATGACCTTCGCTTAATGGCATCAGGTCCACGTGTTGGCTTAGCGGAAATTATGTTACCTGCTCGTCAACCAGGTTCATCTATTATGCCAGGGAAAGTAAACCCTGTTATGCCAGAAGTAATTAATCAAATTGCGTTCCAAGTAATTGGTAACGACCATACAATTTGCCTTGCTTCAGAAGCAGGACAATTAGAACTAAACGTTATGGAGCCAGTACTTGTTTTCAACTTACTTCAATCTATTAGCATTATGAATAACGGTTTCCGTGCCTTTACAGATAATTGCTTAAAAGGAATTGAAGCGAATGAAGATCGCTTAAAAGAGTATGTTGAGAAGAGTGTAGGAATTATTACAGCCGTGAACCCTCATATCGGTTATGAAGCAGCAGCTCGCGTTGCGAAAGAAGCAATCGCGACAGGGCAATCCGTTCGAGAACTTTGTGTAAAAAATGGTGTATTGTCACAAGAAGACTTAGAGTTAATTCTAGATCCATTCGAAATGACACACCCAGGGATTGCAGGAGCAACTCTTTTAAAGAAAAATTAAAAGAAGAGGGGGACAATCCCCTCTTTTTTGTTTACAATATAGAAATGCTATATATGAATAGAGGTAGGGATGTTATGAGTAAGTTTACAGTAGCTTCTAATGGTTCATTAGAAACGACATTAAGAGGAGTAGAAGTATTATCAACACCACTTTTAAATAAAGGGGTCGCTTTCACGCAAGAAGAGAGAGAAGAATTAGGTTTAAAAGGGCTTTTACCGCCAGCAGTTTTAACATTAGAAGAACAAGCACGCCGAGCATATGAACAATTTTGTTCTCAGCCGGATGATTTATTAAAGAACGTATACTTAACAGCGTTACATGATCGAAATGAAGTGTTATTTTATCGTATATTAACAAACCACTTACGTGAAATGTTACCAATCGTATATACACCAACAGTAGGCGTAGCGATTCAAAGGTATAGTCATGAATACCGTAAACCACGAGGTGTATATTTATCAATTAATGACCCGTCAGGTATTGAAGACGCATTTGCCAATATCGGTGCAACAGCTGAAAACATTGATTTAGTCGTTGTAACAGATGGAGAAGGCATACTTGGAATTGGTGACTGGGGTGTTGGTGGTATAAACATCGCAATTGGGAAATTAGCTGTTTATACGGCCGCAGTTGGAATCGATCCTAGCCGTGTATTACCGGTAATTTTAGATGTAGGTACAAATCGTGAAGAATTATTAAATAATCCATTTTATATTGGAAATCGTCACCCTCGTATAACTGGTGAAGTTTACGATGAGTTTATTGATACGTTTGTACAAGCGGTAAATAAGCAATTCCCGAAAGCACTATTACATTGGGAAGACTTCAGCTCTCGAAATGCACGAAAAATTTTAGATAAATATCGTCATGATATTTGTACATTTAATGATGATATTCAAGGTACAGGTGCAGTTTCACTTGCTGCTGTGTTATCGGCAGTGAAAGCTTCTGGTGTACCACTAAGTGAACACCGCGTTGTTGTGTTTGGTGCTGGTACGGCTGGAATCGGTATTGCAGATCAAGTTAGAGATGCGTTGGTCCGCGTAGGTGTGTCAGAAGAAGAATCATATAAGCGTTTCTGGTGTATTGATCGTAACGGATTAGTTACAGATAATATGGAAGATCTTCTTGATTTCCAAATTTCATATGCAAGAAAAGAAGCGGAAGTAAGTGAGTGGAAGCAAAATGATATGATCGGACTTGCTGAAGTTGTGAAACATGTAAAACCGACAATTTTAATCGGTACATCAACTGTTGCAGGTGCATTTAAAGAAGAGATTATTAAAGAAATGGCTTCTCACGCAGAAAGACCAATCATTTTACCGATGTCGAATCCGACGCCACTTGCTGAAGCAAAACCAGCTGATTTAATCAAGTGGACAGAAGGAAGAGCATTAGTTGCAACAGGAAGTCCATTTGAACCAGTTACATACAACGGTGTAACGTATGTGATTGGACAATCAAATAACGCACTTATTTTCCCAGGTCTTGGTCTTGGAACAATTGTCGTACGTGCAAGCGTCATGACGGATGGAATGTTTGCAGCAGCTGCTGAAGCAGTTGCAAGCATGGTAGATACAAGTCAGCCAGGAGCACCTATTTTGCCAGAAGTTGAAGAGTTACGTAATATCTCGGAAATGGTTGCAATTGAAGTAGCGAAAGTTGCTGTTGCAGAAGGTGTAGCTAGAGAGAATTTAAGTGATAACGATATTAAGATTGCAGTGAAAGAAGCAATCTGGGAGCCTGAGTATCGCCAAATAAAAGCGGTAGAAAAGGTTAGAATATAGAAATAAAGCCCGTTTATTATAATAAGCGGGCTTTCACTTTTATTGTCGAAAAAAGTATAGGAAGTGGCACCTTTGAATTGGAATCAATTATGGAAGAAAGATATATCCCTTTTAATTATATTAATGGTTGTTGTTCCGATTGCTGGAGAACTTAATTTTCATCCTTTTAACGATACGTTTCGCGTTAGCTTTGGGACACCGCTTTTCTTCTTTTTATTACTATTTTTAAGAAAAATACCAGCAGCGGCTGCAGGTATTCTTGTCGGTATATGTGTCGTTTTATTCCGTGTATGCCTTGATTGGATCATGCAAGGTTCATTTCATATGACAGAATCATTTTATTTGCGCTATCCTGTGTTCTTTTATTATTTTATTTATGGAAGTCTTTTTTCACTTTGTAGGGTGAATAAGTTTCATCAGAAACCAATCGTTATTGGGTGCCTTGGAATTACAATTGAAATTATCGCAAGTATGTCAGAACTTGCGATTTATCATATGGTAGTACTCGGTACAACAATAACAGTTTCTGAAGTGAATAAATTAATTATTATTGCTATTTTTCGTAGTTTCTTTGCACTTGGCTTTTTAAATATGATGATTTTATATGAAACGAAATTAAAAGAGTCACAAGTTCGAAAAGAAAATGAAAAAATGTTCATGCACCTTTCAAATTTATATGTAGAATCTGTTCACTTGAAAAAAACGTTACAAAATGCAGAATTGATTACACAAGAAGCATATCAACTATATCGAAATTTACAGACAGATGATGATTCCAGTAGTAAAACAGCATTGAAAATAGCAGGAGAAGTGCACGAAATAAAAAAAGATAATCAAAGAATTTTTGCAGGGTTATCTAAACTGTTATTAGATAAAAATGTGGCTGAGTATGTAGAAGGAAATGAGCTTACAGAAATGATTGTAAGAATAAATGAGAAATATGCTGAAATGCTAAGGAAAGATATACGTTTTTCAAAACATATAGAAGGTGAACACGCTGCATATCACGTGTATACAGTGCTATCAATCTTTAATAACTTAGTTACCAATGCAGTGGAAGCAATTGAAGATAGAGGTCTCATTCGTATTAAGTTATATAAACGAGATCAACATATAATCTTTGAAGTAATTGACGATGGCCCTGGTATTGCACAAAAGTATAAGAAATTAGTATTTAAGCCTGGGTTTACTTCCAAGTATGATCAAACAGGAACACCGTCAACAGGTATTGGACTTTCTTACATACACGAAATGGTAACAGAGCTTGGCGGAGAAGTAAGGTTAGAAGACAATGAAACTGAAAAAGGGTGTAAGTTTATCGTTTGTTTACCGGAGTGCAGTTTAAAGCGGGAAGGGGAATAGGTTTGTTTTATTATATCGTAGATGATGATGAAGTTTTCCGTTCGATGCTTTCGCAAATTATTGAGGATGGCGATCTTGGGGAAGTAATTGGAGAATCGGAAGATGGAGCGTTTATTGAAGCAGAACAGTTAAATTATAAAAAAGTAGATATTTTATTTATTGATTTATTAATGCCGATGAGAGACGGCATTGAAACAGTTCGCCATATAGCATCTTCATTTACTGGGAAAATTATTATGATTTCCCAAGTTGAATCGAAACAGCTCATTGGTGAGGCGTATACACTTGGTGTTGAATATTATATTACGAAACCACTAAACAAAATTGAAGTGGTATCTGTTGTACGAAAAGTGATGGAGCGTATTCGTTTGGAACGTTCTATATATGACATTCAAAAATCATTAAATAATGTGTTTCAGTGGGAAAAGCCGCAAATGCGTAGTGAAACAGTGCAAGAAGGAAAAAAGATATCAGATTCAGGACGCTTCTTACTAGCAGAACTCGGTATTGCGGGAGAGAACGGAAGTAAAGATTTACTTAGTATACTGGAATATTTATATGGACAAGAAAAGGTGCAAACATTTGAATTTGGATTTCCTGCTTTAAAAGATATCTTTCACCAAATAACATTAAAAAAATTAGATCATATAACTTCGGATGCAGCTATAGATAAGGAGAGAAAAGCATCTGAACAACGTGTAAGAAGAGCGATTTATCAATCCTTGAATCATTTAGCTTCCCTTGGACTAACAGACTTTTCAAATCCGAAATTTGAAAGTTATGCTCCGAAGTTTTTTGATTTCACTGTAGTTAGAAAGCGGATGACAGAAATGACAAAGGATGAAGTAGCAACTTCTGGCCATATACGAATTAATACGAAAAAATTTATTCAAGTGTTGTATTTTGAGGCGAAACGGTTGATGGAGATAGAGTGAAGAAGGTGCTTATAAATAAGCATCTTTTTTTGTTCAATCAATATTTTATATTTTCTCGTAGAGCATGTAAAATGTTAAGTAAGAGAAAATGGTTTTACATTAAGGAAGTGTCAAAACAATGAGTTTTACATTAAATAAATCGATTATAAAAGAAGTGTGCGGAGAAACCTCATATAAAAGAGGCGAAGCTTATTATAAAGCAAATAAAGTAATCGTGAATCATTATGATGAAAGGAAAGAAATTTGTGAGGCGACGGTAAAAGGGAATGAAGATTTTCATGTTACAGTAGAAAAAGCTAAAAAAGGTGATGTAGTTGCGAGATGTAGTTGTCCTTCATTAGCGTCTTTTCAAACGTACTGTCAACATGTTGCAGCCGTACTAATACAAATAAATTATAACCAGCAAACGGGCGGCATGTCCGAAAATATGAGCGGAAATGATCAATTAACGAGCGGAATGTTTCAGTTGTTTGCAGACAAACCACTGCGGCCAAAAAGTAAACAACACCGTTTTGATACACGTGAAATATTAGATGTTGCGTTTATATGTTCACCAGTAGCGACGAAAAGTGGTGGGGCCCTTCTTGGAATTCAGTTAAAACTTGCGAAAATATATTTTATAAAGCATATTAGAGAATTTCTTTCTAAAGTGGAGAAGAGAGAGACTTTTCATTGTTCTAATGAATTTACATACACACCAGATGTACATAGCTTCAGGCAGGAAACAGATGCGGTTATTCAGCAGCTTATTAAAATGTATCATAATGAAAAAATGTATGAAGATGCGTTAGAAGTACATGCGAAACAAGATGAAAGTATGATATTCATACCGCCAGCTTCGTGGAAAGATATGCTCTCTTCACTTTATAAAGTTGAGTATGTACAGCTGAAACAACATGAGCAACTGTTTCATGGCTTACAAATTTCAAACGGTTTATTGCCATTACATTTTGAGTTTACGAAAGGAAATAATGGTGGATTCACACTTCATATAGACGGCTTAAATCGTGTTCAAGTTATGGAAATGTATAACAACGCTCTTTACGATGGGAAATTATATCATTTACCTATGGAAGATTGTATGCGACTTATTGAATTGCAAAAGATGATGAGTCGCTCAAATAGCAATCAGTTTTATATTCCTGAAAGTAAGATGGAACATTTCGTCGCGAAAGTTGTGCCAGGATTAATGAAACTGGGAACGGTACGCATTGATGAAGTAATATCAGATCGTGTTGAAACGCCGTCGCTAAAAGCAAAGCTGTATTTAGATCGAGTGAAAAATCGTTTGTTAGCAGGTCTTGAATTTCATTATGGAAACGTCATGATCAATCCGTTAGAAGAAGACGGACAGCCGTCTGTTTTTAATCGTGATGAGAAAAAGGAAAAAGAGATTTTAGACATTATGAGTGAAAGTGCCTTCGCGAAAACAGAAGGTGGTTACTTTATGCATAATGAAGAGGCTGAGTATAACTTTTTATATCACGTCGTTCCGTCGTTAAAAGGCTTGGTTGACATTTATGCGACGACAGCAATTAAATTACGTATTCATAAAGGGGATACAGCACCACTTATTAGAGTGAGAAGAAAAGAAAGAATTGATTGGTTATCATTTCGTTTTGATATAAAAGGAATACCAGAAGCGGAGATTAAAGGTGTATTAGTCGCTCTTGAAGAGAAACGCAAATATTACCGATTAGCGAATGGTTCTTTATTATCACTAGAGAGCAAAGAGTTTAATGAAATTAATCAGTTTGTAAAAGAATCAGGTATTCGAAAAGAATTTTTACACGGGGAAGAAGTGAATGTTCCGCTTATTCGGAGTGTAAAATGGATGAACGGACTTCACGAAGGTAATGTTTTAAGTTTAGATGAGTCTGTTCAAGATTTAGTGGAAAGCATTCAAAATCCGAAAAAATTAAAGTTTACAGTGCCAAATACTTTACATGCTGTAATGAGAGAGTATCAAGTATACGGATTTGAGTGGATGAAAACACTCGCCTATTACCGCTTTGGCGGTATTTTAGCAGATGATATGGGACTTGGAAAAACGCTGCAAAGTATTGCTTACATAGATTCTGTGTTGCCTGAAATTCGAGAAAAGAAACTACCTATATTAGTCGTTTCACCGTCCTCTCTTGTTTATAATTGGTTTAGTGAATTGAAAAAATTCGCCCCGCATATTAGAGCGGTTATTGCAGATGGAAATCAAACGGAGCGGCGAAAAATATTAAAAGACATAGTGGAATTTGATGTCGTAATTACGTCATATCCATTACTGAGAAGAGATATAAGATCGTATGCGAGGCCGTTTCATACACTGTTTCTTGATGAAGCACAGGCGTTTAAAAATCCTACAACCCAAACTGCAAAAGCAGTGAAAACAATTCAAGCTGAATATCGTTTCGGGCTAACGGGAACGCCTGTAGAAAATTCATTAGAAGAGCTATGGTCTATCTTCCATGTCGTATTTCCGGAATTATTACCAGGAAGAAAAGAATTCGGTGATTTAAGGCGCGAAGATATAGCGAAGCGCGTAAAACCTTTCGTATTAAGACGATTAAAAGGGGACGTATTACAGGAGCTTCCAGATAAAATAGAGCATCTACAATCATCGGAGTTGTTACCAGATCAAAAGAGATTGTATGCTGCGTATTTAGCGAAATTAAGGGAAGAAACGTTAAAACATTTAGACAAAGATACGTTACGCAAAAATAAAATTAGAGTTTTAGCGGGATTAACAAGATTACGCCAAATTTGTTGTCACCCTGCTTTGTTTGTTGATGATTATAAGGGCAGTTCAGCTAAATTTGAACAACTGTTAGAGATTTTAGAGGAATGTAGAAGTACAGGGAAGAGAATTCTTATCTTTTCTCAATTCACGAAGATGCTTTCCATTATTGGCCGTGAGTTAAATCGTCAAGCAATTCCATACTTTTATTTAGACGGAAATACCCCTTCGCAAGAACGTGTAGAGCTATGTGATCGGTTTAATGAAGGGGAAGGGGATCTATTTCTCATCTCTTTAAAAGCTGGTGGTACTGGTCTTAACTTAACGGGTGCTGATACGGTTATATTATACGATTTATGGTGGAATCCAGCTGTTGAACAACAAGCAGCAGATAGGGCATATCGAATGGGACAAAAAAATACGGTACAAGTTATTAAATTAGTGGCTCACGGCACAATTGAGGAAAAGATGCATGAACTGCAAGAGAGTAAGAAAAATTTAATCGCTGAAGTGATTGAGCCGGGAGAAGAGAAATTATCTTCTATTACGGAGGAAGAAATCCGAGATATTCTAATGATTTAATATGAAAAAGCTATGCTTTCAAATTTATGAGAGCATAGCTTTTTGGTGTAATAATAATATTTTGTTTTGAACAAAGTAAAGAAATAAGACACTATTTATTTTACTTCTTTGTACCTTTACTTTTGTATGGCTTTGCAGCTGCCTTTTTCTTTGCACTTGATTGCCAACGATTCCATCCTTTACTTCCTGTACCTTGTCCTACACCTTTTTTCGGTTTTGCTTTCGTTTTACTCATATGATCACTCCGTTATATAAAAATCTTATTTGATAATAGTCAATGATTTAGAAAATACTCTTTATAAATGACTATGATTACTTTAAGTAAAAATAAACTGCTTGAATGCTATAGTATAACATGAATTTGCAAGTAAACTGAAAGGAATTACAAAGAAAATGAAAATAATACGAAATACTGCGGATTCTATATTTCGAACGATTACATTACTTGTTGTGTATATGTTAGTCTCGGTTAGTGAAACATTTTTGGGATTAACAAGGCAAAAGAAGTAAAGAGGGTATATTGGAAACAATCAATAAAGCCGTAAAATAAAGAATTGAAAAATATTTTAAAACTTTTTGTTGACTTTCTTTATTTTTTGTATAGAATAATCATTAATAAAATGTTTCAGAGATGTGACAACAAAACGACTATGAAAGGACGAGTAGTAGTAGGATGTAGTCTAAGCGAGTCAGGGGTGGTGCGAGCCTGATACGAAGCCTATTATGAAGAACCTCCTGGAGTTGCTAACCGAAATCCTTTATAGGAAAGTAGACTTAGCCGGGAACTTCGCCGTTACAAGAAGAACAGTATCGAGATATTTCATCTCCGTACTGTATAAGTGAGCAACCTCTGTTGCTAATTTGGGTGGTACCGCGGAACCAAAGCCTTTCGTCCCAGTTTTTTGGGAAAGAAGGGCTTTTTTTGTTGGCTTCTTTTCACAACATCCAAACATTTTAGGAGGAAACCACCATGTATCAATCATTAATGACAGTAAGAGAGACTCAAATCGCAATTAAGGAAGTTAAAACATTTTTCGAGGATCAATTAGCAAAACGCCTTGAACTATTCCGCGTATCTGCACCATTATTCGTAACGAAAAAATCAGGATTAAATGATCACTTAAACGGTGTAGAACGTCCAATTGAATTTGATATGTTACATTCAGGAGAAGAATTAGAAATTGTGCATTCACTAGCGAAGTGGAAAAGATTCGCATTACATGAATACGGATATGAAGCTGGTGAAGGTTTATATACAAACATGAACGCAATTCGTCGTGATGAGGAACTTGATGCAACACATTCCATTTACGTTGACCAATGGGATTGGGAAAAAATTGTTCAAAAAGAATGGCGCACTGTAGACTACTTGCAAGAAACAGTACAAACAATTTATGGAATATTCAAAGATTTAGAAGATCACTTGTTTGAAAAATATCCGTTCCTTGGAAAGTATTTACCAGAAGAAGTTGTTTTCATCACTTCCCAAGAACTAGAAGATAAATATCCAGAATTGACACCGAAAGATCGTGAACATGCAATTGCAAAAGAACACGGTGCAGTCTTTATTATAGGGATTGGTGATGCACTTCGTTCAGGTGAAAAGCATGACGGACGCGCAGCTGATTACGATGATTGGAAATTAAACGGTGACATTTTATTCTGGCACCCAGTATTACAATCTTCATTCGAATTATCATCAATGGGAATTCGTGTTGATAGTAAATCACTTGATGAGCAGTTAACGAAAACAGGTGAAGACTTCAAACGTGAGTATGATTTCCATAAAGGTATTTTAGAAGACGTACTACCATTAACAATTGGCGGTGGTATTGGACAATCAAGAATGTGCATGTACTTCTTACGAAAAGCACATATTGGGGAAGTTCAATCTTCTGTATGGCCTGACGATTTACGTGAAGCTTGCAAGAAAGAAAACATTCATCTGTTTTAATAGAAGAGAGAGGATAGCTCAAAAAGTTATTCTCTCTTTTTTATAGTGTAAACGAGTGGTTTACAGTGGGTTTTACTAATGGTTTCTTTCTTTTTTGGATCCTTTTATGTAATAATTTGTTAAAGGAGGGGACGTTATGAGCTTAGGACAACAACTTAAAAGATTACGAGAGTCAAAAGGGTTTTCACAGGAAGATGTTGCTAAGAAAATTGGTGTGACAAGGCAAGCGGTGTATAAAGTGAAACTTTAATCAGTGGGCGATTTATCCTACTGATTATTAGTTGAACCAATCGGGCTTTTATAGGCAGTTAATCGCATCTGGCTGCCTTGATTGTGCTTAAAAGCTTTGATGAGATTTACTGCCTGTTAAAGCGGGGTAAATGGGAACATGATAAAAGCTGTCCGGATATTGATAATTTAATTTTGCTTAGTGAAATGTATAACGTTACGCTATATGAGTTAATAAAAGAGAATCAAAGCTTTAAAGAGAAAATACATATTGATGAAGATTTTGAGAAAGGGAATGAATTTGGTTTTTATATTGGATGTGGTTTGCTAATTTTGAGTGCTTTCATTGATTATGAAGGAATGCAAGAGATCTTATTAGGAATTGCACTATTCATGATGGTTTTTTACTCTGATGTTAAGAAAGTTATTTTGACTGAGTTCAAATCGTTTTTTAAAGGAAATGTATATGATAAGAAGTGAGAAGAGGCCATTATATTTCCTAGGAAAGGGTATTATGAATAATTGAATTGTTTTATGGATATTTCTAGATATCGATAATGTGTTGAAAAGTTGTTTGTATAAAGTCTCGAAATGTATTTGTAAAATGATAATAAAGTTATTTGATTTTAAAAGTGCAAACAAGCATAACCCCGTTCTAAAGCTAGGACGGGGTTAAAAATCTAAGTTTTATTTAACAATAGTGCTCTTTTTATTGAATAAGAATTTTCTTCAAATATTTTCACTTCAGTAAAGGTTTTTTATAAAACATCACCTACTTATTTGTTACCGAGTTCTTCCGCTAAACCGATTAAAATTCCTTCGGTTCCACGAATGTAGCAGAGTCGATACGAGTTCTCATACTGAACTACTTCGCCAACGAGCTCTGCACCATGCTTAGTAAGTCTGTATACCATTTCATCAATGTCTTCAACGGTGAACATGACACGCAGATAACCGAGGGCGTTTACAGGAGCTGTCCGGTGATCTGCTATAGTAGGTGGGGTGAGAAATCGCGAAAGTTCAATTCGGCTGTGACCATCTGGCGTAACCATCATAGCAATCTCTACGCACTGGGAACCGAGTCCTGTTACGCGACCAGCCCATTCACCTTCAACAGTAGCTCGCCCTTCGAGATTCAAGCCAATCTCCTCGAAGAAAGAGATTGCGTTATCAAGGGATTCTACAACGATGCTGACATTGTCCATTCGTAGTAATCTGTTGTTTGTCATAGTCTTTATCTCCTTATATGTATAAATTTATTATCTAATTATCCTTATAATTATACTAAAATCTCTTCTAAACAAAAAACACCTTGTCACAGTGTAGGAAAATGTGACAAAGTGTTTTCGGGTATAGTATATAACACCTTGTTAACGAACAACACTTCCTAAACCCTCTACTATTGAAATATGCGCGAACTTTATTTCGTGAATGCTATCATTTCAAGAATTTAATAATGTAGTTGCTATTCGATAAAATAACTTCGAGTTTCCCACAAAATATTCCTATCCTGTACGCTATTAAATGGCTCGATTGTTGTAAATAACTTTCTTGTCACTCTATACAAAGCAAACAGCTTTCTATTTATATAGGAAGGAAATAGATTATTAATATGAGTTTGTAAGCTGTAATCCAAATATAAAATTAACTCATCTGCACCAAAGGCTCAACTTTCGCCATAAATGATTGATGCAGTGCCTCAACACCTGTTACTAAATGAAGGCGGTCAATAACGACAGACACTTTAATTTCTGATGTACTTACCATTTTAATATGAATATTTTCTTCTTTTAAAGTAGTGAACATATTCGCAGCAACTCCTGGATTAGAGACCATACCAGATCCTACAATGGATACTTTTGCTAAATGATTTTCATATTCTACAGATTCATAGTGAAGTGTTTCTTGATTTTGTTCCAATACATCTAATGTTTCTTTTAAATCATTAGAATGGATTGAGAAGGAGAGGTGAACAGTTCCTTCATTTGTAATACTTTGAATGATGATATCTACATTAATATGTGCTGTTGCTAATGTAGAGAAAACTGTTGAAAGTGCACCTTGTTCCAATCCTTTCATTGTGACGCGTGTAATATTATCTTCAAATGCAATACCTTTAACGATTGATTGTTGTTCCATGTTACATTCTCCTTTTACAATTGTTCCGTATTCTTGTTCCATACTTGAGCGAACTTCTAACATGACATTATGATTTTTAGCAAACTCAACAGCACGCGGGTGTAATACACCAGCACCGAGGTTTGCTAGTTCTAGCATTTCGTCATAAGAAATTTCATCTAATTTATAAGCATCTTTTACAACTCGTGGGTCCGTCGTATATACACCGGTCACATCCGTGTAAATATCACATTTTTTTGCTTTCAGTGCAGCAGCTAATGCAACAGCAGTTGTATCAGAACCACCGCGTCCAAGCGTTGTAATTTCATGTTCTTCACTGGCTCCTTGGAAGCCAGCTACAATAACAATCGTACCTTCAGTAAGATAAGATTGAATTCGATCTGTATGAATGTCAGTAATCCGTGCACTACTATGTACAGATTCTGTCGTAATACCAGCTTGCCATCCTGTTAATGAAATCGCGTTATAACCTTTTGCTTGTAGTGCCATCGTTAATAATGAAATAGTAACTTGCTCTCCTGTTGATAGAAGCATATCCATTTCGCGTTTACTCGGATTTTCTGAAATCGCGTTAGCAAGTGCTACGAGTTCATCTGTGCTTTTTCCCATTGCTGAAACGACAGAGATGATACTATGTCCTCGTTCATATTCTTCAATAATTAAATTTGCTACATGTTGAATGCGCTCAACGCTTCCAACAGAAGTGCCACCAAATTTTTGTACAATCGTTTCCATTACGAATTCCTTCTTTCATCCATTTTTAAGAATAGATTAGGACATATATAGATCCCAATATTCCTGTAGTTACCAGAGAAAAACAAAAAACACCATCTCAAATAAGTGAGGATGGTGCTGTTACAGGAAAAGGGAAACAGAAAACGGAGCTAATAAAAAAACCGCCAAAAAAGGAATACCATAAAAATGATATCTCTTTTTTGTAGATAGCTCTTCATACATACACGTCTGTACATATGACAGTTCTGTTTCTATTCGAAAACAGCCCCAATCGATAAATGCAGAGAAATGTATCGATTTCGGCAATACTTCCTTTCATCTAATTTCATAGACATCTCTGTGTCTCCATTAGAATACTCATAAGTATCGCAACCTCTATCTCACGTTTTAGGCGAGAGTGTTTGATTTATGAAGTTGTTGGTAACATTTGTTTTATAATAATTTAAATTTTTCGGGGAATCAAGTGTTTTGTATAAATTTTAAAAATTCTTTCTTTTCTTGAAGGAGTTTGTGAAAACTGTAGCAAAATAAATTCATAGCATGTACATTAAATTTATAGTGCATAGGAGGTGGAAGAATGAAGGGGAAAAAGCCTATTTATGTTTCGGCAGAAATGAACACAACAATGGAAAAATTATGGGGATATACACAGGAACCAGATATACATACAGAATGGGATGCTCGCTTTACTGAAATTTCGTATTTAGAGAAAAAAGAAGGAGAACCGCAGAAGTTTTTATATAAAACTAAAATTGGATTTGGACTTGAAATAGCTGGTGAAGGGGAATCGATAGGAGAAATAAGAAAAGAAACGGGTGAACGGATTTCTTCTTTAAAATTTTGGACAGATAATAAATTATCACTTATTCAAATAGGGCGTGGTTATTGGAAGTATACACCGCGTAAAGAACACATTCATTTTGAGACGCAATATGATTACGATACGAGGTTTGGTCGTATAGGAAATGTAATAGATTTCTATATGTTTCGTCCGTTATTAGGCTGGGCGACTGCTTGGAGTTTTGATGCTTTAAAATTATGGTTAGAAAAGGGACTTCATCCGAGATTACTAATTAGAAGAACAATGACATATTGGCTTGTATGTTTTTTATTTGCTTTTGTATGGATGTATCAAGGAATAGTGCCGAAACTAGTGTTTACTCATTCAGAAGAAGTAAAAATGCTATCTGTGATAATTGGTTCAACGGAATATAGTATTTTTGTACTTAAAATAATTGGATTATTAGAAATTATTTTTGGTGTCATATGGCTGTTGCCATTTCCAAAACGAAAAGTATTTATCGTACATATTTTTATGTTAATAGCCTTAACGATAGCGGCGGGTTTTACGAATATCGTAAGCTTTACAGAGCCGTTTAATCCAATTACATTAAACGTTCTACTTATGGGGTTATCGATTGTCGGTTATATAAATGGTTCTGATTTACCGAGCGCAAAAAATTGCAAGAGAAAGGAATAATGTATGGCTAATATGTATGAAAGACTATTAGGGGATTCTTATAAAAAACTTCATCCGAAATTACAGAAACGCTATGAGATCACGGAAGAAAATAGCTTTACTGGAGAAGGAGAAATGGATGAAATTTACGGAGGTTCTTTTTTCGTAAAATTAATATTAAAAATTGCATCGAAGTTTAGAATGTTTTTCTCTGAGCGGGGGAAGGAAGTGCCATTTACAATACATAATACCGCTGAGCGAGATGAACATGGAAATGAATTTGTGCAGTGGAATCGTACTTTTTATTTTCATAATAAGAAAAGATACTTTAACGCCATTATGCAGATGGATGAAGAGAATAATGAAATTTTAGATTATTTTGGTGAACCGCAAATACTTGTTTCTACATTGAATTTTCATATTGATGAGGTGGGGGCAATGCATATTTGTTCAAAGAAACAATGGTTTTACATGTTTGGAAGGAAAGTCCCGTTACCTAGGTTTTTATACGGAGAGGCCAATATTGTAGAAAGTTATGATGAAACACTACAGTGCTTTCGAATTCATGTACAAGTAAGCAATCCGTTAATTGGTTCATTATTTTCATATAAGGGAACATTTGTAGAGAGGAAATAAATGATATGAAAAATATAATAGTTGGGTTTGCTTGTTATAATATTTTTCTAATATGTGAGTGGTCAAATATAAACCCGGTGGAAGCAATTATTTTATTATCTATTTTGTTATTTATACCGATGTCATTTTGCATCATTGATAAGAAAACAAGAAATGGATCGTATGTATTCTTTTATAAATTTGTATTGCTGTTATATCCAATTGCAGCAATTAGTGCAATGTTAGCTTTCGTAACAAATCATTATTTCTTTGCGTTACTTTGGTTTGTATATACAGGAATTGTTGCGTTATTTGGTATAAGTAGATTGCTAGAAAGAGGATGGAAACCGTTAGAGGAGACAGCTATCGATAGTGCGTTTATGTATTTGTTTTTAGGTGGTTTCTGGTTTTTTGCTTCTGTAGCAAAGCTTTCCATTATGCACTTTAGTTCCGACATTGTTTTGCTTACAGCTGCACACTTTCATTATTCGGCATTTCTATTGCCGTTATCAGCTGGTTTAATTGGGAGGAAAAGAGAAAAGAGAAGTAAAGTATATGATGCTATTATGTTTGTCATCGTCATTTCACCTATGACAGTTGCAATAGGAATTACGTACTCAAGAGTATTTGAATTTTTTGCAGTGTTCCTATATTTATGCGCTATTTATAGTTATGGGATTTATGTTTGGCGTACGAAATTTAATGCTATTAGTGCAAAGGTTCTTCTAATCATATCGTCTAGTACACTCATGGTAACAATTATGTTTTCACTTATATATTCATATGGGAATTTGAAACATGTAATGACGATTACAATTGCTCAAATGGTTTGGATTCACGGTGTTGCCAATGGAATTGGAGTAGCGTTACCCGCATTTGTCGGCTGGATGATTGAAAAGAGTGCTCCGAATTATAAATATTACGGGAAACCAATGAGCAGGTTAAGAGGAAATACGACAGTTGGGGAAGCATTTTTACATAACAGAAGTTTAATAGATAGCAAGGAATACAAAGGTTTAGTTGATAATATGAACGATTTTCATAGTGAGGGATTTGACATGGCGAAGATTCCTATAAGTATTACTCGTTTTTATGAAAATACAAAAGAGTATGAGTTACAATCGCATATTAAGTGGGCTCGTTGGTTTCGTCCGGTTGCATTTTGCTATGAGAAAATGAGTAAGCGTGTAGGACAAATACATTTAGGAATGGGCGGTAAGTGGGAAACGATGCATGGCTCTATCGTTGGGATAATAGATGAGAAAGATGGAAGGGAGAATGTAAGGGCTTGGCTAAGAAAAAATGAAGCAGGAGAATCTATTTTTGTAGCTCTTTACTCAAAGCACACATATAAGAGCGAGACATATATGAATATTGCATTACCTTTACCATATTCGAATATGACGGGGGTTTTAAAATTATGTAATAAGAGCAATGATTTAATCATTACTAGTAAGCTGAGAAGAAATGGTAAAGGAGATGAGGGGATTTATTTACATACTCATTTCTTTACAATTCGTTTACCGTTAGCAGAGACTTTTATTATAAAGGAGAACACGAATCACATATTAGAAGCTAACCATAGAATGTGGATATTTGGAGTTAAGTTTTTAGAAATTGATTATGAGATTAAGAAAAGAGAAGGAAAGTGAAAAAAGCTTGGAGAGATACCAAGCTTTTTTTACGTATGCGTAATTGTCATAGCAACTTGTTTATCTAAGTCTCGGTCCCAAACACGTTGAATTTCAAACGTACCTATTTCAAAAAATAATGGGAATCTCTCTTTAAACCAATCTTGCATAGGAAGATTTAATGCTGTATCAATTGGCACCCATAATAATTCGCCTTCAGGAGGATTCAAAAGGAGTTCACCTTCAAATGAATCTGTCCAATAGTTAAATACCATATATCGAACATTTTCTTTCGGATTTACGTATTCATCTAATCCTTTAAAAGTTAAATTTGAAACAAGTAATCCAGTTTCTTCTTTTACTTCTCGTTTAGCAGCTTGAACGATACTTTCTGGGAAATCTACTTTTCCGCCAGGAGCGATGTAGCCAGGAAAACCTCGATGATCGGGGCGTTTTATAAGTAAAACTTCATTATTTCGCTGGATCATACACATTGTATAGATGCGGTGCTCGATGTTATGAGAATTTTGAGGCATAATAATGTATTCTCCTTTATATTTATTTTGATAATTTTACCATAACATAATGGTTTCTTATATAATTGAAAAAGAATATTAGGAATTTTTAGTAAAATATTATAAAGTCTATAATCATTTGAAAAGAGGAGAGAGAAATGCAAGGGGAAGTACAAAGAGAAAAAGCTTTGGGGTATGTTGGTAAATTATTGTTGCCAGTTAAAGCGTCACGACATTTTAAGTTTTTGTGGATTGGGCAATTACTTTCGACTTTAGGGAGTTCTATAACGATGGTTATTTTGCCAGTCGTTGTTTATTCATTGACTGGTTCAACAGTTGTAATGGGGATGACAATGGCAATGTACATGCTACCTAATATTCTTGCTTTACCGTTTGCGGGTTTAGTTGTAGATCGAATTGACCGAGTAAAATTAATGTTATTTACAGATATAATCCGCTGTATATTAATGCTATTACTTGCAACACTTATATTTATGGATGTTTTAACAATTCCATTTCTATACGTACTAGTGGCATTATATGGGCTTATGGAAGGCATATTTCAGCCAGCGTATTCAGCTGTAAGAGCAAAAGTATTTGTACCAGAAATTCGAAACGCAGCTAATGCATTAACACAAATGAGTAATCAAGGTATTCGATTAATTGGACCGGCTCTTGGAGGATTGATCGTTTCAGTTGCATCCGCCGGAATAGGATTTGGACTAGATGCAGTAACGTATTTGTTATCATTTTTTTGTTTATTATTTTTAAGAGAAATAAAGTTTAAAAAAGTAAGACCCATTGAAAAGAGTAAGGTCAATTACAAACAAGAGTTTATGGAAGGTGTTTTCGTTTTAAAAAGTCATCCGTGGCTATGGGTTACAATTTTAGTCTTTTCTTTCATAAATATTTGTTATGCAGGAATTATCGTCGTATTAATTCCATGGTTATTTAATGTTCATCATCTTTAATTGGATTAATGGCAATTGAAGGGTTCGGTATGATGATATTTGGACTCATTTGGGAAACAAGTTTACAAGAGCTTGTACCAGAAGAAGCATTTGGAAGAGTGGCAAGCCTTGATATGTTAGGTTCATTTGCTTTATTGCCACTAGGTTATGTGGTTGTAGGCTGGTTAGCTACTGTCATAGGTGGCGAAATAACGATTATAGCACTAGCTATTTTAGTACTTGTAACAATTGGAATAGCATTGTCTGTACCAAGTATTCGTCGGTTCGATTGATTATGTAAGCTAAAAGGGGATATGGTATATGAATATAGAAAACCTACATGATTTACTAGTAGATGAGTTGGGATGTAAATATATTTTAGGAGAAAAGGTATTTGAAGCAAAAAATTTCACAGTCTATATCGCTACCCATAGAGGAAATAAGCTAACATATAATCAACTAGTATTAATAAAGCATCTTTGTAACGAAAAGCCTACCGTACATATTTGGGACAAGAAAATTAGTACGGTAGCAACAAAAATGGAAATCACAAAAGAAGTGACAGAAGCGATACAAGCTGGTTTTAAAAAGCAAGAGTAAGCCCTAATCAAATTAGGGCTTACTCTTCATTAAACACAAATGTTTGTTTCATTTTTTCACTCTCATTTACCGGATGGCCATTATACGAGAAATTTTTTTCTTCCCAAGTAATGACGACTTTGAAATTATGGCTGTTAAAGTCTAAAGGGAATACCATGTAGTCAGAGCCTGTCTGACTTTTAGAAACGTTTATATTAGGTGTCGTAGGTTTAACAGTAGCTTTAGAGGTAGGATTGTTATCAAGTATTTCTACAGATACGTTTGATACATCATGACCGATGTTTTTTACGAGTAAACTGTACGTATCAAATACACCTTGTTTTGGCTGGATTGCTTGCTTGTTTGAGTTATGAGATTTATCAATTTCAATATACCATTGTTTAGACTGTGAAGAAATTGGTAGTGATGGAAATGTATAAGCACTAGCATGCATCGGTAGTGCTACACAGATAAGTACAAAGAGAGAAAATATTTTTCGTTTCATCTTTAGAGAACTCCCATTCTGTAACGGATTTATTTATTATTATCTTCTTTTTATGAGAGGGTATACCATAATTCAATTGTAAAAAATATAGTCTCTCTTAGTGAATAAGATGGAGGGATTTCTCTTGGGCTAAATAATCGACTGTAGCAATTGCGTGATGGATTGGAGCAGTGTATTTATTCATAAAAGGAAAAGTGGATGTAGTTTCCTTAATTCCCGCGATATTTATGACGCTCATGACAGTAGTTTACATTTTAAATGCAAAAATTGGTTTTAATATTTCGCTATATATAACTTATATTGTGGATGCGGTTATTACTATTATTTTAATTGCTATATTCTTTATGAAAGCTGCGTAGAGATTTTTCTACACAGTTTTTTACAATATGAAAAAATTACCAAAAGTATGTTAAGATAATATTGTCATACAACAAGGGGGAATTGTTTTATGGAAAATGGACATCTTGCTAAAGTAGATTTAATGAAAAGAATAGAATCGAAATCTAAGTATAATAAGAAACTTGAAAAATACCAAAGGCGTTTATTAGCACTGCAGCAAATTGTAAAAGAAGAAAAAATTGCAGTTATGCTCGTTATGGAAGGTTGGGATGCGGCTGGAAAAGGGGGAGCGATTAAGCGAGTGACGGAACACCTCGATCCGCGTGGGTTCCAAGTAGATCCAATTGGAGCACCAGCGCCTCATGAAAAACGGTACCATTACTTGCAACGTTTCTGGCGGAAACTACCTCAGTACGGGCAAATTACTATTTTTGATCGCTCATGGTACGGCCGTGTGTTAGTTGAGTGTGTTGAAGGCTTTGCTACAGAGGAAGAGTGGACGAGAGCGTATGATGAGATTAATGACTTTGAAAAACTACTAACAGATGATCATTATATAATCGGGAAGTTCTTCTATCATATTAGTAAAGATGAGCAATTAAAGAGGTTTAAAGATAGAGAGAACAATCCTTTGAAACGATGGAAAATTACAGAGGAAGATTGGCGTAACCGTGAAAAATGGGACGAGTATGTCGAAGCAATGGAAGACATGTTTGAAAAAACAAATAAGCCAAATGCGAAATGGGAAATTATTGCGAGTAATGATAAATTATACGCTCGATTGAAAACGTTGAAAGTGATAATTTCATTAATTGAGGATTATCTCTTAGAACATAATATAGAATTACCTTCGTATTATTATGAGATGAAAGAAGGTAAGACAGAAGGCTTTGAAGCTAATCAAGATGTAGTTGTAAAATAGTATAAGGTTTGTATATGAAATATAAAGTAGAGATACCCTGTAATGTTGAACAACAAAATTACAGGGTGTTTTTTTATTTAGAAACATTTTACAATTAACAGAATAAGGTATATAATCAATAATCATATTAACAATGTTAATATGATTATTGATTATATACTATGTGGGGGTCTTATTTTGAAGGGAAGAGATGTTGTTTTAGGTTTACTAATGGAAAAAGAATTATCTGGTTATGATATTAAAATTGTGTTCGAAGACGTATTTACTCATTTTTTTGATGGGAGTTTTGGAATGATTTATCCAACGTTACGACAGTTGGAAAAAGAGGGGAAAATAAAGAAAGAAGTTATTATGCAAGAAGGGAAACCGAATAAGAAAATGTATTTTATTACAGATGAAGGGCGTGAGGAGTTTTATCAATACATGCAAACAGATGTAGAGAAAGATGTTTTACGTTCAGATTTTTTAATGAGGATGTATTTCGGTAATTATAGTGATGATAAGGCGATAAAAAAATGGATTGAGGACGAAATTGAAAGGAAAGAAGCATATATTGCGGATCTTCGTTTGAAATATGAAAAGTGGAGAGAAGGTATGACTTTTGTCGAGGAAATTTCACTTGATGTAGGTATCGCATCGTATAGTGCTCAAGTAGAGACATTGAAAAGAAAACTAGAGCAATTAGAAGCAAAAGAACACAATAAAATGCAAGAATGAAAACACGTTCACAATAAAGGGGTAGAAGGAAATGGAGCAATCAAAGGGTATTAAGATTGTCTTTTTAATGTGTCTAGGTATCTTTCTTTGTATGATTGATACGACAATTATGAATATAGCTTTACCGGCTATACAAAGGAGTGTAAATACTTCATTAGAGAAGATGTCTTGGGTATTAAATGTTTATACAATGACAATTGCAGTACTCGCCATTCCACTAGGACGGATAGCTGATATTTTTGGAAAAGCAAAGATGTATATTCTTGGCCTGGTGGTTTTTGGTGGTGGATCGGTACTTTGCGCTTTTGCTAATACAGGCGACTTTCTCATTTTTTCTCGTTTTATCCAAAGCATTGGGGCAGCCATTTTATTTCCAACAAGTATGGTGATTGGTGTATCTGCAATGCCATTAGCTAAGAGGCATGTTGCACTTGCAATTTTAGGAGTAACACAAGGATTGTCAGCGGCGATGGGACCAGTAATAGGTGGAATTATTACACAAAATTTCGGTTGGAGATGGGTGTTCTTTGTTAATGTTCCAATTTGTATTCTTGGAATCATTTTATGCTGCATTATGCTACAAATAAAAAATGAAGAACGTATTATCTCAAAAATAGATTGGGGAGGACTAGTATTAAGTAGCACAGCAATTTTTTCTTTGACTCTCATATTAGTAAAAGGAAATACATGGGGATGGCAAAGTAATATTGCTTTGTTTTGTTATGCACTTAGCGCTATTTCTCTTGTTCTATTTGTTCTAGTAGAACGAAAGATTCATAATCCAATGGTGAATTTAAAGTTATTTCAAGATCGAATGTTTGTCGGGGCATCTATCGTTGTAATATTGAGTAATTTATTTTTAATTGGAGTTACTGTATTGCTTCCAACATTCTTGACGAAAATACAGGGTCGAACGGAAATTGAAGCAGCTTTTTTAGTGACACCTATTTCAGCAATGATATTTTTTGTTTCACCAGTTGCAGCAACTTTAATTCAAAAGCTTGGAAAAGTAACTATTATTTTGTCAGGATTTCTTGTTATGGGTCTATCTTATTATTGGTTGCAAATGATTGGTGTTAATTCAACAAATATAGAAATAATTATTCCATGTATGATACTAGGTGTTGGATATGGTTTAGTAGTAGGTCCAATTACAGTTTTAAGTGCATCTTCGTTTGAAGGGGAATTATTAACCGCTTCTCAAAGTGTTGTCTCGATGTTACGACAAGTTGGAATTGTATTAGCGGTCGCAATATTTGTATCTAATTTAACGTACAATTTAGCTGTAAATAAAGAGAATGTATATCGTTATGCAGAAGAAAAAGTACGCAATATTCATGTGGATCGTACTCAGCAAGCTGAAATATTACAAGCAACAAAAGAAAAGATAGAGAAACAAAGTATAGACACAATTACAGAAGTGAAACAAAATGAAACATTTTTAGGGTTAAATAAAGGGAAAAAAGAAGAGTTAATTCACCAAAAGGTGGATGAAGTATTAAGCGGAGTTCCAGTAGAATATAGAGATGTAAAAAGAGAAGAAGTTATGAATCAAGTGACAAAAGAAGTTGAAAAACAAGAGGGAAATATAAAGAAAGAGGTACTTGCATTTTCAAATGATGTGAATCACTATGCTCAAAATCAGATGGCAATGAGTTTTACAGATTTATATAAAGCGAGTGTGCCAATTATTTTAGTTTTTGCTTTAGTAAGTTTATTATTTTGGGAAGGAAAGGCTTTGAGTAAAAAGAGAGGGGAAAGAGTTGTAGGGGGAGTGTATGGGAAATAAGCTAAAGGTGAGTTATATTCAAATGATGGAATGCTAGCTGTGAAAAAATTAGTATAGTTATTTTGGGAACCCCTCGGTAATAGGCAAAATGTAAACCGTGGGATTCTTTACATGTATAAATGAATTTCAGCATTTTAAATTTGGGGATATTGTTGTTCTATAGTACATTAACAAGAGATATTAGTTTTATAGAGAGGGTGAGAAAATGATAGATACAGCAGATGCTTCAATAAGTAATCAAACATACACAGCAGAAGACCAACAAAAATTATACAAACGAACATTAATAATCGTCAGCATCTCACAAATGTTCGGCGGAGCAGGGTTAGCTGCTGGCATTACAGTAGGTGCACTTCTTGCGCAGCAAATGCTTGGGACAGATGCATATGCAGGATTGCCAGCAGCTATGTTTACAATGGGATCTGCGGTAGCGGCTTTCTTTGTTGGGAAGTTATCACAAAAACATGGTCGCCGCATAGGGCTTGCAGGAGGTTTTATTGTAGGTGGACTAGGGGCTATTGGAGTTGTGGTGGCAGCTTTAACAAATAGTATTATTCTTTTACTAGTTTCTTTACTTATATATGGCGCGGGCACAGCTACGAATTTACAAGCGCGTTATGCTGGAACGGATTTAGCGAATAAGAAGCAAAGAGCAACTGCTATTAGTATTACGATGGTAATGACGACTTTTGGTGCAGTCGCAGGTCCAAATTTAGTAGGTGTAATGGGAAGGTTTGCTCATTCAATTGGAATTCCTGAACTTGCTGGTCCGTTCATATTATCGGCAGCAGCATTTATACTAGCTGGTTTTATTCTATTTGTTATGCTTCGTCCAGATCCGTTACTTATTGCTAATATGATAGAAACATATAAACAAGAGCGTACATATAAAGGGCAAGCAGTAATAGAAGAAGCGACAGAAAATAAACGAGGTATTACAGTTGGGGCAATCGTAATGATACTTACTCAAATCGTGATGGTTGCAATTATGACGATGACTCCAGTTCATATGGGGCATCACGGTCATGGATTAAGTGCAGTAGGACTTGTGATTGGTTTTCATGTAGGTGCAATGTATCTTCCATCTCTCGTTACGGGAATGTTAATTGATAAAATTGGCAGAACTACGATGAGTATAGCTGGTGGAGTAATTTTACTAGCAGCAGGTGTTATAGCTGCAATAGCGCCGAGTGATTCTTTAATACTATTAATTGTTGCTTTGTCTTTACTTGGATTAGGATGGAACCTCGGTTTAATAAGTGGTACTGCTCAAATTGTTGATGCAACTATACCTTCCACACGTGCAAAAACACAAGGAAAGATCGATGTGTTTATTGCGCTAGCTGGAGCTTCAGGTGGAGCGATGTCAGGAATGGTAGTGGCGAATTCGAGCTATGCGGCATTGTCGTTAGTGGGAGGAGTGTTAGCTTTTATGCTCATTCCTGTTGTGATATGGTCTCGAAAAGGAGAAAGAAATTAAAGAGAGGTTCTAGTTACTGACTAGAACCTCTTTTCATACTTTTAACTTAAATCCCACTCCACAATAAGACCTAAATGTGTGAGGCCACCACCAAATCCGTACAGTAAAAGTGTGTCTCCATTATTTAATTTTCCTTCTTTTCTAGCTAAATCTAGAGCAAGTGGAATAGAAGCTGAAGATGTATTCCCCATGTATTTTACACTCATCAAAGTTTTTGAAATTGGAATTTCGGTTTTCTCACAAATAGATTCAATCATTCGTAAGTTAACACTGTGAGGTACGAACCAGTCTATATCATCTATTTGCATATGTGCGGTATGTAATAGTTCTTTTATACCTGCTGGTACCGTGCGTGTTGCCCATTTATATACTTCTCTTCCGTTTTGCACGATTTTTTCATTTGTTTGCAGTGGTGTGTCATTCATAGTAGTAGATAAGTTTGTTCTGTATAGGTGAATGCCGCCGTCACCGTTTGTTCCCATGTGAGAAGCGATAAAGCTTGGTTTGTTTTCATCTTTTTCTAATAAAATAGCTCCAGCGCCATCACCGAACAGAATACAAGTCGTTCTATCGGTGTAATCAGTAACTTTTGATAATGTCTCTGACGCTACGACAAGTATTTTTTTATGTGATCCAGAAGTGATTAAGCTATTAGCTACGTGTAGTCCATATGTGAAACCAGCGCAAGTCGCATTTAAATCAAATGCTATTGTATGAGGTATGTTGAAATATTGTTGTATTTGACACGCGACACTAGGAAATACATAGTCAGCGGTTGTTGTAGCGACTATGATACAGTCGATATCTTCTAAGTTCTTTTTAAATGTTGTACATAAATTTTCGATTGCTTTAATGGCTAAGTGTGAGGAGTATTCTTCTTCGCTAGCGATTCTTCTTTCCTTCATTCCTGTTCTTTGTACAATCCATTCATCATTCGTATTGATCATTTTTTCTAAATCGTTATTAGACAATATTTGATCTGGAACATAAGTACCGATTGCAGTAATACGAGATTTAGAATGCATAGGAACATCTCCTAACTTATTTTTATAACTTGATACTAATATCAGGTTATAAAAATGTCAATAAAGACTTTTATTGTATTGAAACTAGAATGCTTAATTTACTATGAAGGAATTTGGTGAGTGTTGTAAAAAATAATATACGATAAGTTTTTAAATTGATAATGAAGAGAGTTGGGCTCTTTGAAAAGAATTTTGTATATATTGCCTGTTGTCATTATTTGTAGCTTTATTCTTATTATTTTTTCAGGGAAATCTTATGCTTGTGATTGTATTAACGTATCAGCAGAAGATGCATTTCAAAAAAACGATGTAGTATTTGAGGGGAAGGTAATTGAGGTTGGAAGGAAAGAAGGGGTTGGGATTGAAGTATTATTTGAAGTGAAGAAAATTTGGAAAGGGACAACTTTTTCGCAAATTATTGTATATACAAATGGTGGTGATTGTGTATTTCACTTTGTAGAAGGAGGAGAGTATTTAGTATATTATTCTCAAAGAGGATCAGAAAAACAATTACACACACATAGTTGTAGTGGAACGAAGAGATTAGATGAGGCAGGGGCGGACAAAGTGGCTTTAAGTCAAATTGCAAAAGAGTCTATTCCGACGAAGAAAGTCGATTTAAAAGGGAAGATGGTCAGCGGTTTCAGTTGGTGGCAAGTTGTTACCCTTTCTATAGGCCTGTTACTAATAGTAGCTCTTGTGATTTTTAGTGTAAGAAGAACGCGCAAAAAATGACGATTAAAGTAAATATATAAGGATTTTCTTTCTGTTTCTATAGGTGGTTTAATCTTGTGAAAGCGAATTACTTATGCTACACTTTATGTAACTTAAAATGAACGGAGGGGCTTCCTTTGATCTTAATCAGATTACGTCTCAATACTTTGTGCAAATAATTGAATAGCGCTCAAAGGCTCTGTCTGTGTGCAGAGTGAACGGGATTGGTCTGCCTATTTTAAAGGAACCCTTTATTAAGCTTATATGTGAAAAAGAGGGAGGGACGAATACGCCCTCTTTTTGTTTTGCCTTTATAAATAGAATGGGATCGTATAGGTGAACACTTATTGTGGATGCGTATATGATCATGGGACTTTTTGACTATGAGATAGGATGAAAGTATAACTTTCTTCTATTTCTTTGGTGAACCCTTATCCGTTTACGAAAACACAGGCAGTAACCTGTGTTTTTTATTTTACGTAATCGAAATGGAGGAATAAATATATGGAAGAATTATTACAAAGAGCAGTTTTAGTTGGAGTAAATTTAGGTAATGAAGATGATTTTGCATATTCAATGGAAGAGCTAACAAATCTTGCAGAAGCTTGTGATGTAGAGGTAATTGGGCAAGTGACGCAAAATTTACAACGAGTAAATCCATCCCATTATATTGGAAAAGGAAAAATCGAAGAAGTAGCAGCTTATGTAAATGAAGTAGATGCGAATATGGTAATCTTTAACGACGAATTATCTCCTTCTCAAATTCGAAATTTAGAAGCGGATTTAGATTGCAAAGTAATTGACCGTACCATATTAATTTTAGATATTTTTGCGCAACGTGCGAAAACGAAAGAAGCGCAGTTGCAAGTAGAGGTAGCGCACCTTCAGTATATGATGCCTCGTTTAATAGGTCTTCGTGAATCGTTAGGGAGACAGAGCGGCGGAGTTGGCACGAAAAATAAAGGTGTCGGTGAGAAGAAATTAGAGTTAGATCGTCGTAAAATTGAAGAACAGATTTCAGTTTTAAATAAAGATCTAGAAGCACTTGTTGCGCAGCGTCAAACACAGCGAAAGCAACGTAAGAAAAATGAAGTACCAGTTGTAGCATTAGTAGGTTATACGAACGCAGGAAAGTCAACGACGATGAATGCGATGCTTGAAATTTATAATGGTACAGAAGAAAAACAAGTATTTGAAAAAGATATGTTATTCGCGACGTTAGAAACATCTGTACGAAATATTGATTTGCCAGATAACAAATCATTCTTATTAACAGATACTGTTGGGTTTGTAAGTAAATTACCGCATCATCTTGTAAAAGCATTCCGTTCAACATTGGAAGAGGTAGCGGAAGCAGACTTACTTATTCATGTTGTAGATTACGCAAATCCAAATTATGAACAGTTAATTGATATTACAAATGAAACGTTAAAGAAAATTGGAGTAGAAAATATTCCAACAATCTATGCTTATAATAAATCAGATATGGTAGATGTTGAAATTCCGAAAGTGCAAGAAGACCGCGTTTATTTATCAGCGAAGAAACATGTTGGAATTGAAGAACTTGTAGAAATGATTCGCTCACACATCTATAAAGAGTATACGAAGTGTGAAATGTTAATTCCGTATGATCAAGGGCAGGTAGTTTCTTATTTCAATAATCATGCGCACGTTTTATCTACAAGTTATGAAAACGAAGGTACAAAACTAGAAGTAGAATGTAAGACGAGTGATTACGAAAAGTATAAGCGTTTTGCAATTTAATAAAGAAGGCGATCCTAATATATGTTAGGATCGCCTTTTTCTTATTCTGTAATAGAGGCCCACTTATAAGAATAAATTCCTGCAAATGGACGAATGACAACATCTTTTACTGTTGGACGTTCTAAATATACCAGGCCTGATTGGAAGATTGGAGCGATAGCTGCATCATCTTCCAGTAAAATTTTCTCTGCATCTTGGAACGCTTTCCAACGTGTTGGTAAATCAGTTGCTAAAGTAGAGCTCGTTTTCTCAATTAATTCGTCGTATTGTTTGTTTGAATAGCTCATCTTATTAAACGGTCCGCCAGTGACAAACATATTTAAGAATGTTGTAGGATCAGGATAATCTGGTCCCCATGTAGAAAGTGAAATTTCATAGTCACCATTTCCTTCACGATCTAAAAATGCTTTTACTGGAAGGGGCTGTAATGTGATTTTTAAGCCAGGTAAGTTTTTCTCCAATTCACCTTTTAAAAACTCGCTAATTTTTTTATCGTTAGACTCATCAGTTGTTATGATTGAAAGTGAAGCGTTTTGTAAGTTTGTTTCTTTTTTTGCAGTTTCCCATAGTGTTTTAGCTTCTTTCACATTTGTTTCTACTTTTACATTACTTGTACTGCGAAAATCTTTATTATCAGGTCCTTTTACGAATCCTTTCGGAACAAATGCATTCGCAGGTATAGAACCATTATTTAAAATCGTTGTTGCGATTCCTTGTTTATCAAAAGCGAGCGAAATAGCTTTTCGAGCATTCTTGTTTGCTAATAAAGGATTCTTTTGGCTAAATCGGAAAAATGTCATAGAAGGACGTTCCATTTTCTTTAAGCTCGGATCTTTTTGATATTTATCAACAAACTCTGAATTAATCGTAATTCGGTCTACTTGTTTGCTTTCAAATAAATTAACGGCTGTGGAAGTATCTTTTACGATATTTACATTAATTTCACTTAACTTCACATTTTTATTATCCCAGTAGTTCGGGTTTTTTGACATTTTATAACTTGTATCATGTTTCCATTCACTTAATTGAAACGGCCCGTTATAAACTACATTTGCAGCTTCAAGTCCGTAATTTTTCCCTTGCGCTTCTAAAACTTTTTTGTTTTGAGGATAAAATGTTGCAAATCCCATTAACCCTAAAAAGTATGGAACAGGGTGTTCTAACTGTACTTCAAGCGTTTTATTATCAATCGCCTTTACACCAAATGAATCAATTGGTAATTCTTTTTTATTTATTTTTTCAGCGTTTTTAATATCGAACATAATATGTGCGTATTCAGAAGCAGTTTCTGGGTTTATAGCACGTTTCCATGCGTATTCAAAATCATGAGCAGTCACTGGATCACCATTTGACCATTTTGAATCGTGTAATGTGAATGTATATGTTTTTCCGTCTTCGCTCAGTTTGTATGATTCAGCTGCCGCAGGAACAGGTTTATTGTCAGGACCAGGCATATATAATCCCTCCATTACGTTGTTTAATGCAGCGTAAGAAAACCCATCAGTTGCGATAGATGAATCAAGTGTAGAAATTTCCCCAGCTTCTACAATGTTTAATACTTGTTTTGAAGATTCTTTTTTCTTTTCTCCGGTAGTTGTTGCCTCTTGTTTTTGACCACATGCTGTTAAAAACATAGATAATGTGATTGAGAGTGCAACGATTCCTTTTGTTTTTTTCTTCATAGTTGTCATCCTTCCATTCATCTCCGTCCTATTATAAAAGAAAATATAGAAAATTTCTATAAATAAATCCGATAAAACGTATAGAAAAAATATATTATTTAAGAAGTGATATTTCTGGAAAAAGAAATGAAACCAGTATAGAATAGAAATGTTTCAAAAGTCAGAATTTATCAAGATTAAAGTCTTACTTTATTACACCTGCTGTAATAAATATATATTTTGTACAGGAAGGAGAGATTCATATATGCAGGCAGTTTCGAAAAAAAATACAATAGAAACACCGACGATATATCGAATACTATTTGCGATTAGTTTCGGTCACTTTTTAAATGACTCGATGCAAGCAGTTGTGCCGGCATTGTTTCCTATTTTGGAAAAAACGATGAATTTATCCTATATGCAAGTAGGGTGGATTGCGTTTGCGTTAAATATGACGTCATCGATTATGCAGCCGGTTTTTGGTATGTATTCTGATAAGAAGCCGTCACCATTTTTATTACCGCTCGGTATGTTTTCGAGTATGCTTGGGATGATTGGACTTGCATTTGCACCGAACTTTATTATTGTTATTATTTCTGTTTTATTTATCGGATTAGGTTCCGCAGTCTTCCATCCAGAAGGTGCTCGTGTTGCTTATATGGCGGCAGGGGCAAAACGAGGTTTAGCACAAGCAATTTATCAAGTGGGAGGAAATACAGGGAATTCCCTAGCTCCTATTTTTACAGCGTTAATTTTCGTTCCACTCGGCCAAATTGGCTCTTTAGGTTTTACAGCTTTTGCAGCGGTAGGAATTGTATTATTAATTTTCGTATCAAATTGGTATAGGAATGAATTAGCTACTGGTGCTGTAAGAAGAAAGAAGAGGGCTGCGCTTGAGGCTGAAAATGCGATAGTAAGTACACATATTAAATTTGTTATTATACTTCTTGTTTTTCTTACTTTTGTACGTTCTTGGTACGGTGCTGGTATTGGGAATTTTTATCAATTTTACTTAATTGAGCATTACGGTTTATCTATAAAAAATGCCCAGTATTTCGTATTCGCATTTATGATTGCCGGTGTATTAGGAACTTTCTTTGGTGGACCGTTAGCAGATCGATTTGGAAAGAAAACAATTATTGTATTTTCAATGCTTGGTTCAGCCCCACTTGCACTTTTATTACCTCACGTTTCGCTCGTATGGGTCGTACCGCTATTTTTATGTATTGGTTTTATTAGTTCAAGTAGTTTTAGTGTAATTGTTGTTTATGCGCAAGAGCTTGTTCCTGGAAAAGTAGGGATGGTATCTGGATTAATTGTAGGGCTTGCGTTTGGACTCGGCGCTTTAGGTTCTGTAGTCCTTGGGAAATTGGCTGACATATATAGTCTACAATTCATTATGTTACTATGTAGTTGTCTACCATTAATTGGACTTACTTCTTGGTTATTACCAAGTGATAAGAAAACGATAGAATAGGGGATGCACTATGAAATTATGTGAAAATGTTACAGAATTAATAGGAGATACACCTGTCGTCCGATTATCTAAATTTATTCCAGAAGACGCAGCAGATGTGTATGTAAAACTAGAAATGTTTAATCCATCACGCAGTGTGAAAGACCGTGCTGCCTATAATTTACTGCACGTTGCAGAAGAGAATGGTCTTATCAAACCAGGAGATACAATTATTGAGCCAACAAGTGGTAATACAGGAATAGGTTTAGCGATGAATGCAGCTGCGAAAGGGTATAAAGCGATTTTAATTATGCCAGACAATATGTCAAAAGAGCGTATAAATTTATTGAAAGCATATGGAGCAGAAGTAGTTTTAACACCGGCAGAACAAAGAATGCCAGGAGCGATTGCGAAGGCGTTAGAACTGCAAAAGCAAATACCAAATAGTTTTATTCCGCAACAATTTGAAAATCCAGCAAACCCGAATATTCATCGTTATACGACTGCACTTGAAATTTATGAACAAATGGATGGGGAGCTTGATGCATTTGTTGCAACGGCAGGAACTGGTGGAACTATTACAGGGACTGGGGAAACGTTAAAAGAGAAGCTACCAAACTTATATATTGCAGTAGTAGAACCGAAAGGATCTCCCGTTTTATCAGGCGGTGTTCCAGGTCCTCATAAGCTAGTAGGAACAAGTCCAGGATTTATCCCAAAAAACTTAAATACAGAAGTGTATAACGAAATTATTCAAATTGCAGACGAAGAGGCTTTAACGACAATGAGAAACTTAGCAAGACAAGAGGGGTTATTAGTTGGACCATCTTCTGGAGCTTCTGTTTACGCAGCGATTATGATAGCAAAACGATTAGGCGCTGGTAAAAAAGTTTTATGTATTGCACCTGATACGGGAGAACGGTATTTGAGTATGGGATTATTTGAATGAAATTGATAGAAACAGCTTAATCGTGAAATTGTCACGATTAAGCTGTTTGTTTTAGGTTGTAAAGAGGGGGAGAATGAAAATGAAACTATTAAAACCAGCAAATGAATATAGCGAACAAATTATAGAGTATCGGGAGGCATTTTTACATACGGATGAAAAACCACATGGTAGTAGTTCTTTACAAAATTTTGATTCTCTCGATAATTGGTTTGAAAAAGTGAGTAGACAGGAACTAGGAGAAAACTTACAAGGTAATCGAGTACCGTCTAGTCAATTTTTAAGTTTTGAAAAGGGGGAACTTATAGGTTTTGTGAATATTAGACATCGACTAAACTCAGAATTATTGCGGGAAAGTGGTCATATTGGATATAGTGTACATCCAAATAAACGTCGTCAAGGTTACGCTACGAAACAACTACAACTTGCATTAGATGAAGCACAAAAGTTAGGGTTACAGAAAGTGTTAATAACTTGCGATAAAGTTAATATCGCTTCGGCTAAAACGATTCAAAAGGTTGGCGGTATGTTAGAAGATGAAGTAGTTTCTGTTCATACTGGGGAAATTGTTCAGCGTTATTGGATAGAAATATGATTTAGTGGGACATTGAAAAGGGAATACAATGCATAATATCGAAATAGATAAATGAAAAGGTAACTGTGTACTGCAATTATAGGGGGAAATGAAGTGGGATTAAAAGAGAAAGCAATAGAAATGTCGGAGATTTATAGGAGAAATCCGAAAGTAGAGACTATTATTTTAGCGGGTTCAGTAGCTAGAAAACTAGAAGATGAACATTCAGATATAGAATTACATATTTTATGGTCAATGCCACCAGAGGACGAGGATCGTAAAGAGCCTATTAATCATATTGGTGGAACAATTTTGTCATATTATCCTTACGAGGAAGAAGAATGGTCGGAAACGTATTTGACAAAAGAGGGAATTAAATTAGAGATTAGTAACTTTTTAACTGAAACAGTAGAGAAAGTGATTTCGGATGTGGTGGATCAATATGATATAAGTTATGAAAAACAATGTATCGTATCATCCGTTCATGATGGTGTTAGTTTGTATGGAGAAGAGAAAGTACATGAATTAAAAGATAGAGTGGTGGCATATCCAGAAGACCTAGCGAAACGGATGATTTCAGAAAATCTTTGGTTAAGCAATCGCTGGCATAATCGAGAGGCGCTTTTAAAACGAAAAGACTGGCTTATGTTATATGATGTTATTTGTGAAGTGCAAAGAAATATATTTGGGGTCTTATTTGGTTTGAATAAAATGTATGTACATCACCCGGCATTTAAATGGATGCCACATAATGTGGAACGAATGATTATTAAGCCTAAAAATCTATACGAGCGTATGGCAAATACGTTAATAGGGAAACCGGAGTATAGTGTACAGGAGTTAGAAGTGTTAATTGAAGAGCTATTACATTTAGTAGAACAACATGCTCCAGAATTACATATTACTGAACAACAAAAACGTATACAATATGCGAAGTAAAAAAGAAGGGATGTAACAATGAGTTACCTCCCTTCTTTTTATTTGACTAATTTACCTAGTATGGGTAATCGGTGAAGTCTATCACCGAGAATATGTGAAGCAAGTCCGCTCGTTAGGACGAATAAAAGATAAACAATCCCTCCTACAGCGCCGCATATAAAGACAATGAGAAGTGATTCCATATAGGATTGTCCAGGAATCATCCATTTTAAAATCGCTTTTAATGCAATTACAACAGCAGACATTGCAGCGGAGTAAATTGTAATAAGAAGTACTGTTTTTGCTGTCTCACCAATTTTAAATTTCGCAAACTTAATGATGCAGTACAACATAATAACATTGGAAACGAGGTATCCAAGAATTGTTCCAAGTACAGCACCGTGTCCGCCAAATAAATGTAAGAGCGGTGTATTTACTAAAACTTTAACGAGAATACCGACTGAGAAAGCGATCATCGTTTTTCTTTGATAATCGATTCCTTGTAATATAGCTGCTGAAACTGTGAAAATAGCACTTAATATAGCAGAAGGTGCAAATGAAATTAAATACTGTGATCCATCAAGTGCAATTTTAGGGTCTACATAAACCATGCGGAATGCATCGTAAGCGATGCTAGCAAGACCGAATGCAGCTGGGATAGTGAAGAATAATAAGACTTGAAATATCTTTGAAATTTGTTCTTGTAATTCTTCTAGTTTCCCGCTTGTATAAGATTTCGTTATTGCTGGAATGATCGTTAATGAGAATCCAGTTGCAAGTGAAGCTGGAATCATAATTAACTTTTGGGCATAGTTCGTTATATAAGCGAACACTGCATTCGCTGTTTCTAACGGCTCTCCCATAGCTCTAAGGACATCAGCTACAGTATATTGATCTACTAACGTATAGAGCGGAATTGCAATGCCGACAAATACAATTGGGATTGCATATCGAAGTAATTCCATATAAATATTTTTTAATGGGATATTCGATGCTCTTGACTTTAATTCTCCTTCGGGAGGCTTTAATCTATTATATTTTTTCCAGTACAGCATTAAAATCGAAACGCTGGCAAGTGCCCCGATAACAGCGCCAAACGTAGCAACTGCAACAGAAGAGGCGATTGAACCTCCTAATAGTTTTGAGACGATAAAACTACCAACTAAAATGAAAACAACGCGCGCAATTTGTTCTACGACTTGAGAAACGGCACTTGGTTTCATATGTTGAAAACCTTGGAAATAACCACGTGTAACACTCATAGCTGGTACGATAATAAGTGCGAAACTTAATGCTCGCATCGTAAGTGTTACGTCAGCGATAAATTGTGGATCTGGCGTTTTTGAGCGAATAATAAATTGTGATATGTACGGTGCTCCAATAAATAAAGTTAAAAACCCTAAAAAGCCCATAAACAGCATTAATTTTACGCTTGAGTTGTATAATTTTTTGCTTGTACTATAATCACCGAGCGCATTATGTTTTGCAACAAATTTAGAAACGGCAATAGGAATACCGGCAGTTGAGAAGCTTAATAAAATACCGTACCAAGAGTATGCATATCCATATAAAGCGACCCCTTGTGTTCCGACTAATAATTGAAAAGGGAAGAAGTATATAAAACCTAATATACGTGATATCATTGTCGCACCACTTAATAAAGCAGTACCTTTTAAAACTTTTGAAGTAGACAAAATTCTTTCCTCCTACTCGTGCTGTCTTGCATTCATCGTATACTACTATAAACCTGTTAGAGTAGTTAATATAGTATGGAACATAAATATTCTAATATTATTCATTTAAAAGTCATATTTTACATTTTTAAATAGAATGTAATACATAAAAATTCAAAATATAAGTTGACACTATTTTTAATGTATGATAAAAATGATAGTAATCAATTCGGAAAATAATATTTGGGCAATGAAAGGGTATAGTAGTGAATATCTCCCTATTTCAGAGAGCTGATGGTTGGTGTGAATCAGTATATAGATTATTCATGAAGTTCGTCCTGGAGCATCTTTCATAAATCTCACATTATGAGGAAATGAAAGACGGTAGTTTATACCGTTATCAAATAAAGTGGTGAAGATTGTTTCACAACTAGGGTGGTACCGCGATATTTATCGTCCCTACGTATTTACGTAGGGACGTTTTTTATTTAGGTCCTAACTTTGGTGTGGCTTCATAACTAGGGTGGTACCGCGATAATTTATCGTCCCTACGTATTTGCGTAGGGACGTTTTTTATTTAGGTCCTAACTTTGGTGTATCTTCATAACTAGGGTGGTACCGCGATATTTTTGTCGTCCCTACGTATTTACGTAGGGGCGTTTTTTATTAGTAGGGAGGAAGTGAACGTATTAGAAAAGAGTATGGATAGAACAATATAAATATCGAATTGTAACAAAGAAAAAGAGATAGAGAGGAGAATAATAAATGAATTCACAGCAATGGACATCGAAATTAGGTTTCGTATTAGCTGCAGCAGGTTCAGCAATTGGCCTTGGGGCGATTTGGAAATTCCCATATATGGCCGGCATCGGAGGAGGCGGGGCGTTCTTCCTTATTTTCATCGGTTTCACATTATTAATTGGTTTACCGCTATTATTAGCTGAATTCGTTATCGGAAGAAGTACACAAAAAGAGGCTGTTGATGCATATAGAGAAATCGCACCAAAAACATTATGGCCATGGTTAGGGAAATTAGGGATTGTAACTTGTTTCATATTACTTTCTTTCTACAGTGTTGTAGGGGGATGGATTTTATTATACTTATGGAATGCAATTACAGGTAGACTATGGGAAGGAAATGGCGCATACGAAGCTACGTTTGGTGAAATCATTTCCAATCCTTATTTAGCAGTAGGAGCACAGTTATTATTCATTCTTATTACTATTTTTATCGTAAGTAAAGGCGTACAAAACGGTGTTGAAAAAGTAAATAAATATTTCATGCCAGCGCTATTCGTTTTATTCTTTGTATTAATTGTTCGTGCTCTTACATTAGACGGCGCGGGAGAAGGAGTTCGTTTCTTCTTACAACCTGATTTCTCACATGTAACATCAGAAGTTATTTTATATGCGATGGGTCAATCGTTCTTCTCATTATCGGTCGGTGTAGCAGTAATGGTAACATATAGTTCATACTTACCGAAGGAAGAAAGTTTACCGCGTTCAGCATTTTCTATCGTAGCTTTAACATTAGTAATTACATTACTTGCCGGACTTGCAATTTTCCCAGTTGTATTTGCATTTGGATTAGAACCATCTCAAGGACCAGGATTATTATTTATCGTATTACCTGCTATTTTCAGTAAAATGGCGTTCGGAAAAGTGTTCTTCGTTATTTTCTTATTGCTGTTCTTCTTCGCAACGATTACATCTGCTATTTCTATGCTAGAAATTAGTGTTGCGTCGTTAACATCAAAAGGTAAAGGCAAACGTGAAAAAACGGCCTTAATCGTAGGGTTATTAATCTTCGTTGTTGGAGTACCATCAGCATTATCATTTGGTATATTAAGTGATCTGAAGATTTTCGGAAAGACAATCTTTGATTTAGCGGATTATGCAGTGAGTAACGTACTAATGCCACTTGGTGTTTTATTAGTTTCCATCTTTGTTCCTTTAAAAATGAAGAAAGATGTATTAATGAAAGAACTTGGTGTAAGTAAAAATAAAGGCTATAAACTGTTCGTATTATGGTTATTCTTACTTCGCTTTATCGCACCAATTGCGATAATTATCGTATTCTTAAATGTACTTGGCATTATTTAAAAAGAAAGGTAGCGTATCGCTCTATGATACGCTACTTTTTATTTTGCTCTTTTTTGCAGTTCGTTTACTGTTACGAACTGATAGCCCTTCTTAGATAATGAGTCTAAAATACCTTCAATGGTCTGTAAATTTTCATTAGACTCATCGTACATAGAGTGCAGTAAAATGATAGAACCTGGTTTTACATTTTTATTAACATACTCAATTTTATCAGCAGCAGATTTATAAAAAGTATCAGGTTCAAGGTCCCATGTGATTGTTTCGATATTGTTTTTATTTAAATAATAGGGCAGACCAATTAGCTTTTTCCCGTTAGGTGGTCTAAAGTCAATTGTGTCTGTAAATCCCGTTTGGCGGATGAATGAATTCGTTTTTTCTATTTCTTCTTTAATAAAAGAAGGTGTTTTAAAAACCATTCTATTATGAGAATATGTATGGTTTCCAACTTGGTGCCCAGATTGTACGATAGCTTCTCCTAACGATAGATTTTTCTCTAACTCATTTCCAATTAAAAAGAAAGTAGCTTTCGCATTGTACTTATCTAATAGTGGTAATATTTGTTTTACATTGTTAGTAGGACCATCATCAAAAGTTAAAGCAATCACTTTTTCATTTGTTTCTACTCGGTTTGTTACATCTCCAAACAATTGAAAACTTCTTGCGTTCATCAATTTGTATGTTCCAAATAATGCTACAGTAATAATGAATAATGTAACGATTGTAATGATTATTTTTTTCTTCATAACGCAACCTCACTATACTTTTTGATTGGACTAAAAAGTATTATATCAAACTAAGTAATTTCATGCTTAAAAAAGGATGTGGATGCAAGGGGAAGGAATTTATCATATAATAAAATACAAAAGGTATATTAGGAGGTGTTTATATGGCGATTATAATTCAATTGCCAGACACTGCAGCGTCTCATGCAAAGCCAAGTATGGAAATGGCGATACTTTGCGTGAGGTAGACAAGTAATATACAATCGCCTAAATGAGCTCGTATCATTTTTTATATTTGGCTTTGCACCTTATTGAAATGAACCATAAAAAATAAGGGGCGAGCAGAAATGAAATACGTTAAAGCTGCGACGGTTTTACCAGAAAGTTTAATTACTGAAATTCAAAAGTATATACAAGGTGAAACAATTTACATTCCAAAACAAGAAACGAAACATTATAAATGGGGTACACGATCTGGAGGAAGAAAACAACTAGATGAAAGAAATGAAGCAATTAAAGAAGCGTTTAAAAGCGGAATTTCCATTCATCAACTTGCGGAGGAGCATTTTCTTTCCGGAGAAACGATTAAAAAGATTGTGTACTCTAAATGAAGATAAAAGAGTCTAGTTCAAAGATTATTTTGAACTAGACTCTTTTTGCTTTGTATGTATTGGATATATAGGGTGTGAATGGGCATGATAATAGAAAAAAATGAATCACAATTGTATCGTATAGAAATGTGAATAGAAATAAAAACGCTATATTACATATTACAGAAAGGTGAACGTTTATGAATCATCTGGGGCAAATAACGATAGAACTTTTTGTTGGTTTTTTTGTTTTATTAATTGCTACTAAAATATTAGGGAAAACACAAATATCGCAGCTAACACCTTTTGATTTTATTTCTGCCATTGTAATCGGAGAACTAGTTGGAAACACTGTATATGATCCTGAGGTGAGAGTATGGTCTATTTTATACGCTGTTTTTGTATGGGTACTTTTAATTTACGCAATAGAAGTAATAACACAAAAATTTAGAAGGACAAGAAAGTTTTTTGAAGGATACCCTTCTATTATCATTCGTAATGGGCATATTGACAGAGAGCAATTAAAATCGAATCATTTGGATATTAACCAATTACAACAAATGCTTAGGCAACAAAAAGATATTTTTTCAATTCGAGAAGTTGAATATATGATATTGGAACCTAACGGAAACATAAGTGTATTGAAAAAAAGTAAATATGAATCTCCCACTATAAATGACTTGAGTTTAAAACATAAGCCTGTTTACTTACCTATTTCATTAATTAGTGATGGGAAAGTAGTTAAGGATAATTTGAGGGAAGCAGGTTTTGATGAAGGATGGCTTTATAAACAAATAAAGCAAAAAGGGATTACTAAATTTGAAGATGTATTATATGCAGAATGGAAAACAGATGATGGTTTCTTTTGTCAGGAAATGCCTAGGTAGAACATAGTCAGAGTATGTAATGTTTATTTCTAAGTTATCTTTTACATATCAAAAAGCTGAATCATTGTATACAATAAGACTAGATCAACAATTTGTATGGAGTGATAAAGATGGAAGCTTTTATTAGAAGTGATCAATACAATTTTATAAAGTCACAAGCTTATATTTTAGCAAATGGGCATGCAACGGCAAATGATAGAGGTGTAATTCAAGCGTTAAAATCACTAGCGATTGAAAAGATAATACATGTATTTGAGAATTTAACGGATGAACAGAACGAGTTAATTGATACGGTATTAACAGTTCAAAATAGAGAAGATGCAGAATCGTTTTTAATGAAAATAAATCCGTATGTCATTCCGTTTCAGGAAGTTACAGCGCAAACATTAAAAAAATTATTTCCTAAAGCGAAAAAGTTAAAACTTCCTGATATGGAAGAACTGGACATGAAAGAATTATCTTATTTAAGCTGGATTGATAAAGGGTCAAGCAGGAAATTTATTATAGCGAAAAATGATAAAAATAAGTTTGTTGGTCTGCAAGGAACGTTCCAAAGTTTAAATAAAAAGAGCATTTGTTCATTATGTCATGGACATGAAGAAGTAGGGATGTTTTTAGTTGAAATTAAAGGTGATGTACAAGGAACTTTCGTTAAAAAGGGAAACTATATTTGCAAAGATGGTGTAGCTTGTAATCAGAATATGAAATCACTTGATAAATTGAACGATTTTATTGAACGATTGAAGAAATAAAGAAAAAACCTCTAGTATTGAAACTGGAGGTTTTTATTTTTTGAAGAAGTAATAATAGGCTTCTTTTGTAGCTGTAAATTTATAAAAAAAGTCGGGTCATTTATAATGAAATTAGATAAAAATATCTATTTGGATACAGTTGCTTATATGCAAGGAGGTAAAACATGAATTACGAAGAGATATTAAAAGTGAAACGGTGGCCTAAAGGTACGATAGCGGCAGGTCGTGGTCATACAGTTGCTCTTAAATCGGATGGCACAGTTGTGGCAGTGGGGCGAAATAAAGAAGGAGAATGCAATGTAAGCAGCTGGTGTGATATTGAAGCAGTCGCAGCGGGTAATGTTCATATGGCGACGAACACGGGTAATGCTCATACAATCGCTCTGAAAAGTGATACTACTGTGGAAGCGGTGGGGTGGAATAAGCATGATCAATGTGATGTGAATGACTGGCATAATATTGTATCGGTTGCGGCAGGATGGCGTCGTACCATTGGCCTTAAACCGGATGGCACAGTAATAGCAGTGGGTCGAAATGAAGAAGGAGAACGCGATGTAAGCAGCTGGCGTGATATTGTGGCGGTCACGGCGGGTGACTGGCATACAGTCGGTCTTAAATTGGACGGCTCAGTGACGGCAGTGGGGAATAATCGATATGGCCAATGCAATGTAAGCGAATGGAGTGGTATTGTGGAGTTGGCGGCAGGTTATCTTCATACTGTTGGTTTGAAATCGGATGGCAAAGTGATGGTAGTGGGGAATAATAAACATGGCCAATGCGATGTAGGCAGCTGGAAAGATATTATGGCAATAGCAGCTGGTACGAATCATACAATCGGACTTAAATCAGACGGTACCGTGGTGGCAGTCGGCTGGAATGAGTATGGTCAATGTAATGTAAGTGATTGGCGCGATATTGTAGCGGTAGCAGCTGGTTGTGCGCATACGGTCGGTCTTAAATTAGATGGCACGGTGGTAGCGGTAGGTGATAATACATACGGTCAATGCGATGTAGGTAGTTGGCGCAACATCCGATTGCCTGGCAAATAGTTAATGTACAACAAATCATTAGTAATATTATTCTATTTTAGGAGTAATTATAGTAAAGGATATGTAGAAAATAATCAAATTTGCATTTGATGAATAAGAATCTCTTTTCAAAAGGGGTTCTTATTCTTTTTGCGTAAAATGAGTGTCTAAATAGAATTTTTAAACAAGCTTTATTTCAAAGCTACAGTAGAAGAGATAAATAAGACATAGGAGAGCTGAAGAAATGCTTAAAAAGTTTTTGCTTTCTTTACCGGATATTTTACTTGTATGCGTTGTTCTCTACATAACATACACAACTACTTTTAGTTTTGGACAGACGTTAGTAATTTCAATTGCAATCGGGATTATTGGTGGTCTTGTTATAAGAATTTGTAAGGATGTATTTACGTATATAAGGTGGACAATTAAATAGAGGAAATCTTGAATATGTTGTATTGCTATTAGGAGGAGAGGAAATGAATAAGAAAAAGAGTAGAGTGAAAAATGAAATCGCACTTTGGACATTGACAGCGGTTGTTCTCATTATTGCATGGTACTTTTTTCAAAGATAAAAATGCATCGTACTTAAAAGGTACGATGCACTTTTATTATTTTTTTTGCCAATTTTCTTTTATAAAGTCTTCACGGCCAGATTCTTTTTGCTCAGTAGAATATTTCTCCGGATTTTTTTTATAAAAATGTTGATGGTATTCTTCAGCCTCATAAAAAGGTGCAGCCAGGCGAATTTCAGTTACGATTGGCTCTTTAAACATACCGCTTTCTGCAAGAGCTTGTTTTGATTTTTCAGCAAGCTCTTTTTGCGTTTCGTTATGATAAAAAATAGCAGTGCGATAAGAGGGACCGCGGTCAAAGAATTGTCCGCCATCATCAGTTGGATCGATTTGTGGCCAATATAAATTTAGTAATTTTTCATATGGAAAAATAGAAGGATCGAATGTAATTTGTACAACTTCTAAATGACCAGATGTACCAGCTTTTACTTGTTCATATGTTGGGTTTTCTACATGACCACCTGCATAGCCAGAAAGTACTTTATGAATACCAGGAAGTTCATCAAATGGCTTTACCATGCACCAAAAGCAACCGCCTGCGAAGGTTGCGAGTTCGTATGTTTTTTCGGACATTGTTGTAATCCTCCTAAATGTATATGTTTTATATAGTATTATACAATCTTTTTTATTGCGCAATAAAAAAGATTTAGAAGTAAAGAAAAATTGAAATATATTTCTTTATAAAGTCTTTAAAATTCCTTCAAAGTTTCTTTTTTTCTGAGTGTTATGATGTAAATCGAAGTGAAGATGTGAGGTGATAGGCAATGAATCCACGTATGAAAATTAATAGTTTACAACAAAAAATGAAAGAGAGACTAATATGAAAAAGGAATTTATACAAAGCGATTTAAGAAATATATTGATTGCGGCATGCTTACTATTAGGTTTGGTTATTTTTGGATATTTTTTAATAAATAATTACCCAGGTACAAATGAAAAAAAGAAGTTAACAGATGCAACATCTACTTCAGAATCAATTACATCTATTGCTAATTCAGATGCCAAAAAAAGGGTTACAAAAACTTTTAATATTACGGCGAAAGTAGCAAGTTTAGATTTGGGAGATGGGAAAAAGGTAGATGCATGGACCTTTGATGGAACATCACCGGGTACTCAAATTCGAGTTAAACAAGGTGAACGTATTGTTGTAAATTTGAAAAATGAATTGCCAGAACCTGTTACAATCCATTGGCATGGATTAGATGTTCCTGCGGCGGTAGACGGTGTTCCAGGTGTTACGCAAAATGCTATAAAACCAGGTGAAACATATACATACGCATTTAATGCTGATCAGGTGGGGACATATTGGTATCATTCACATCAAAAAAGTGCAAAACAAACGGAGCGGGGACTATTTGGAACAATTGTTATTGAACCGAATAAACCAGCTGTAAAATATGAAAAGGATTATACAGTGGCGATCCATGAATGGAAAACAGGAGCCATAAAAACCGGTAAGCATAATGGCGAACAAGATAAAGATTGGGATAGCTACCCTAGCAATTATATTCGAAATGAAAAGGCACAAACTTTAGAAGGACCGCTTATGATACCAAGTAATGATCAACTCAAAGATTTATCTGATGGAGATGATTACGATGTATTTACATTAAATGATACAAGTGAGGGACTACGATTGGATGCAAAACCAGGTGAAACAGTACGCCTTCGCTTAATTAATGCTGGGAATAATACGCATTTAATGACATTAGTTGGGGTGCCATTTCAAATTATCGCATTAGATGGTCGTGATATAAAAGGTGGGGACGAGCTAGATAAAGCAATTTTTCCGATGGGAGCTGCACAACGTTATGACCTTGTTTTTAAAATGCCGGAAACAACGAGTGTAAAACTTATTAATGTGGATCCATCTAAGAAAATGAATCGAATGTTAACGGCGACTATTGGGAACGGTTCTTTGCCGAAAAAACCTATTGATATAAAGAGTTATCCATGGTTTGACTTTACGAAATATGGAGAAAAAGAAGTTGGCAAGTTTACGATAGATTCAAAGTTTACAAAGGTCTATGATATGGATTTGGCAGAAGGTGTGAAAGATGTAAATGGACAAGAAAAATGGGTGTATACGATTAATGGAAAGACATCACCTGATATTCCACCCATTAAAGTAGAGAAAGGAGATAAAGTTAAGATTCGCTTTAAAAATAAGGGAGAAGAAATTCATCCAATGCATTTGCATGGACATACATTCCAGGTTATTTCTAAAAATGGTAAACCAATGGAGGGAAGTCCGATTTACTTAGATACAGTTAATGTTTTTCCGGGAGAAGAATATGAAATTGCTTTAGAGGCAAATAATAGTGGACTATGGATGGTTCATTGTCATCATCTCGTTCATGCGGAAAAAGGAATGCATACGATGATGAACTATGAAGGGGTAACCACTCCATTTTCTACCGGAGATCACTCAGGTAATCATCCAGAATAATAATACGGAGGTTTTCATGCTTTATAGAATGATAGTATTTATTGTAACAAGTGTAAGTATATTTTTATTTTCTCATAGTAGTGTATTTGCTCATACAAGTGTTGTAGGAGCCACTCCTAAGGAGGGCGAAGTTCTTACAGTACAACCGGAACAGATTATTCTTGAATTTAGTGAACCAGTTACAGGAAATGTAGTCAATATTGAACTGCTAGATCCAAGTGCAAAGAGAGTGCAAGTATCAAAGGTTGAAATATTAGATAACCCAACAAAAATAAAAGTGAAATTACCAAACTTAAATAATGGTACTTACACAGTAAGGTGGTCTATGATTTCTGCAGACGGACATCTGAGTGAGGGAGGCTATCCCTTTTCAATTGGAGAAGAATTACAAACTAATGTAGTGGTAGAGGGAAATGCGAGTGGCTCAGTATTTTCAGATGTTATGATAGTAACACTACGCTATATTGTAGAGGGAATGATTTTAATTGGAGCAGGAGTAAAGTGGCTCGATATGTTTGTAAAACGATATAGATTACCTTCCATATTGCAAAGAATGAAGAATATGAAAAAGATTTTCTTCTCTATACTTGTAGTAGGATTAATAGCCGAATTAATAGTATATAAGTCAGTTATTCCGAAGGGAAGTTTACTTATTCATTCGCCATTTTCAGTTATTATTATGATTCAACTGCTATTATTAGTTCTTATGTCTTTACAGCATATGGGGAACGAATGGTATGCGCTAGTTTGGGGATTTCTTGTTGCGAGTCTTTCTTTCACAGGTCATGTATGGATTACTAATCCAAATTGGGCAGCAGTTATAATGAGAATGGTCCATGTTATGAGTATTGCAGTGTGGCTAGGAGCACTTATTTATTTAGCTCTTGTTATAGCGTGGACAACGTTATACAAAATTACATTTGATCAAAAGCGTTTCCGTAAACATTTTAGTAGTATTGCTGGTATTTCATTTATTCTAGCATTTCTTTCTGGGGAATTAATTGTGTTTTTACAGACAAGGAATTGGGTACTTTTTAATTTTAATTCAATATGGACGAACCTTTTAAATATAAAGATTCTTACTGTATGTATAATTACAATTGTAGCATGGAGACAAACGAAAACATGGGGTAACGATATTGGAACAGTTAATCGCCGTTTATTGCTCTTAGAAATTGTTCTAGCTATACTCGTATTATTAGCTGGTATTTGGATGAGTCAAGTTTCGTTTCCGGTGAATTCTGTAACAAGCTAAAATTATAATGTTCATAGGAGTTCTGTAATGTCAATCCGTATTAGATTGCTGTTGTCGTATGTTGCGATGGTAATTATTCCAATCGTTTTTTGCGGTATAGCAGTTATGTTAATTAGTGTTACTTTATTTGGTGATATTCGTATTGCAAAAGCAATTATTGGTCTTAATCAAAATAGTCATTCTCTCATTGATAAAGAGCAGGAGGGAGCTATTCGTACAAAAGAAGATGAAGATGATATTTTTAGTAGGTTGAAAATTCTTTCATCGTATGCTCCAGATAAATTGGAGGATATAAATTTTTTAAAGGAAACTGATAAAGAATTAAACGATAATCAAGCAGGATTACTAATTCGAAAAAATGATGAGCTTACATATTCATCCCCATATTTTAAAATCTCTTCGTTTGATAAATACCTACCCGCATTTGAAACGGAAGGACAAAGAAAGGGAATGGATGTGAAAATAGAGGGTAATTCTTTTTACTATAAGCAATTTGATTACTACGATGAAGAGAAGGATAAGGTTAGTATTTTTGTATTTGAGTATGTAAATCCTTTAGAAGAAATGATTAGAGAATTTTTCCCGTATTTCGTATTCTCTTTAATACTTGGGTTAATTATTACGAATGGAATATTAACATATTTTATATCACGGAGTATTATTAAACCATTGCATTCATTAAAGCAGGCAACGGAAAGAATTCAAAAGGGTGATTTAGATTTTCAAGTAAAGCCACTTGCGAAAGATGAAATAGGTGAATTAAGTTTATCGTTTGAAGAGATGCGTGGCAGGTTGAAGGAATCGGTCGAGTTGCAAATGCAATATGAAAAAAATCGTAAAGAGTTGCTTTCAAATATTTCTCATGATTTACGGACGCCAATAACGGCTATTAAAGGTTATGTACAAGGAATTAAAGAGGGTATCGCTCGAACTCCAGAACAATTAGATAAATATTTAACGATTATTTATCATAAAGTGTTTGATATGGATCAATTAATTGACGAGCTTTTTCTCTTTTCAAAACTTGATTTAAAAGAGGAACCGTTTCAATTTGAAGAGGTTGAAATTAATCAATACTTATCTGATTGCATAGAAGAACTACAGCTTGAATTACAAGATAAGGGAATTGCAGTGAGATGGGATGCTCAAAAGGATACTTCTATTTTGGTAAAAGGTGATCGTGAAAAATTACGTCGTGTTATTACAAATATCATTTGGAATAGTGTGAAGTATATGGATAAAGAAAAGGGATATATAGGAATTCGCATGACTGAATCTATTGATTATGTAACGATTTACATAAAAGATAATGGGGTAGGAATAGAAGAGAAGGCGTTGCCTCATATATTTGAAAGGTTTTATCGTGCAGATCATTCTAGAAATTCTAAAACAGGTGGAAGCGGACTTGGTTTGTCAATTGCACATCAGATTATCACACAACATGGTGGTGATATTTGGGTCGAAAGCAAAAAAGGTAAAGGAACGACGCTGGCATTTACATTACAAAAAATCAATTAGAAAAAGGAGAGCATCTTGAAAAGAATTTTAATTATTGAAGATGAAGCTATTATAGCAGAGTTAGAAAAGGATTATTTAGAGGTTGCTGGATATACAGTAGATATTGATTACTCTGGCGAAAAAGGTTTACAAAGAGTTCTTCTGGAGGATTATGACTTGTTAATTTTAGACATAATGTTACCAGGAATAGATGGATATGAAATTTGTAAACAAGTTCGATTGGAAAAGGACATACCAATACTTATGGTGTCCGCAAAACAAGAGGAAATCGATAAAATTAAAGGGTTAGGTTTTGGAGCAGATGATTATATTATAAAACCGTTTAGCCCGAGTGAAATGGTGGCACGTGTAAATGCTCATCTAGCTCGTTATGATCGTTTAACAGGAAAACGAGAACTAATAAAAGATGAAATTCGTATTCGAGGATTGTTTATTGATAAATCGGCCCGACGTGTATTTGTAAATGGAACTGAGGTCATGTTAACAGGAAAAGAATTTGATTTATTAACTTGTATGGCAGAACATCCAAATCAAGTATTTAGTAAAGATCGTCTCTTTGAAACTGTATGGGGGATGGATGTAATTGGTGATGCAGCAACGGTTGCTGTACATGTGAAAAATATTCGTCACAAAATTGAACTCGATCCATTCGATAAATCATATATCGAGACAATTTGGGGAGTAGGGTATCGTTTTACACAGTGAAAAAGGCCAGCAAAAGTGCTGGCCTTTTTTTGCGTAAGTAGATTAAGAAATTACAAACAAGATCCTCCGCTAACATCAATTAATTGTCCAGTAACCCAGCGGCTGTCTGAAGAAGCGAGAAATGCCGCGGTATCGGCAATATCTTCTACTTCACCTAAGCGATTAAAAGCGGAAATGGTAGTAGCGTACTGTTTCATCATTGGGTCGCTCAAGAGTTCCGCATTCATATCTGTTTTAATAAATCCAGGAAGTATTGCATTCACTGTTATTCCTCGTGCTCCGAGCTGTTTTGCTAGTGTGAAAGTCATTGTATTAATAGCGCCTTTCGTCATACTATATGCAACGAAATCAGGTAAAGAAATACGAGTGGCAGCGGATGAAATATTAATAATTCGGCTATTGTCACGTAAACGAGATAGAGCTTGTTGGATGATAAAGAATGGTGCTTTTGCATTAACTGAAACCATTCTATCAAAAAATTGTTCAGTCGTTTCTTCAATAAAAGCACCAGGACCAATTCCAGCGTTGTTTATTAAAATATCAAATTTAGTACTACCAGTTCTTTTTTGTAATTCGCTATCTAAAGAACTATAAAGGGTTTCTACACCATGTAAAGATTCAAGGTTTGCACCGATAGAAAAAGCAGATCCGCCATTTGATTGAATTTCATAAACAGTTTCTTCAGCATCTTCTTTTCGATTTCCGTAATGAATAGCAACTAATGCACCGTCGTTTGCTAAACGTTTTGCAATAGCACGTCCAATTCCTCGGCTTGCTCCTGTAACTAATGCCACTTTTCCTTTTAACATAGTTTTCTCATCTCCTCAAAAAATTTTATATGTTATTAAGTTGTTTTTCTTTATGTAGTAATGCGAACATACTTAAGTAATATATGAGTATGTGTAAGAAGTTCATTCCAATTTTGTTTTGAGAAAAAATAAATAGACTTCTCTTGAATTGATTGAATTTTATTTTTTTGGAAAAACATGTTGACAATGAAAAGAACAACGTCCTATAATACGTTTAACAAATAAAAGTTAATTAAGAATTTTCTAACTTTATATGTTGCATATGCAAAGAAGAGGAAAGTAGATGGTTATGATCGTTTCAGAGAGCTGCTCCTAGGCTGTGAGAGTAGTAACAATCGAATCATTGAAGATCACCTCGGAGCATCGCTTGCGAAAGGGAAACTGAGTAGAGGGCGACGGCATCGTCTCCGGTAAAAGGACGGGGGTCTAATTGGACCTACAAAGCTTATATTTCGCGAGAAGTATAAGGAAGCTGAGTGGTACCGCGAAACTCTCGCCTCAGCAATCAAAGCTACTAAATTGTAGTAGTTGATTGCTGAGGCGAGAGTTTTTATTTTAAAAATAGAATACGATAATGCGTAGAAGAGGAGAGTAAATGATGAAAATCGTTTCAGAGAGCTGCCCAGAAGCTGTGAGGGTGGTAACAATTTCATCATTGAAGATCACCTCGGAGCACTACTTTTGAAAACTAGTAAAAAGTAGCGGAGTTGTTTCCGATAGAAAAACAAAAAGTCTAATTGGACTTGCAGAGCTTATATTTCGTGAGAAGTATAAGGAAGCTGAGTGGTACCACGATTCCCTCGTCTCAGCAATGGATTGCTACAAGTATGTATGTAATCGATTGTTGAGACGAGTATATTTTTAAGGTTTATATACTGAATATTCTGTTGAAATTACTCATCTCAGCAATCGATATAGAAATAGATTGCAAAAATAGAGAGAAAAAAGAGGAGCGATGTGAGATGGGAAACCAGTACATTTATATGAATGGGGAATTTGTAGAAAAAGAAAAGGCAGTTGTTTCAGTATATGATCACGGTTTTTTATACGGAGATGGTGTATTTGAAGGGATTCGTAGTTACGGTGGAAATGTATTTTGTTTAAAAGAACATGTAAAACGATTATATGAATCGGCAAAATCTATTTTACTTACGATCCCGCTTACAGTTGACGAAATGGAAGAAGCAGTTTTACAAACGTTGCAAAAAAATGAGTATGCGGATGCCTACATTCGATTAATTGTTTCAAGAGGAAAAGGTGACTTAGGGCTCGATCCGAGAAGTTGTGTGAAACCGAGCGTTATTATCATTGCAGAACAATTAAAATTATTCCCACAGGAATTTTATGATAATGGACTAAGCGTTGTATCTGTTGCATCGAGACGTAATACGCCAGATGCATTAGATCCACGTATTAAGTCAATGAACTACTTAAATAACGTACTTGTAAAAATTGAAGCCGCACAAGCAGGAGTGCTAGAGGCACTTATGTTAAATCAACAAGGATATGTTTGTGAAGGATCTGGAGATAATGTTTTCATTGTGAAAGATGGAAAAGTGTTAACACCTCCTTCTTATTTAGGGGCGCTAGAAGGTATTACGAGAAATAGTGTTATCGAGCTATGTGAGCGACTTAATATTCGGTGTGAGGAAAGACCATTTACTCGCCATGACGTATATGTAGCAGATGAAGTGTTTTTAACGGGAACGGCAGCGGAGTTGATTCCAGTTGTAAAAGTTGATTCAAGAGAGATTGGAGATGGGAAGCCAGGAAGTATAACGAAACAATTGACAGAGGAATTTCAAAAGTTAACGAGAGAAAGAGGAGTACGTGTTCCAGGACTGGCGGAAAGCTTACTGTAGGTAGGGAGAGGAGTTAATTAAAATGGAGCAGCAGTATACAGCATGTGAGAAATTACAGTGTGAAGAAGTAACAGGTGCCGGACACGTTATTCAATGCTTGAAAAAATTAGGTGTAACGACTGTTTTCGGTTATCCAGGCGGAGCAATTTTGCCAGTATACGATGCGTTATACGGAAGTGGTTTGAAGCACGTTTTAACTCGTCATGAACAAGCTGCTATTCATGCAGCAGAAGGATATGCGAGAGCTTCTGGAAAGGTCGGGGTAGTCCTTGCTACCTCTGGACCAGGGGCGACAAATTTAGTTACGGGTTTAGCAGATGCTTATATGGATTCGATTCCTTTAGTTGTCATTACAGGGCAAGTTGCAACACCTCTCATTGGAAAAGACGGATTTCAAGAAGCGGATGTTGTCGGGATTACAGTACCCGTTACGAAGCATAATTATCAAGTTCGTGATGTGAATCATTTATCACGTATTGTACAAGAAGCTTTTTATATCGCCGAAAGCGGGCGCCCAGGACCAGTATTAATTGATATTCCAAAAGATGTTCAAAATGAAAAGGTAACAAGTTTTTATAATGAAGTAATTGAGATTCCAGGATACAAAATAGAGCCTATGCCAGACAGTATGAAGCTTAGAGAGGTGGCTAAAGAAATTTCAAAAGCTAAACGCCCACTTCTTTATATTGGAGGAGGGGTCATTCATTCGGGTGGATCTGATGAACTCATTCAGTTTGCGAGGGAGAATCGTATTCCTGTCGTTTCCACTTTAATGGGACTTGGTGCATATCCGCCGGGAGATTCGTTATTTTTAGGGATGCTCGGCATGCATGGAACGTACGCTGCGAATATGGCAGTAACAGAATGTGATTTATTACTTGCGTTAGGCGTTCGCTTCGATGATCGTGTAACTGGAAAATTAGAACTCTTTTCTCCGCATTCGAAAAAGGTACATATTGATATCGATCCTTCGGAGTTTCATAAAAATGTAACTGTGGAGTATCCGGTTGTTGGAGATGTAAAAAAAGCGTTACACATGTTGTTACATATGCCGATTGATACACAAACGAAAGAATGGCTTACGAAAATCGAGGAATGGAAAGAAGAATACCCTCTTTCCTATAATCAAACAGAAAGTGAGCTAAAGCCACAGCATGTTATTAGCCTAGTAAGTGAATTAACGAATGGTGAAGCAATTGTTACGACAGAAGTAGGACAGCATCAAATGTGGGCTGCGCATTTTTATAAAGCGAAAAATCCACGGACTTTTCTCACATCTGGCGGACTAGGAACGATGGGATTTGGTTTCCCGGCGGCAGTTGGTGCTCAGCTTGCAAAAGAAGAAGAACTCGTCATTTGTATTGCAGGCGATGCTTCTTTTCAAATGAACATTCAAGAACTGCAAACAATTGCTGAAAATAATATTCCTGTAAAAGTATTTATTATAAATAACAAATTTTTAGGGATGGTAAGGCAATGGCAAGAGATGTTTTATGAAAATCGTTTATCAGAGTCGAAAATTGGATCGCCAGATTTTGTGAAAGTGGCAGAAGCTTATGGAGTGAAGGGATTAAGGGCAACAAATTCAACAGAGGCGAAACAAGTGATGTTAGAAGCATTTGCTCACGAAGGTCCTGTCGTAGTTGATTTTTGTGTAGAAGAAGGTGAAAACGTATTTCCGATGGTTCCGCCAAACAAAGGGAATAACGAAATGATTATGAAGAGGTGGGAAGAATGAGTCATACTTTTTCACTCGTTATTCATAACGAGCCAAGCGTCTTATTACGTATAAGTGGAATTTTTGCTCGGCGTGGTTATTATATTTCTTCTTTACATTTAAACGAAAGAGATACTAGTGGTGTTTCTGAAATGAAACTCACAGCAGTTTGTACTGAAAATGAAGCGACATTACTTGTTGGTCAGTTGAAAAAATTAATTGATGTACTGCAAGTAAATAAATTATAAGGAGTGTATGGAATATGAAAACGTATTATGAAAAAGATGCAAATGTAGAGTTATTACAAGGGAAAACAGTTGCGGTAATTGGTTATGGATCTCAAGGTCATGCGCAGGCGCAAAATTTACGTGATTCTGGTGTGGAAGTTGTAGTCGGTGTTCGACCTGGTAAGTCTTTTGAAGTAGCAAAAGCAGATGGGTTTGAAGTAATGTCTGTTTCAGAAGCGGTTCGAACCGCACAAGTTGTACAAATGCTATTACCGGATGAACAGCAAGCACATGTGTATAAAGCAGAAGTAGAAGAGAATCTCCGTGAAGGACAAATGTTACTTTTCTCACATGGATTTAATATTCACTTCGGACAAATTAATCCGCCAAGTTACGTAGATGTAGCAATGGTTGCGCCAAAAAGTCCAGGTCATCTCGTTCGCCGTGTATTCCAAGAAGGGAATGGTGTTCCGGCATTAGTCGCAGTACATCAAGATGCAACAGGCACAGCATTAAGTGCAGCACTTGCGTATGCAAAAGGTGTCGGTTGTACACGTGCAGGTGTAATTGAAACGACATTTCAAGAAGAAACAGAAACAGATTTGTTTGGTGAGCAAGCGGTGCTTTGCGGCGGGGTAACTGCACTTGTGAAAGCTGGTTTTGAAACATTAACAGAAGGTGGATATCGTCCTGAAATTGCATACTTTGAATGTTTGCATGAATTAAAGTTAATTGTTGATTTAATGTACGAAGGTGGTTTAACAAATATGCGCCATTCTATTTCAGATACGGCTGAGTTCGGAGATTATGTAACAGGATCGAGAATTGTTACAGATGAAACGAAGAAAGAAATGAAACGTGTTCTTACAGAAATTCAGCAAGGTGAATTCGCAAAGAAATGGATTTTAGAAAATCAAGCAGGGCGTCCAACGTATAATGCGATGAAAAAAGCAGAGCAAAATCATCAGTTAGAAAAAGTAGGGGCAGAGCTTCGTGAAATGATGAGCTGGGTTCATGCACCGAAAGAATTAGTAAAGAAATAGAGTAAGAGATTGTAAGTGAAAAATACGTAAGAGGGGATTTGACAAGATGAGAAGTGACATGATTAAAAAAGGTTTTGATAAAGCGCCGCACCGTAGTTTATTAAAAGCAACTGGTTTGAAAGATGAAGATTTTGATAAACCGTTTATAGCTATCTGTAATTCTTTTATTGAAATTATTCCAGGTCATAAGCACTTAAATGAGTTTGGAAAACTTGTTAAAGAAGCAGTGCGTGCAGCAGGTATGGTTCCATTTGAATTTAATACAATTGGAGTAGATGACGGAATTGCGATGGGGCATATCGGTATGCGTTATTCGCTTCCGAGTCGTGAAATCATTGCAGATTCAGTGGAAACAGTTGTAAATGCACATTGGTTTGATGGCATGATTTGTATTCCAAACTGTGACAAAATTACACCTGGTATGATGATGGCTGCACTTCGTATTAACATTCCAACTGTTTTTGTTTCAGGTGGTCCGATGGCGGCTGGAAAAACGTCAAAAGGAGACGTTGTCGATTTAAGTTCTGTTTTCGAAGGTGTAGGAGCTTATCAATCTGGTAAAATTTCAGAAGAAGAATTAAAGGATATTGAAGATCATGGCTGTCCATCTTGTGGTTCTTGTTCCGGTATGTTTACAGCAAACTCTATGAACTGTTTATGTGAAGTATTAGGTTTAGCTCTTCCTGGTAACGGAAGTATTTTAGCTATTGATCCAAGACGTGAAGAATTAATTAAACAAGCAGCAGAGAAATTAAAGATTTTAATTGAAAGAGATATTAAACCAAGAGACATTGTAACGGAAGAAGCAATTGATGATGCGTTCGCGCTTGATATGGCGATGGGCGGTTCAACAAATACAGTGTTGCACACGTTAGCGCTCGCACAAGAAGCGGGTTTAGATTACGATATGAACCGCATTGATGCCGTTTCAAGACGTGTACCACATTTATGTAAAGTAAGTCCTGCCTCCAATTGGCATATGGAGGATATTGATCGAGCAGGCGGAATTAGTGCAATTTTGAAAGAGATGAGCCGAAAAGAAGGGGTGCTTCATTTAGACCGTATTACTGCTACTGGGCAAACATTAAGAGAAAACATTGCTCATGCAGAGATTAAAGATAAGGAAGTTATTCATTCTCTCGAAAACCCTCATAGTGAAGAAGGGGGATTACGTATATTAAAAGGAAATCTTGCGAAAGATGGGGCAGTTATTAAAAGTGGGGCAACCGAAGTAAAACGATTTGAAGGACCTTGCGTTATTTTTAATTCACAAGATGAGGCGCTTGCGGGCATTATGCTTGGGAAAGTTAAGAAAGGCGATGTAGTTGTTATTCGTTATGAAGGACCGAGAGGTGGCCCTGGTATGCCGGAAATGTTAGCACCAACCTCAGCGATTGCAGGTATGGGATTAGGTGCAGATGTTGCGCTATTAACGGATGGACGTTTTTCTGGAGCTTCACGTGGTATTTCGGTAGGGCATATTTCGCCAGAAGCAGCTGCGGGCGGAACGATTGCACTTCTCAAGCAAGGGGATATCGTTTGTATCGATGTTGAGGAAAGATTGTTAGAAGTAAGAGTTAGTGATGAAGAATTAGATAAGCGTAAAAAAGAATGGAAACGACCAGAACCGAAAGTGAAAATTGGCTGGCTTGGACGTTATGCGCAGATGGTAACATCGGCGAATACAGGTGCAGTTCTAAAAATCCCGGATTTTGATTGAGCCAATTTAAAAGAGATAAGGATGATATGAAATGGTGCAAAAGGTAAAGGAGAGAGTGAAAATTGAAGATATCTTAATGGCACATAATTGCATGAAAGATATCGTTATTAAAACACCGTTACAACGTGATACAGTTTTATCTGAGAAATATGATTGTGCCGTTTATGTAAAACGAGAAGACTTACAATTAATTCGCTCTTTCAAAATTCGTGGTGCGTACAATTTAATTCAAAGTTTATCGAAAGAACAATTACAAAACGGTGTTGTTTGTGCAAGTGCTGGTAATCATGCACAAGGAGTTGCTTATACGTGTAATTTATTGAAGATTCCGTCAAAAATCTTTATGCCAACAACGACACCTAAACAAAAAGTATCGCAAGTACAATTTTTCGGTGGTGATTTTGCGGGAATTGTATTAGTTGGTGATACATTTGATAGCTCGTTCCAAGAAGCACAGCGCTATTGTGAGGAAAATAGAATGACTTTCGTTCATCCGTTCGATGATCCGTATGTTATTGCTGGTCAAGGAACAGTGGCAGTTGAAATTATGCATGATCTGGAGAAACCAGTTGATTATATCTTTACAGCAATTGGAGGTGGTGGGTTAGCATCAGGTGTTGGTACATATGTTAAAGGTGTTAGTCCTGCTACAAAGATCATTGGTGTAGAACCCATGGGAGCTGCATCTATGAAAGAAGCTTTTCTTCAAAATGAAAATGTTGCATTAGAAAAGATTGATAGTTTTGTGGATGGGGCAGCTGTTAAAAAGGTAGGGAAGTTAACGTTTGAAACTTGTAGAGATGTAATTGATGATATTGTTTTAGTACCAGAAGGAAAGGTTTGTACGACGATTTTAGAACTGTATAAGAAAAATGCAATTGTAGCTGAACCGGCTGGTGCACTATCTATTGCAGCGCTTGATTTATATAGAGATGAAATAAAAGGTAAAACAGTTGTATGTACGCTAAGTGGTGGAAATAACGATATTGATAGAATGCAAGAGATGAAAGAACGTTCTCTCATTTACGAAGGGTTAAAGCATTATTTTATCATTGAATTCCCGCAGCGTTCAGGTGCACTAAGAGAGTTTCTTGATAAGGGATTAGGGCCAGAAGATGATATTACGCGCTTTGAGTATATTAAGAAACATAATAAAGAAAATGGCCCAGCACTAGTCGGAGTAGAGTTAAAACATAAAGAGGATTATGAGCAACTAATTACTCGTTTTAAAGAAAATAATATTCAATTTATGGAGCTTAATAAAAATCCTATTTTGTTTGATTTACTTATTTAATAAAAGGAAAGAGGTAACATACAGTTGTACCAGAAATAAAAAAGATAGATGCAAACAGCGGAAATGCTGCTTGTATCTATCTTTTTATAATTAAACTATATATTTTCCATATTCAAGAAGGATAAAGCTAGATAACCAAAAGAGTATCGCAATACGAATGATTACATACATAGTAAATTCAAAGGTAGTAAGCTTTCGTTCACGTTTTATTTTTTTTAGAAGTCTAACAGAAAAAAATGAACATAAAAGTAGAACGGCTATAGATATTTTATAAATATTCTCTAACAAACTTACATTTTCTAATAAGTCTTTCAGCATGTTCATCACCTATTCTGTAAAGTATGTTACAGAGAAATAGATCTTGCGTTGTCTAGTTCCGTTTGTTTTTTATGTTCCCTGTATCATCAATTTCTACATCAGTTGAAATTGTTTGTAAATATTGTAGAGCTTTTTTCTTTTCTTCCTCATTTACAGGGGAAACTTGGTTGTTGCGAATGATGTAAGGGTTGAATGACATTTGGACATCCTTTCCTTTAAAAGTTAAAGTTAATACGCCAGTTTCGGCGCTTTTCCCATTCACATAACTTGGGAATAAAAAGTTACCTAATGAATAAGCGATAGGAACTTTATTATAATACTCAAATCCTTGTAACCAATGCGGGTGACTCCCGACAATCGCGTCAGCTCCTGCTTCAACCATTTTAGGTACATATTGTTTTTGGTATTCTACCGGACGATTTGATTTTTCAACGCCCCAATGCATATAGACGATTAAATAGTCTGCATCTTTCTTTTGCTCTTTAATTGTTTTTGTTACAAGATTTAAATCATATCCGTTCGCAACACCAGGTTTATTGTCACCAGCTACCCAATTCGTATCAGGCATAAATCGAACGAAGGAAAGAAATTTGAACTTTTTCCCTTTTACGGTCATTTCTCGTGCGGTATATGCATCTTTTGCATTTTTTCCGGCTCCAATGTAAGGGAACTTTAATTTTTCCACATGAGAGATTGTGTCTAATAATCCCTCTTGCCCGTAATCAAGTGTATGGTTATTCCCGATATTTACGATGTCATATCCAGTATTTTTAATGGCTTGAAGCGTGGATGGATCACTTTTAATCCAAAACAGTTGTCCAGGAGTTTTCTTTTCTCTCGTTGTAAATGCCGACTCTAAATTAACGAAAGAAATATCAGCTTTTGTTATTTCTTCTTTTACATGTTGGAATGGATAATCAGCTCCGTTTTTTTCAATGACCGGACGTAATTGCCAATCGAACATTGTATCACCAGAGAAGGTGAGGGTAATTTCCGGGTCTTCTATTTTCTTTTCAATTTTTGAAGCGGTTTTACTAGATTTATTTTGCAAATCGGGTTTGTCTTTCGCCTTTGAAGTAAAAGAGTAGTTAATTAATACAACAATTGGTGTAATGCAAAAGGCTATTAACAGAAATCGTTTTAGTAAAGTTTTCATAAATACCTTCCCTTTTGAGTTTATCCCGCAATTAGTGGGCAGTAAAACTCGCGCTAATTAAAGTTTCATTTTATGTATAGCTACAAAAAATTGCGGCTTATGTAGTGGAAAACATTTGTTAATATTCTTAATATTAAGTTAACATATAGGTAACCTGTAAATCAATGAATAAACCAAAATATAGAAATAAAGAATTCGAAGGGTGAAGAATAAGAAATGGTTATATTAGGAGCAGTTGTAAATGGGGTTTGTATTATATTTGGTACTTTACTAGGTAAATTATTTAGTAGGATTCCAGAGAGTATGAAGGGAACAATTATGCATGCAATCGGTTTAGCAGTTACTGTACTTGGACTTCAAATGGCATTGAAAAGTGAAAATTTTCTTGTTGTCATTTTAAGTTTAGTGATTGGTACCGTAATTGGGGAGTGGCTACAACTAGAGGGAAAGTTAAAACTGTTAGGAGATTGGCTAGAAAATAAAGTTGGATCGAAAGGGAAAGGGAGCATTTCAGAAGGTTTTGTAACAGCTACACTTATTTTTGCAATTGGTGCGATGGGGATACTTGGTGCACTCGACAGTGGTATTCGCGGAAATCATGATATTTTATTTACAAAGGCGATTATCGATGGGTTTATTTCTATTATATTAACGACAACTTTAGGGATTGGTGTAGTATTTTCGGCGATTCCAGTTATTTTATACGAAGGAGGTATTGCGGTTTTTGCAACACAAATTAATAGTTTGGTCCCGAAAGAATTAATGAATCAATTTATAGTGGAAATGACAGCGACAGGTGGTATTATGATAGCCGCTATTGGATTGAATTTACTTGGTATTATTAAAATTAAGGTGGCAAATTTACTGCCAGGTATATTGGTAGTTGGTATAATTGTTTCACTTATTTACGGTTACGGTTTAATAGTAAAGTAATAGGGGGTGGAGATACATATGGAGGAATTTCAATTTACGAAACGTGTTCATAACATAATGCATATTGCAGCAGAAGAGGCAGAAAGTAACATTATTCAACCAACTCATCTGTTTATCGGCATGTGTAAAGAAGGTACGGGAGTATGTAGCGAGTTGCATATGTATTTGTTTCGTAACGTGGGTACGGATTTTTTAGAAAAACTTTCATTACGAAAACAAGATGATTTGACGGATCAAGAGTATGAAAAAATAGGACAATATAAGGTATCTTATAAGGTGCTAGAAATTTTACAAATAGCGAAGAAACGTATGGAGCGTTTTCGGCAAGTAATAATAAATGAAGGGCATGTTATAGATGCACTATTTCGCGCGGATACGTTTATTGGAAATGCACAAATACAAAAAGATATATTACGTATTATAGCTGAGCCAAGAGATTTAGCGGTTGATCTAAAATGTTTTGTTCCTACTTATGAAGATATACCTTGTACTATTAGAAAGGCTAACCTTTCTGATTTTGAAAAATTAGCAAGTTTTGTTAATGAGGAATTTGGTGAACGTTGGTTACGTTCAATAGAATATGGATTTCGTACATATAAAGAAAATGTACCTATTTACATAGCAGAAAGAGAAGAAGTGATAGTAGGTTTTGCTTGTTATGATGTAGTGAGAGGAAAGAAAGGATTGTTTGGTCCAATGGGTACAGCAAAACAAAATCGTGTGAAAGGTGTAGGGAGGCAATTGTTACATCGCTGTTTACATAGTATGAAGCAAGATGGATATGAATACGCAATTATTGGACAAGCAGGTCCGGTTGAGTTTTATGAGCGATGTTGTAATGCGCGTTTAATACCGATAATGGATTATTAACCAACTTCATTTAGGTGGAGTTGGTTTTATTATGAAAAAAATGTGGGATTGTAGTGATTTTTACTAGAAAATAGCGGGTTTTGTAGTAAATCTTACAAATAAAGCAAATTACTAAACTTTTTATATAAAAGGGTGTAGAATGGGTATCTAAAGAAAGAAGGTGTGAAAATGGCCAGCTGGAAACGAAATTTGATGATTTGTTGGCTAGGTTGTTTTACCACTGCAGCCGGTATGAGCTTAGTAATTCCTTTTTTATCTTTTTATATTGAGGAATTAGGTGTGACTGGCACTTCTAGTATTGCACAGTGGTCGGGACTTGCATTTGGTGTAACATTTTTAATGGGTGCGATCGTATCACCAATATGGGGAAAGCTTGGTGATATACATGGACGGAAATTGATGCTTATTCGTGCGAGCCTTGGTATGGCGATTATTATGACGCTTATGGGGTTTGTAACGGATGTGTATCAACTAGTCGCACTAAGATTTTTGATGGGAGCAGTATCTGGTTTCCTTTCAACGGCGATGACATTTATTGCAGCAGAAACTCCGAAAGAGCATTCAGGTTGGGCAATTTCCACAATTTCAACTGGGGGCGTGAGCGGTTCTTTACTTGGCCCGTTACTTGGAGGATACTTGTCTGAGTTAATTGGAATGCGCCATGTTTTTCTTGTTACAGGAGCTTTTTTATTCCTTTCTTTTCTCATCGTTTTTTTCTTCCTACATGAAGAGAATCACTTCGCTCAAGCAAAAAAAGTACAACCGAAAAAAGTATGGACAATGGTTCCAGCAAAGCATTTAATTATTAGTTTGTTTGTAACAACATTTATTATTCAACTTGCGAACATGTCAATTCAACCTATTATTACATTGTATGTAAAGAATTTAGAAGGCCCAGGAACAGCTCATATTGAAATGATTGCAGGCGCAGTCATGTCTGCGACAGGTTTAGCTATTATTATGGCAGCTCCTAAGTTAGGGAGATTATCAGATCGTATTGGACCTCAAAAAACGTTAGTTGTGGCATTATTTGCGGCAGGAATTATTTTTATTCCGCAAGCATTTGTAACCTCAGCTTGGCAACTATTAATTCTTCGCTTTTTATTAGGTATCGCACAAGCAGGACTATTACCTTCCGTACAAACTCTACTAAAACAACATACACCAACCCATGTAACGGGAAGAATATTTGGGTATAATCAATCGTTTCAGTTTTTAGGAAATATGATTGGACCAGTACTTGGTGGACAAATTGCAGCTCATGCAGGCTTCCAATATGTTTTCTTCTCTACTTCATCACTATTATTTATTGCGTGCATTTGGGTTTATTTTCATAATAAGAACGAAGAAGTATCAGAGAAACGACATTTGGAAGTTAGTTAACTAAGTGAATGAAAAAGAAAAAGGATGAAGCAATGATTGCTTCATCCTTTTCTTTAAAATTGGAGACAAAGATAGCTTAATGTACCAAGCTCGTAACTGCGGTGAATGACTTCACCGTTATTTTCACCACTTCCCATAGCGATAAATAAAGGAACAAAATGCTCTGCTCTTGGTACTGCTAATTGTGCATGAGGGGCATTGTTCTCCCAATTAAATAATGCATCTTTATCAGTAGTCTGCATATGTTTAACAATCCAATCATCAAATTCAATTGCCCATTGTTCGGGTGTAGTCTGATTCCATTTTAAAGCTCGTAAGTTATGAACGGTAACACCGCTACCGATTACTAAAATATCTTCTTGTCCAAGTCCTTTTAGTGCTTCACCAATTTCAAATTGTTCTTTTGCAGGAAGGAATGGATTGACTGATATTTGGACGACAGGAATAGTTGCTTCTGGATACATACGGTGCAAGAGTGACCATGAGCCATGATCTAAACCTCTCGTCATATTATGATGGACTGGAATACCTTTGTTTTTAAATTTTGTTTCTAACATAGATGCAATGTTAGAAGAGCCTTTCGCACGATATTTGATTTCGTATAACTCAGGAGGAAAACCTCCAAAATCATAAATTGTTTCATATTCGTTATCTGATGAAGAAATCGTTAATACTTCGCTTTCCCAGTGAGCGGTGAAAATAACAATTGCTTTCGGTTTGTATGTTTCGCCAAGTGTTTTTAAAAACCTTGTATAGTCTGTATCTTGAATAGCAAGCATCGGTGATCCGTGTGCTAAAAATAATGATGGCATCATAATAGAAACCTCCCAAAAATATAATAATTACTTTATGTAAGTAACTATATAATTTTATTTTCTGTTCGTCAATATATTAGTTTAAGAGCTAATTGGAAAAGTGGGGCATTTGTCATAATGAAGGCAATTGCATATAATACATAATAAGTATAATGAATGGATATTCATTTTTTGATATACATAATAGAGTTGGGGGCTGACGAAATGAACGTACAGGAAAGTTTCGTTACGGCATTGGATGGATCGGAAATTTATTTGCGTAAGTGGTTACCAGAAGGAGATCCGCGAGGGATTATTCAAATTGCACATGGTATGACAGAACATGCAGGTGTTTATACAGACTTTATTGCTGCTTTATTAGAAGCAGGGTATGGTGTTTATGCGCATGATCATAAAGGTCATGGGAAAACAGTGAAAAGAGAAGAAGATTATGGTCATTTTGAACCAAATGTAGGTTGGAATGAGGCTGTGTCTGATGTTATTTTTGTATCAGAAACGATAAGAAAAGAGCAGACATGCCCGTTGTTTTTACTTGGACATAGTATGGGTTCTTTTTTATCAAGACGTGCTGTACAACTTAAAGGTGGATTATATGATGGATTCCTTATTTCAGGAACTGGTGGGAACCCGGGATTCTTAGGAGTCATTGGTCATAAAGTAGCGACAATCGAGATGAAACTACGCGGGGCAAAAACGAAAAGTCCGATGCTAAACTTTTTATCTTTCGGAAATTTCAACTCACACTTTAAGCCAAATCGTACGAAATTTGATTGGTTATCTTCAGATAATAATCAAGTTGATAAATATATTGCGGATCCGTTATGTGGATTTATTTGTACAACAAGCTTTTATCGCGAATTGTTTTCCGGTGTATTAGAAGTAAATAAACTAGAAGAGTTTAAGAAAACACCGAAAAATCTTCCAATACATATTTTTTCAGGAGATCGTGATCCTGTTGGGGATATGGGGAAAGGTGTAAAAGAAGTATATGAAAATTATAAAAAATGCGGCGTGAAAGATGTAACACTTCGTTTATATGAAAATGGAAGACATGAAATGTTCCACGAAGTAAATAGAGATGAAGTATTTCAAGATTTGATTTCTTGGTTAGATGGGCATATTGTATGAAAAGAAACCTCACTTTTTTCAAGTGAGGTTTCTTTGAGGAAATGGAGGAATAGTTATGAGTGAATTTGTAAATAAAGAGTATATAGAAATAGATTTTCAAGATGTTTTGATTAAAGAAGAGGAATTGAAAAATTGTACGTTCATAAAATGCTGTTTTAGAGGGGTAGATGCAACGGAAGTTTCTACTGAAAATTGTAATTTTATAGAATGTGATTTTACCGGTGCTCTATTTAATGCTTCTATCCATCAAGGAACTACATTTGCAAATTGTAAGTTTATTGGTGTGAATTTATTCGTATCGAAGTTTGAAGAATGTAAAATGACTGGCTCTGATTTTGAAGAAGCGAATTTAGACGGAATAACTATAATATCGGGCGATTGGTCATATACGAATTTAAGGTTCGCGAACTTAAGTAAACAAATGTTAAAGGGTATACGTTTAATTGAAGCTGACCTATATGAATGTAATTTAGAAAAAGCAGATTTACGTGAAGCCGATTTAACAGGTGTACAACTAGGTAAGGCGAAACTTAGCGGTGCAAATTTAAAAGGGGCGATAGTTGATAGAATTGATTTTACAAGTTTTGATTTGAAAAATGTGAAATTAGATATAGCGCAGGCAGTTGCAGTAGCAAGATGTTATGGGGCTAAGGTGAACTAAATTGTTTGTAAAACCGTTCAAATTGTTGAACGGTTTTACAAATCATAATAGTAGTATAATAGTGAATGAGGTGTTAATAATATGGAAGATAAAACATTAGGTATACTACTAGATGTTGTTGGGGAATTATTTTCAGATGAAATATCAATCGCCGTTTCGAATACGAAAGAATATATTTACTATCGGCCAAGTAAACGAATTGATTTAAAGATTAGCGCCGGGGATCCTATTAAGGAAGGAACGATTGCTCATAAAGCAATGGTAACGAAGCAAAAAGCCTCTGAGTTTATTAACCGTGATGTTTTCGGTATTCCTTATCATGGAATGGCCGTACCATTTTCAAATAATGGCAAGATTGCAGGGTGTGTGACGGCAATTTATCCCGCTTTAACGGATGGTAAGTCAGTCGTTACTTTAAAAACAACAGACGGATGGGTTCCAGTTCCTTTTTCAAAGGTCATGTATTTAGAGGCTAAAGATAAAAAGACGTATGTGAATTCAGAAGAGTTAACAGGAACACATAAATACTCACTACAAGAATTCGAATACTTACTTCCGAAAGATTCGTTTATTAGATGCCACCGTTCCTTTATTGTAAATGTTAATCATATTAAAGCGATTTATCCTGATACGCATTCTACCTTTTTACTTTCTATGGATAACGGAGAGAGGGTACCAGTAAGTCAATCATATGCCAGTTATTTTCGTAAGCTTCTAGGATTCTAAAATTTTCTACTTTAGAACCTAGATTCGCTGTTTTATCTGAATTTTCGGCATTGTGTAAGAAAATCCCTATTTTGATGGTGTTAATGTGTAAAATAATTATGAATATTCATTGGGAGAGGGATTACATATGGAAAATAATTTAGATAGAATTAGGGATCAACGATTAAAAGATCGCGTAGTTACACCTGAAGAAGCAGCTTCATGGATTGAAAGTGGAATGACTTTAGGATTAAGTGGATTTACACGTGCTGGTGATGTAAAAGCAGTCCCATTTGCACTTGTAAACCGAGTTAAGAATGATAAATCTTTTAAAGTAAATGTTTATACAGGGGCTTCCTTAGGTTCGGATGTAGATAAATTATTTGCTGAGGCAGGAATTTTAGGGAAAAGATTGCCTTTCCAAGCAGATGCAACTATGCGAAAAGGAATTAATAACGGAGACTTTTTATTTGTGGATCAGCACTTATCTCATACAGCAGAGTTACTTCGTGCTGACGTTATGGATATAGATTTCGCTATCTTGGAAGCGGTTGCGATTACTGAAGATGGAATGATTATTCCAACCACTTCAATTGGAAATTCCTTAGCATTCTCCTTAAATGCTAAGTCCATTATTATTGAAATGAATCTGGCTCAATCTACGCAATTAGAGGGGCTGCATGATTTATATGAACCAGGTAAACAAGGGGAAAGACTCCCTATTCCGCTCGTAAAAACGGATGATCGAATTGGAACAATCGGTATTCCAATTGATGCTGAAAAAGTGAAGGGAATTGTGTTTACGAATCAACTGGATTCGCCATCGACAATTGTTCCTCCAGATGAAGAAACTGTTATTATGGCACAGCATTTAATAGAGTTCCTTCGAGAAGAGGTTAAAGTAGGCCGATTAACAAATCGTTTAGCACCGTTACAATCTGGAATTGGTTCAGTTGCTAATGCAGTATTGCACGGCATGCTAGATTCGGAGTTTGAAGATTTAGAAGTGTATTCTGAAGTTTTACAGGATGCGGTCTTTGATCTAATGGATGCTGGGAAAGTCAATTTTGCTTCCTGCTGCTCCATCACGCTTTCTGAAGAAAAAATGCAACAAGTATTTTCTAACTTTGAAAAATATCGTGACAAATTAATGATGCGCCCGCAAGAGATTTCCAATCATCCTGAAATCATTCGCCGCCTCGGATTAATCTCGATTAATACGGCTTTAGAATTAGATATATACGGAAATGTGAACTCTACTCACGTTTTAGGTACAAAAATTATGAATGGTATTGGTGGTTCTGGTGATTTTGCGAGAAATGCACGTCTAGCTATCTTTGTTACGAAATCGATTGCGAAAGGTGGTAACATTTCAAGTATCGTTCCTTTCGTCTCTCATGTAGACCATACGGAACACGATGTAGATGTTATTGTCACTGAACAAGGGTACGCTGATTTAAGAGGACTGGCGCCAAGAGAAAGAGTGGAACTGATTATTGAGAACTGCGCACATCCAATGTATCGTGACCAGCTACGAGCTTATTACGAGGAAGCAAAAACAAGAGGTGGACAAACTCCTCATATTTTAGAAAAAGCTTTTTCTTGGCATACGAACTATGCTAAAAATGGAACAATGCTTGAAGCGGTAGTAGAAACTATTTAGAAGTGCAAAAATGATTCTTAATATAATATGCCATAAAGGTTAAAAGAAAAAGAACGCCAATTTTCAGGAATGGCGTTTTTTTCTTTTGAAAAATTGTTACCTATTATGAGGAATTATAAAAGTAATCTCTTATTTACGGAAATAAGAGGTTTTTTTAATTACTTTTCGAATCATTTTAATAGTTTATATATCAAAGGTGAGGAGAAAGAATCATGAAGATAAGAAATGCGTTATTAAGTGAAGCAAATGAATTAAGTGAACTTGCACTACATTCAAAAGCAACGTGGAACTATAGCGAAGCATTCATACTTGCTTGTAAGGAAGATTTAACAATTACTGATGAGTACATAAAAAATAATTATGTATATGTTTTAGAAAACGATAATACGAAGATTGGTTTTTTCTCATTTTTACGTAATGATAACGCTCTTGATTTCCTGTACATTCATCCTCGTTACAAAGGAAAAGGGTACGGGAAAATACTTTGGGAGTATGTATTAGAAAAAGCAAATGAGCTAGGAATAAAAAGTTTTACAATTGATAGTGATCCGAATGCAAAAGGGTTTTACTTGAAGATGGGAGCAAAGTTAATAGGAGAGACACCATCAACGGTTTTTGAGGATCGTTTACTGCCTCTTTTGCAATATGATGTGTAAAACAATTAATAGTAGGAGAAGCTGAAAAATGAAAGAATTGAAATTATCTTTTGACTCTTAATCTTTAATAAGTTACTATAATGGTGGTAACTTATTAAAGGGAACTTCATAGAGTTGAAAGGGGAAATACTTTTGAAAACAACTTATGTAAACGCTACAATCGTAACGATGAATGAAAAAAATGAAGTGATAGAAAATGGATATATCATTGTAGAAAATGATCAAATTATAGATGTGAAGAGCGGAGAATTCGCTAATGATTTTGAAGTAGATGAAGTAATTGACATGAAAGGAAAGTGGGTTTTACCAGGGCTTGTAAATACACATACACACGTTGTAATGAGTCTCTTAAGAGGTATTGGCGATGATATGTTATTACAACCATGGCTTGAAACGAGAATTTGGCCACTTGAAAGTCAGTTTACTCCAGAGCTTGCAGTCGCTAGCACGGAATTAGGATTACTTGAAATGGTGAAAAGTGGTACAACATCATTCTCTGATATGTTTAATCCAATTGGAGTAGATCAAGATGCAATTATGGAAACGGTATCAAGGAGTGGGATGCGAGCTGCTGTTTCAAGAACTTTATTTAGCTTTGGAACGAAAGAAGATGAAAAGAAAGCAATTGAAGAAGCTGAGAAATATGTGAAGCGTTACTATAACGAAAGTGGTATGTTAACTACGATGGTTGCACCGCATAGTCCATATACATGTTCCACAGAACTGTTAGAAGAGTGTGCTCGTATTGCGGTAGAAAATCAAACGATGGTTCATATTCACCTTTCGGAAACAGAGCGTGAAGTACGTGATATTGAAGCGCAGTATGGAAAACGCCCAGTAGAATATGCAGCAAGTTGCGGGCTGTTTAAACGCCCAACAGTCATTGCGCACGGTGTAGTGTTAAATGAAAATGAGCGTGCATTTTTAGCAGAACACGATGTTCGAGTAGCTCATAACCCGAATAGTAATTTAAAACTAGGTTCTGGTATAGCGAATGTAAAAGCGATGTTAGAAGCAGGAATGAAAGTAGGAATTGCAACAGATAGTGTGGCATCTAATAACAATTTAGATATGTTTGAAGAAATGCGCATAGCAACATTATTACAAAAAGGTATTCACCAAGACGCAACAGCGTTACCGGTTGAAACAGCCCTTTCACTTGCGACTAAAGGAGCTGCTGAAGTAATTGGGATGAAACAAACAGGAACACTTGAAGCTGGTAAATGTGCTGATTTTATTACGATTGATCCGTCTAATAAGCCGCATTTACAACCAGCGGATGAAGTGTTATCACACCTTGTATATGCTGCTAGTGGAAAAGATATAAGCGATGTAATTATTAACGGTAAGCGTGTCGTTTGGAATGGCGAATGTAAAACGTTAGATGAAGAGCGTATTATATTTGAAGCAAGTCAATATAAACGAGGTTTGCAAAGATAGATAATTATATGTAGTTGAAAAAGCTATCCTTTTTTAAAAGGATAGCTTTTTTTCTTGAACGAATAAATATTCAAAAGAATGTCGCATCTTTCTGTTCATATTTCTGCTATAATATATAACGCTTTATAATATTTTATAATTAAGGAGAACAATTCATGAAGCGAAAGAAGAGCCATTTAATGGTAATGGCACTTGTTACATCTTTATTATTAACAGCTTGTAATAATAAAGCGAATAAAAGCGAAACAGAGGCAAAAAAACAAGTATTAAATGTAACGGTATCAGAAGAAATTCCTTCTCTTGATACTGCGAAAACGATGGATGGTACGTCAGCGCACGTTATGCAAAACATATTTGAAGGGTTGTATGTATTAGATGATCAAGATCAGCCTATTCCAGCGGTAGCAAAATCGTTTAAAAGAAGTGAAGATGGTAAAAAATATACATTTGATTTGCGTAAAGATGCAAAATGGTCAAATGGTGACAATGTAACAGCAAATGATTTTATGTTTGCATGGAAACGTGCAATTACCCCTGAAACAGCGTCTCAATATGCGTCCATGCTCTTTCATGTGAAAAATGCGAAAGAAATTAATAAAGGAACAATGTCTCTTGATAACCTTGGAGTTAAAGCAATAAATGATTATAAGTTAGAAGTGGAACTCGAACAGCCAATTCCGTATTTTTTACAGTTGTTAGCATTGCCGATTTACTTACCACAGCATGAATCATTTTTGAAAGAACAAGGAAAGAATTATGCATTGGAACCTAGTAATCTCATATATAACGGGCCATTTGTATTAGAGAAGTGGAAGCATGAACAAGAGTTTCAATTAAAGAAGAATGCTACATATTGGGATGAAAAGAAAGTGAAATTAGACGAGATAAACTTTCAAATTGTAAAGGATACAATGACGGCTGTTAATTTATACGAAGCTGGTAATTTGGACCGGGTGCCTATTAATTCTCAATTTGTAGACAAGTATAAAGGGAATAAGGAATTACATATGTCGAGCGATCCTGGAATTGCTATGCTACGTTTTAATGAAAAAAATAATGCGTTAGCAAATAAGAAAGTGCGTCAATCTATTTCATTAGCGTTAAATAAAGAAGATTTCGTTGCTCACTTTATTAATAACGGGGCAAAACCTGCAAGCGGACTTGTACCAGTTGGTCATATAAATGAAGAGACTGGCAAAGATTTTAGAAAAGAAAACGGAGATCTTTCTTCATATGATTTGCAAAATGCGAAAAAGATTTGGGAAGAAGCGAAAAAAGAGCTTGGAGTAGAGCAAATAAACTTCGAGTTTTTAACGTTTGAACAAGATAATGCAAAACGTATGGCAGAATATATAAAAGGTGATTTAGAAAAGAATTTGCATGGATTAACGATACAAATTAAACAACAGCCATTTAAGCAAAAATTACAGTTAGAACAAACAGGTGATTACGATATAACTATGGCAAATTGGGGACCTGACTATAAAGACCCAATTAGTTACTTAGAGCTATTTACGACGGGTAATCAGAATAATAAAATGAATTACTCTAATTCTCGTTTCGATGAATTAATAAAGAAAGCGAAAACTGATTTTGTACTAGAACCAGAGAAACGATGGGGAGCATTGCTAGAAGCTGAGCAGGTATTATTAGAAGATGCAGCTGTAGCACCGCTGTATCATATTGGTTCAGCATATGTACAAAAGGATTACGTAAAGGGAATTGAAAAGCATCAATTTGGTGGTGTTTATACTTATAAGAATGCTTATATCGCTAATGAATAAATACAAAAAACCTTACTTTTTAAAAAGTAAGGTTTTTTAAAGAGTACATGGAATAAGGGAATACAGTACAAATCAGCATACAAACATTCTCTTGTTGTAACTATGTTTGTTTTTAATTATATAAAAAAATATTATTAGATTATATATTTTGTCATTGATATACTTAAAAGGTAATTGAGGTATTGAGATGAATTGATAGAGATGTTTGTGTATAATTATTTGAGTATTATAAAAAATAGGGGGCTTAAGTGTTTGATTTGAACGGGGCTTTTTCTATATGAATGAATTGGTATGTATAATACTTGGGGGATCCTTTGAAGCTAGAAAAAGCAGAGTCAAATTCCATGTACCATTAGGCCCTGGTGTAGGTTTATAGGGATTTGGTTTAGAAGTTAATGTTAAGGAATAAAGGGGATAATTAGTATGAATAAGAAAGTAAAAAGATTTAAATATTTTATGTTTGTATTAGCCTGTATTGCAATTTTTGGTACAATTTTACCTAATGCATTAGATCCAAATGAAACATTAGCAGGTAACATCTCAGTTGCAGTTTTTGGTACAATGGGTACTTGTTTATTATTTTCTATTACTTATTTTATTATAAAAACAGCTATTTTAAGAGGTGGGAAATAAGATGGTACAAAATTTAGAGTTAGAATTTTAATTCATATACATAAAAAAGGAGAATTTCTATGAAATCACTACGTTTATTTATGATCCTCACTCTTGTTGTATTGTTAAGCGCGTGCAATACAGCAACACAAGTTACAAAGGTTCAAAAAAATGGCGAAACGACTTTGAAAATTGGTTCCCTGCAAGGGTATTACGATGTACAAACGCTAAAAGCTGAAAAAGGAAATGTGGAAATCCCTTATGAAGCAGCCGTTGAAGAAGGTACGATTTTATTGCAAGTTACAAAAGATGATAAGGTTATTTATGAAGAAGAAGTCACTTCTCAAAAAGAAGGCTTGCTTTCTTTTGAAGCGCCAAAATCCGGATCATATGATTTAATTGTACGCGTGAAGGGTGAAAAAGAGAAAGCAAAAGAAATTCAAGTACATACTAAGCTATGAAAAAACGGCAAGTGGAGTGCACCCGCTTGCCGTTTCAATTTTCAGTTGATTCTGTTACAACATACGTTTATCAATTTGAGAAGTGATCCTCCGAAATTCCTAATGAAGATAAAATAAGAGATAAACAAAAGAATGTGTTACAACCTTGGCATGTTAGAAACGAAATTGATAACTCTCTTTTACATAATAAAAAGACTCGGTTTGATGCATTTGTATTTGAAAGAGGTGTAGATGGTAAAAAGCAAGTAGTAGCATTTAGGGGGAGGGACATAAGGTGATGCTCTTTTTGGAGAAGGTGTCCTAGACCTTACTATAGATATTGATTATATATGGGGGTAAATAAGTTGAAAAACATTGAGGTTCTAAATACATACATTGAAGGATTTTCTAATACTCTCCCTACGTGGTTAAAGTATCTAATCGAGGCAGAGGAGATACATCAAAACTATGAGAATGTACAAGTACTTGGTGCATTAAAAACAGACGCGGTGTTGTACTATGTGCACCGTACGCTGCAAGTGTTAGATGGATTGTCGTTAGATGAAGAAGCGTATCGCATTATTGAAAAGGTACTAACGTATAGTGAGCTTGCAAAGGTAGGCTCTTTAAAACAGCGGGAGCAATGGAAGAAAAACGGGATCAATCTATTGGTACATAACGAGGGTTCTGCTGATATCTTTAGTGATATTCAGTTTATCGAACGTATAGAGACAAACTTAAACGCTACTGAGTATTTGTTTGTTCGAGATTTAATTAGAACACATGGATTAATCGGGCAGTATATCCGCGGGGAGGCTCGTTTGGACTCTCATATTGATTTAATTAACACATATAAAGAAGAATACGGAGACGTTAGGTTAAAGGAGATTCTATACTATCTTAACCAATGTATTATTGAGGGCGTATCAAAAGCTTTATGGAGTGAAGTGAAGAACGATGTGAAGATTACAATTGATGGGCTATTTGATGGTTATGTGGAGCCGTTTACTTCTCGTATACATAGACTCACGCCAAAACATAAGGAGTCAGTATTTGAAAAAGATATAATTATGGGGAGCGAGAAGAGTGACGTTCAAACGTTCTTATCTGATAAGGATTTGTGGTATGTAGAACCGTCTATGCATGCTCTTAGCTTCGAGGATATTTGGACAGTTTTTGTTATGTTAAAGAACGAGATAGGCACTAGAAAGGTTCAGCATATCCATTTCGAGAAATTGATGCAGCAGTTGCACTATGATTTCAAAGGCGAGAAGAAGGACAACGTGTATCGTAAGCGGGTTATTGAGAAGTATCTACGGGAGTACCGTGAGAACGAGAAGCCGGATACAACGCATGTTTCTTTTGAAGCTAAAGTCGATGAAGATATGAAGACTGCATATGTGTCGTTTCAGTTTTCTGCTGTAGGTGAAGCGTTAATCACCTTCTGTGTAGAGGCAGAAAAGATAGATATGATGCATGCTCGAGCAAACGTACTGCTCTTTGATTTCTTCGGGTTACGAAAGGACGCATATGATAGATTCCATAACGAAGAAGTGTATCTGGAGCATATGAATAGTTCGGCTGATGATAAACGAATTATTCTTGATTATATAAAGGGAGATACGGTTGTAGATGTTGGAGCTGGTGGTGGTGTTATGCTAGACATGATTGAAGAAGAGACCGAAAATAAACGAATCTACGGTATCGATATTTCCAAAAACGTGATTGATACGTTGAAAAAGAAGAAACAGGACGAAGGTCGTTCTTGGGACGTCATTAAAGGGGATGCAATCAACTTAGGTAGCTCGTTTGATAAAGAATCGGTTGATACGATTGTATATTCTTCTATCCTTCATGAACTGTTCTCTTATATCGAGTATGAAGGTAAGAAATTCAATCATGAAGTAATTAAAAAGGGACTACAGAGTGCTTACGAAGTGTTAAAGCCAGGAGGTCGTATTATCATTCGTGATGGCATCATGACTGAAGATAAAATGTTAATGCGTGTGATTCATTTTAAAGATGCAGGCGGAATGAAGTTCTTAGAGCAGTATGTCCGTGAATTTAAGGGGCGTATAATCCAGTATAAGGTACTTGCAGACAATACAGTCAAAATGCCTGTTAACGATGCGATGGAGTTCTTATATACGTATACATGGGGTGAGGATTCCTTCGTTCACGAGGTGCAAGAGCAGTTTGGAATCTTTACGCCAAACGACTATAAGGATTTCGTAAAGGGTATCTTTGGAGATAAAGTAAACATCGTTCAAGCTATGAACTATTTACAGGATGGATATACACAACATCTTAGCGAGAAAATCGATTTTAAAGATGAGTCTGGGAATGCGGTTGCGCTACCGGATAGTACGTTCTTTATGGTTTTAGAAAAGAGGTAATGATATTGAAAACTTTTAAAAAGTTTAGTTTGTGAGTTTCGATATGTTTGTGGAGGATCTCGTTCTAAAGCATATGCAATGACGGGAGAGTACATGGAAAGCTATACATTCCAAAAGCATTGCGAAAACAGAAAAAGAACGTAAAAAAAGGGACATGAGTAAGAGTATGCTCATGCCCCTTTTTAGATTATATAATTTATTGTACTTCGCATCAGTCGTATGATGATCTAAGAAATGAAAAACGCTCGGTTTCCTATCTTTCGTTAAAAATCCACTATCTTGATTCATTATGCTGAAACGAGTTTTTACGTATAATTTCTATTAAACTCATTTTAATAAAGAATAATAATTCGTGTCATAGGGAATATCATCTTGATACATATAATTTTTTAGAACTCCTTCTTTTTCAAAACCTAATTTTAATAGCACTTTATTTGACGCCTCATTTTCAAGGAAGACAATTGCTCCGATACGCTTTAAATGAAGTGTATGGAAGCCGTAAGATATAACTTCAGAAACTGCCTCAGTAGCATATCCATTTCCCCAGTGTTCAGGGAGAAAGGCATAACTTATATTGGCTCGTTTATGCTCAGAAGACCAATCGTGAAAACCAATGGTTCCAACGAGCTCTTTCTTGTCCTTTAATTCGATACCCCATTTTATACCGCTTCTTGCATTGTAACTCAGCTTAAAGTTATGAATGACTTGTTTCACTTGATCAATATTTTGTAATGGTTTTTGGCCATAATAGCGCAGTACATCAGTATTAGAAAAGCATTGTAGTATACTCGGTGCATCTTCTTCGGTAAGTTCTCGTAAAATGAGTCGGTCGGTTTTTAATATAGGAAACATGCTTTCACTCCATTTCTTCTGAAACTAGAATGTGTTGTTATTATATAATGTAATCTGAAAATAAAGATTATTCAAGAGGGAAGTATGGTTTTGATTTGTGATAAAATTGATTGTGGAATATATTTCAAAAAAGAGGTTTGCATATGGAGAAAAATTCAATTTTAATTGTAGATGATGATCAAGATATTGTTCGATTTGTGCAAGTGAATTTAATGCAAGAAGGTTTTAAAGTTTTTAGTGCTCATAACGGGGAAGAGGCTTTAAAAATAATAAATAATAACAGTATTCAACTTGCTATTTTGGATATTATGATGCCACAAATGGATGGTATAGAATTGTGTAGAAGGATTAGAGAGAAACATAGTTTACCAATTATGTTTTTAAGCGCAAAATCATCAGATGTAGATAAGGTAATAGGATTTAGTACTGGAGCAGATGATTATATTGTGAAGCCCTTCAGTACAATTGAATTTATAGCGAGAGTGAAAGCTCAATTAAGAAGGTATACATATTTTAATCAAAATGCTGTCCAAGAAATAGAAAAGAAAATAAACATTAGAGGGTTAGAAATAGATGAAGTGTCTAGAACAGTAATGTTATATGGAGAAACAATCAATCTTACGAGAACCGAATATGATATTTTGTATTTAATGGCAGCTGCAATGAATCGTGTGTTTACTATTGAAGAAATATATGAGAGTGTTTGGAAAGAAAGGGCCTATGAAAGTAATAATACAGTAATGGTTCATATTGCAAGATTAAGAAATAAAATTGAAGAGAATCCAAAAGAGCCGAAGTTTATTCAAAATGTTTGGGGAGTCGGATATAAAATTGAAGATTAAATCATTACAAGGCATTAGAACTAAGTTTTTTATCGCATTCATATGTAGCATTCTGTTAGCAACTGTAAGTATAATAGCGTTTCAAATTGTAATTGGAAATATATATAGTCATGTTACTGCGTTAGAGGAAAAATATTCACTTTTATATTTAATAGCTTTTTTAATTTTTACTACAATATACTTTGCATTCATGACAAAAACAATGATGAAAAGGTTATCTGAAATAAATAAGAACTTGAAAGAAATAAGTAATGGTAATTTGGAAATACATATACCTATTTCGAAAAATGACGAGATTGGTGAATTAGCAGCGAATGTTAATAGAATGGCTAAAAGTTTAAAAGAGTCTATCGAAAATGAAAAAAAATCGCAGGAAATGAAAACTGAAATGATTAGTAATATTTCTCATGACTTACGAACACCTGTAACATCTCTAATCGGTTACGCGGACCTGTTAGGAAATCAGCTTCATTCAAATAGAGAAGAATGTGAACAGTATGTAAGTATATTAAAGCGAAAAAGTTATGAATTAAAAAATCAAGTAGATGATTTATTAGAATATTGTCAAATAAATTATAGAGGGATTGAATTACATAAAAGTGTAGTAAATATGAAAGCGTTCATTGAACAAATCATGATTGATTTTGTGCCACAACTAGATGATGCCGATATGAGCTTTTGTATTAATGGTGATAAGGAGTTACATGTGGAAATGGATGTAGCGCTTATGGTGAGGCTGTTCGAAAATGTAATTAGTAATAGTATTATATACGGGAAAGACGGAAAACAGATTTTGATTCAAATTTCTAAAAGAGACATGAATGTTGAAATAGAAATTAAAAATTTTGGACAATGTATTCCGAATGAGAACCTTCCTTACGTTTTTGAGAAGTTTTATCGTGGTGAAAAATCACGTAGCTCTCATACGGGTGGAAAAGGAATGGGACTTGCAATTACGAGAAGTATAGCAGAGCTTCATAAAGGGGATATCACTGTGTGCAGTAACGAGAAAGAAACTGTTTTCACCATCGTTTTACCGCATTATCAAGAATTGTAAGAAAGTCGTAAGTATTTCTTTTATATGTCGTAATGTTCACTTCGTATCATGTAGAACAAAGATATGAGGGTGGGGATACAACATGTGGAAGAAATATGTATTAGTAATTTTAGTTGCGTTTTTAATTATAAGTTGGAGTGTAGTTTATTTAGCCCATGGTGTTATATCAGTCATTGTTTGGTGGAGTATACAAGCCTTTAGCGTAGTATCAATCTTTATTTTGATAGGGTCAGTATTACTATTTGTGTGGAAAGTTATTTTCAGAAAGCAAATAGATAGAACACTACTCTTCATCGTTCTTTTCTCTATAATTGGAGCTTGGCCTTTAGGGTGGTTTGCTAACATAGGCGGACTTGCTTACCCAGCAGATGTACAGACTATGAGTCCTAAAATAGTCGTTCGTTTTCCCTTAAATGAACGAGCACTAGTAGGATGGGGTGGTGATCGGGTAGAAACGAACTATCACGTTATAAAACCGAATGAACGATGGGCATATGATATTCTTATCCCGCCTGCTGAAGTGAAAAGTAGTAAGTTAGGTGACTATGGAATATATGGAGCGAAAGTAATGGCACCAGCTTCTGGAACAGTTGTATCTATCAATAATGATGAAAAAGATGTAGTTCCGGGATCGGATGATTTTCAGTCAATGGCGGGGAATCATATTTATTTACGACTAGATGAAACAGGGACATTTTTGATGCTTGCCCATTTAAAGAAAGGATCAATTAATGTGAGGGAAGGGCAACATGTAAATGAAGGAGAGGTTCTTGCTCAAGTCGGTAACTCAGGAAGTTCAAGTGAGCCCCATTTACATATTCATCATCAAAGGCAGGATCCATCCAAGGTGAGTATATTTCTTTCGGAAGGATTACCACTTTACTTTCGAACTGAAAAAGGTGCGATAATGCCAGAAAGAGGTACATACATAGGTGGTAATTAGAAGAGAATTACTTCGCCAAAAAAGGTATTCCATTTTTATTGGAATACCTTTTTTCATTACCCTACAAATGTTTGATACAGTAAGAAAATATTTAAAATGATAACGAGTGCAGCGATTATCCAAGCGATAAAAGTTGTTATACGGTGGTTAACGAGTGCACCCATAATTTTTTTACTGCCTGTAAACATAATAAGCGGTACTAACGCAAAAGCAATACCGAATGATAAGACAACTTGGCTCATAACGAGAGCGTAAGTTGGGTTTACACCTAAAGCGATAATAACTAATGGTGGAATCATTGTAATAAAGCGGCGTAAGTATAACGGAATATGCATTCGAATGAAACCTTGCATAATAATGTCACCAGACATTGTCCCGACTGAAGAGCTAGATAAACCTGCTGATAAAAGTCCGATTCCAAATAAAGCAGCGGATGCAGGACCGACTAAGTTACTAAATTGGTTAAAAGCAACATCAAGATCTTCAACATGCAAGCCGTTTTTAAAGAATAGTGCAGCAGCAACAATTAACATACTTGCATTAATTGCTCCAGCGATAACCATTGCGATAATGATATCAATAAACTCGAAGCGGAAAATCTTTTTCTTTTGTTCATCATTTGTTCCGACTACGCGGCGCTGCGTTAAGGCGGAATGTAGATATATTGCATGTGGCATAACTGTTGCGCCTAAAATACCAGCTGCTAATAAGATACTATCCACGCCTTGGAATTTTGGAATAAATAGTCCTGAAAGTAAAGGGCTTAATTCTGGTTTTGCGTAGAAGACTTGTACACCAAAAGCGATAACAACGATAAAAATCATTCCTGTTATAATAGCTTCTAATGGACGGAAGCCTCTGCGTTGAAATTCAAGAATAATAAATGATCCAGCAGCTGTAATTAAAGCGGCTGGTAACATTGGAATCCCGAACAATAAGTACAATCCGAGTGCCGCTCCAATAAATTCAGCTAAATCAGTCGCCATAATAACGAGCTCCCCTTGAATCCATAAACCGATGGAAACAGGTTTTGGGAAGTTTTCCCGAGCGATTTCAGGAAGGTTTTTACCTGTAGCAATTCCTAATTTAGCGGATAAAGTTTGGATTAATACCGCCATTAAATTAGAAGCAAGAATTACCCAGAGTAATAAATATCCATATTGTGATCCAGCTGCAATATTTGTCGCGAAATTGCCAGGATCAATATAAGCGACTGAAGCGATAAAAGCAGGGCCTAAGAATGGTAATAGTCTTTTTAAGCCTTTCGTTTGTCCACTTAATGCTAAATGCGCTGATTGAACAGTTGTACTTTGAGAAGGGACTTGTTCATCTTTTGATATATCTTTATTCATAGTAGTTTTCCCCTTTAAAATGTTAACTTGATGAAATTATTGTATTTATTCTTGCTCATTATTTCAATACATTTAAATGTATTAGTTGATAATTTTATTTGAACATAAATGTTTCCTTAGTGCAAATTATATGCCTTGCTGCAATAGATGGTGTCGTGTTATGAAAAATTGGGAGTTTATGGTGTGATGACGTGGGGAAACATAATGAATTAAAGGGCTATTTTTGAAATTTATGTGAACATAAAGCCTATAATACAGTATATTAATTGATGGAAATGGATTTGTATGATATATAATATATTGGGATTACAACATAACCATAGTGTTTTGATGTGTAATCTTGTTTTTTATTTTTGTTAACTTATAGAAAATAGTATAAAGAGAAGAAAATGGGATGCATAAAACTTTGGATACATTTTCTTATTATATATGTTTTGATATGAACGTTAACTTATACATGATTTTAAAAATTAGATAGGTGGTAGAAATACATTGGCAACTACAAAACCATACAGAGTATTACTATATTACATGTACACAACAATTGAAAACCCTGAAGAATTCGCTGCAGAGCATTTAGCATTTTGTAATTCACTTGAATTAAAAGGAAGAATCCTTGTAGCTAAAGAAGGGATTAACGGAACTTGTTCTGGAACTGTAGAACAAACAGAAAAATACATGGAAGCAATGAACAACGATCCACGCTTTGACGGTATCGTATTTAAAATAGATGAAGAAGAAGGGCACGCATTCAAGAAAATGCACGTGCGTCCTCGTCCAGAGTTAGTTACACTTCGTCTAGAAGATGACATTAACCCACACGAAATAACTGGAAAGTATTTAGAGCCAAAAGATTTTTATGAAGCAATGAAACAAGAAGATACAGTTATTATTGATGCACGAAATGATTATGAGTTTGATTTAGGACACTTCAAAGGTGCAATTAAACCAGATATCGAATCATTCCGTGAATTACCAGATTGGATTAGAGAAAACAAAGAAACACTTGAAGGTAAAAAGATTTTAACGTACTGCACAGGTGGAATTCGTTGTGAGAAGTTTTCTGGTTGGTTAGTTCGTGAAGGGTATGAAGATGTAAGTCAGCTTCACGGCGGAATTGTAACGTACGGAAAAGATCCAGAAGTACAAGGCGAGCTTTGGGATGGACAATGTTACGTGTTTGATGAGCGTATTGCTGTACCAGTAAACCAAAAAGAACATGTTATTGTTGGTAAAGATCACTTTACAGGTGAACCTTGTGAGCGCTATGTAAACTGTTCAAATCCAGAATGTAATAAGAAAATTTTATGTTCTGAAGAAAACGAAGCGAAATATTTACGTGCATGTTCTCATGAATGTCGTGTAAGCCCACGTAACCGCTACGTAGTACAACATGAATTAACTGAAGAACAAGTAGCTGCTGCATTAGAACAAATCGAAGCAGGGAAGTAAGCTGAACTTGTGTAATAAAAAAGGGTACTCCAAACGTCATTTTGGAGTACCCTTTTGATATTATCTGGTTCTGTCTTTTGTCGTTTTTTGTCGGTAAGTCGATATATTCGAAAAATCACCGATGAAAATTTCAGTAAATGAAAATAATCTTTTTTAATGTTTATCATCTTTCTCTTTCACAGCAGAAAGTACAGTTTGTTTTACCCATGCTTTTCTTCGTTTATGTTGTAGACTCCATTGGTATAAACTTTGCGCGCCTAAAATAAGTGAAATGACTATGCCGCTAATTGCTATTAAAAGCGCGAAAAATTCAAGTGGCGACGAGATTTTGTTTGAATCGGTGTTTCTTAAAAGATCAATCATAGTAAACCCTAACATTTGGCCTACTACAGAGTAGAGCGTTAAAACTAATAGTAAAAGGCTATCTTTTTTAGAAGCGACATTTTCTTGATATTTAAACAAACTATCAAGATTTTGTTTTGCATTCGAGTATAGTACTTCAATGTTAAATAGATTTCTTAAGCGGAAGAAAATATCTTCACTCTGTGATTGGGATACTAACTCTAAAGAGAAGTAATTTGCTGTAAATGAATTGATTGAATAAATTAATTTCTCTATTTCATTTGTATCTTGTTCAATGTTAAGTTCAGCATAAGCGTTTGCCATTTTTAATAAAACAACTTTATGAAATAGATTTAATAACAAAGCGTAATAAAACTCCCCGTACATTTGACTAGCAAGTTTAGCGATTGCTTGCTCACCTTCATTTGTTATACATGTAAAAATATGTTCTTCCATAACAAAGTAGCGATTAGGAGCCCATCTTTGATAAGAATGTTTTGTTAAATAATCTTGAATATAAGGGATGTTATTTGCGCTAATATACGGATTGCCATCGTCTGTTAATCCGGAAAGACTGGAAGTTCGGTATACATCGATTATATGAAGGTCTGACTCTTTATTCACGGATAATAAAGTTTGTACATACATTCTTTGGTCTTCAAAGAAAGGAAAGGTTTGAAAGTAAGAGCTCCGCAATCTCTTTTTCTCAAAGAAGTCTGTTACACCATGAAATAAATCACCGAATATAAGTTTTTCCACTTGTGAGTATTGTTTTCCGTTACATTCAATACAAATAGTCTCGTTTGTATCATTTTTAGTTTCAAGTACACGGAAGCGGGCGGCGAATTCGATTGCTTCTGATAATGTCATGTTTGGAGCGGTTTCTACTTCTGTCCGAATTGTTAAGAAGCCAAGCTCATAAGGGCAAAGTGTTACATCAATAGAATGAATCTTGAATGGAACAGAAATCAAATTTGTTGTTAAATGTCCAGTTAAGTTAAGGTCTTTAGAATAGCGTTGTAATCCTTTTTGATGCTCTGAGTGAGGAAATAGAATTTTATTTGTAAATGAAAGATAATATGCTTCCATATTTTGATGTGAAACTTGAAACTTTCCGTAGTATGTATTTTCATTTTCAAGATGATCGAGTCGAAAAGGGCGAAAATCATTTTTCTGTAAGAAAGGGAACATATTTTGTTCATATCCAGTTTTAAAAGAAAACGGGAATATAAATTGAAATATAGCTGTTGCTACATCTTTTTCCTCGATTGTCTGTATTGCCTCCATTTACATTGTTTCCTTTCATATATGCTATAAAAACAACATGCCCAAATTTATTTGAAAATAACCACTGTTTTATACTTGATTAAGAATGAAAATTCAGGTTATTTAGTAGAGGATATGTATAATGTTATGTATACTACACGTTATAAAATTGTATTTTGAAAAGGGGGATGTTGTATGCGTATTTTAGTATTAGGAGCTGGTGGCGTCGGAGGATTTTTTGGTGGCCGATTAGTCGAAAAAGGGGAAGATGTTACGTTTCTTGTTCGTAGTAAAAGAAAACAGCAATTAGAGGAAAGGGGACTTGTTATTCGTAGTGTCAATGGGGATTTTTCCTTCCAACCGAAATTAATAACGAAAGAAGATCGAACTTCTCCATTTGATGTCATTTTATTTTCAACAAAAGCGTATCACTTAAACGAGGCGATTCAAGATTTGAAGCCGTTTGTAGGTGAAAATACTGTCATCATTCCATTGTTAAATGGTATTGCTCATGTATCACTATTACAAAAAGAATTTGGTGAAGAGAAAGTGATTGGCGGTCTATGCTTTATCGAGACGACGTTAAACGATCAAGGAGAAATTGTACAAACTAGCGCTGCCAACAGACTTCTGTTTGGAGAAATGAAGTTTCAAGATTCAGAGAGAATACAGCATATTGCTAAAGCATTTGCAGGTACGAAATCTAGTTTTGTTTTAAGTGAAAATATTACGCAAGATATGTGGCATAAATATTTATTTATTACTGTAATGTCAGGTGTGACAACATTAATGCGTGCACCAATAGGACCGATTCGTGAAAGCGAAGGTGGACGTGATTTTATTCAAAACTTATTTGAAGAATGTGTGCAAATCATGAGATATATAGGGGCACCAATTAAGGAAGATATTGACCAGGAACATATGAAAACAATTGATAAAATTTCGTATGATATGAAGTCATCGATGCAGCGTGATATGGAAAAAGGTTCGTCCATTGAAGGGAAGTACATACAAGGATACTTACTAGATGTAGCAGAACAGTTTTCTATGGAAGCACCATTATTGGGTGCGGTATATCAAAATTTAAAAGTGTATGAAGAAATGATCCTTAACAAATCAGCAATAGAATTGGATGTATGAAAAAATAAAAAAGAAAGCAATATATAAGTGTATTGCTTTCTTTTTTTATGACAACTTATTTATTTCTTTTCGTTCTATCTGTCAAATTTATTTCCTGTTCACGTTTACCGTATAATTGATTAATTTCATTTGCTAATGCATCTAAATAGGAATCGGAAAAAATAGGCTTCTTTTCTTTAGACATATGGGTCTCCTTTATCGTTTTTTAGTATTCATTATGTATATTTACCAGCGGATTATGCGCAATCATTTTAAATTTTTTCTTTTTCAAAATTTTTGTTTACATTTTGAAAATAAAGGAGTAATATAATCCACAGTTTCAATTTTCTAAATCGCTGAAACCGCATGGTGCGGGGGACCCGTTTTTGTGGATTAATACTTAATCCAATGGGGTGAATCCTTGAAAAAGGTAGGGCTACTCAAAGGCCCGAATCCGACAGCTAACCTCGTAAGCGTTATATTGAGAAGGAAGGTGGAGCTTGTGCGACAAAAAATATAATGTCTACAAGTCTATTTCGTTATGGCTTGTAGACATTTTTTGTTTTCTGAAGAAATAGTTTATCCGCTGTAACTAGCAGAAAAGTTCGTACAAAATTATTGGAGAGTGGACAGCAGTGGTTTCATCTATCAAAAAGTTTTTAATTGGAAGGCCGTTAAAATCAACTGAGTTAGGAGAGCAAAAGCTTAATAAAACGAAGGCGCTAGCCATTTTATCTTCTGACGCATTGTCATCGGTTGCATACGGACCAGAGCAAATTTTAATTGCATTAGCAGGTCTTGGGGCAATAGCTTATTGGTATTCTATTCCTATTGCTGTTGGGGTATTAGTATTATTGACAGCCCTTATTTTATCTTATCGACAAATTATTTTTGCTTATCCGCACGGCGGGGGCGCATACGTAGTATCAAAAGAAAATTTAGGGATGAATCCAGGGTTAATAGCTGGAGGATCTTTATTAGTCGATTATATTTTAACTGTTGCAGTAAGTGTATCAGCAGGTACAGATGCGCTTACATCAGCCTTCCCTAATTTACATGCACATAATGTAATCATTGCGATTATATTTGTTATATTGATTACTATTTTAAATTTAAGAGGGGTAACGGAATCAGCTTCCGTTTTAGCGTATCCTGTTTATTTATTCGTTTTAGCACTATTTATATTAATTGGTGTAGGTATTTATAATATTATAACTGGTCAAGTTTCACCGACATTACATTCACCGATTGGAACACCAGTTGCGGGAATTAGTTTGTTCTTACTGCTACGAGCATTTGCATCGGGTAGTTCGGCTTTAACAGGTGTTGAGGCAATCTCTAACGCAATTCCAAACTTTAAGGATCCTGCACCTAACAATGCAGCGAAAACATTGCTTGCAATGGGTGCATTACTTGCCGTTTTATTTTCAGGAATTGTCTTTTTAGCTTATTATTACGGAATTAATCCAAGTAAGGAAGTAACAGTTGTTTCACAAATTGCTGAACAAACTTTTGGACGTAATTTCATGTACTATTTCATACAAGGTACAACTGCTTTAATATTAATTCTTGCTGCTAATACAGGTTATTCTGCATTTCCACTATTAGCAGTTAACCTTGCAAAAGACAAATTTATACCGAGAATGTTTACGATTAGAGGAGACCGCCTAGGTTACTCAAACGGTATTATTATACTTGGGATAGCTTCGATTATTTTAATTGTAGCTTTCCAAGGGCAAACAGAACATTTAATCCCGTTATATGCAGTAGGTGTATTTATTCCATTTACACTTTCTCAAACGGGTATGGTATTAAAATGGCTTCGTGAAAAACCTGAAGGATGGGCTTTGAGATTAACGGTCAATTTAATTGGTGCAGTCATTAGTTTTATTGTAATGAGTATGTTCTTTTTAACTAAGTTCGCACAAGTTTGGTCAATCCTTATTTTCTTACCTGCAATCATCTTCTTGTTCCATAGAATTAAGAAGCATTACGATGCAGTGGGGGATCAATTAAGTTTAAAAACTTGTGAACCACTTGTTCCAATTGAGGGAAATGTAATTGTTGTTCCTGTAGCTGGTATGACGCATGTAGTAGAAAATTCATTGAACTATGCGAAGGCTCTTTCTGCAGATCAAGTTATCGCTGTATATGTTGCTTTTGACAGAGAAGAGGAAAAGAAATTTGAAGAGAAATGGAAGAAGTGGCAACCTGAAGTAAGACTTGTTACGTTACATTCTCATTATAGAAGTATTATTCAGCCACTAACAAAGTTTATTGATACAGTGCAATATAAAGCGAGTGAATCAAATTACCGAGTTACTGTAGTTATACCACAGTTCATACCGAAAAAAGGTTGGCATAACATTCTTCATAACCAGTCTAGTTTACTCATTCGTGCGTATTTACTTTATAAAAGAAATGTTGTTATTACGACAGTTCCATATCATTTGAAAAAGTAAGAAGGTTTTTTAAGGATAGCTTTACGAAAGTGAAGCTATCCTTTTTGTGTATACACTATGCATAATTGCATATGGGTCTGAAAATTATATTGATATAATTTTTGTGTCTATGAATAAGTAGAGGTTTTTGTTGTGATATATGGATATTTTAATTGAAAAAGTGAAGCGGATTATATTTTGAAATAAGGACAGGAAAGCTTGAAAATAAAGGGAATGAAAATACTTCTTTACGATAGATAAATAGCTGTGTTTAAATGACCTTACAGTACAAAACTTACATGAAAACAAAACGAAATTTCATAATTCTGTACGAAAATTATTTTAAAATGAATAGTATTTCCGTGTAATATATTCACTGTACAAATGTGGGAATGGTGTTGAGATAGAAAAATTATACAACCTTATTCATACTAACCACATATGAAAAGTTATGAAATGTTTTATAACAATAAGTAAGTACTGTAGCAATAAAAGTTGGGAGAGATGGTTCATACGTGAGTCACGATGAGAACGTTCTCTATTTTAACCATCTCAAACTATATGCAAGAAAACAGAATAATAAAATGCGATAGTAATAGTTGCTAATACATAGGAGGAGTTAAAGTGAAAAAGACTTTAATTACAGGGTTATTGGTTACAGCAGTATCTACGAGTTGTTTTGTTCCTGTAAGCGCTTACGCTAAAGAGGGGAAAACAGAAGTGAAAACAGTATATGCACAAAATGTAATTGCTCCAAATACATTATCCAATTCAATTAGAATGTTAGGGTCACAGTCACCACTTATACAAGCATACGGATTAGTTATTTTACAGCAGCCAGACATTAAGGTGAATGCGATGAGTAGTTTGACGAATCATCAAAAGTTTGCAAAGGCAAATGTACGAGAGTGGATTGATGAATATAATCCGAAGCTAATCGACTTAAATCAAGAGATGATGAGATATAGTACTAGATTTAATAGTTATTATAGTAAGCTCAATGAACTAGCAGGAAACATAAATGAAGATGAACAAGCAAAAGCAGATTTTACAAGTGCATATGGAAAATTACAATTGCAAGTACAAAGCATCCAAGAGAGTATGGAGCAAGACTTATTAGAGTTAAATCGATTTAAAACGGTATTAGACAAAGATAGTAGCAACTTATCAATTAAAGCTGATGAAGCAATAAAAACACTGCAAGGATCAAGTGGAGATATTGTGAAATTAAGAGAAGATATTAAAAGAATTCAAGGGGAAATTCAAGCTGAATTAACGACTATTTTGAATAGGCCTCAAGAAATTATTAAAGGTTCTATTAATATCGGTAAACAAGTATTTACAATTACGAATCAAACTGCGCAGACGAAAACAATTGATTTCGTTTCTATCGGTACTTTAAGTAATGAAATTGTAAATGCTGCAGATAGTCAAACGAGAGAAGCAGCTCTTCGCATTCAGCAAAAGCAAAAAGAGCTACTACCACTTATTCAAAAGTTATCACAAACCGAAGCAGAGGCGACACAAATTACATTCGTTGAAGATCAAGTAAGTAGCTTTACAGAATTAATTGATCGTCAAATCTCAACTTTAGAAACGTTATCAACGGATTGGAAAGTTCTAAACAATAATATGATCCAAATTCAAAAGAGTGTTGAAGAAGGCACGTATACAGATAGTAGTTTACTTCAAAAACATTTCAATCAAATTAAAAAAGTAAGTGATGAAATGAATAAACAAACGAATCAATTTGAAGATTACGTTACAAACGTTGAAGTACATTAAAAATAAGTAACGATATAGGGAGAGAAGAAAAATGACAAAAAAACCTTATAAAGTAATGGCTCTATCAGCACTTATGGCAGTATTTGCAGCAGGAAACATTATGCCAGCTCATACGTATGCAGCTGAAAGTACAGTGAAACAAGCTCCAATTCATGCGGTAGCAAAAGCTTATAATGACTATGAAGAATACTCATTAGGACCAGAAGGCCTAAAAGATGCAATGGAAAGAACAGGTTCAAACGCTTTAGTAATGGATCTGTACGCTTTAACAATTATTAAACAAGGTAATGTTAACTTTGGTAATGTATCGTCTGTTGATGTGGCTTTAAAAGGGAAAGTAATTCAGCACCAGGATACAGCTAGAGGAAATGCGAAGCAATGGTTAGATGTATTAAAACCACAGCTTATTTCAACGAATCAAAATATTATTAATTACAATACGAAATTCCAAAACTATTATGATACTTTAGTTGCTGCGGTAGATGCAAAAGATAAAGCGACTCTTACGAAAGGTTTAACTAGATTATCAAGTAGTATTAATGAAAATAAAGCGCAAGTAGATCAGTTAGTAGAAGACTTGAAGAAATTCCGAAACAAAATGACGTCCGATACGCAAAACTTCAAAGGTGATGCAAATCAAATTACATCTATCTTAGCTAGTCAAGATGCTGGAATTCCGCTTCTGCAAAATCAAATTACAACGTACAATGAAGCAATTAGTAAATATAATGCAATAATTATCGGCTCATCTGTTGCGACAGCACTAGGCCCAATTGCAATTATCGGTGGTGCAGTAGTTATCGCTACAGGTGCAGGAACGCCGTTAGGAGTCGCATTAATTGCAGGTGGTGCAGCAGCTGTAGGCGGTGGTACAGCTGGAATCGTATTAGCGAAGAAAGAGCTTGATAATGCACAAGCTGAAATTCAAAAAATAACAGGACAAGTTACAACTGCTCAATTAGAAGTAGCTGGGTTAACGAACATCAAAACACAAACGGAGTATTTAACAAATACAATTGATACTGCAATTACAGCGTTACAAAACATTTCAAATCAATGGTACACAATGGGATCAAAATACAATTCTCTACTTCAAAATGTAGATTCAATTAGTCCAAACGACCTTGTTTTCATTAAAGAAGATTTAAACATTGCGAAAGATAGCTGGAAAAACATTAAAGACTATGCAGAAAAGATTTATGCTGAAGATATTAAAGTAGTAGATACGAAAAAAGCATAATCGGATACAAATCGTTAGAGCGTTAAGTATTGATGAGTGATTTGAAGCTCCTGTTCAGTTGTGAGCAGGAGCTTTTTATCCCACTTTAATGGGCAGTAAGACTCCCACCTCAAAATTCAGCGAAAGCAAAGAAGTTAGGTGGGGGATCAACTGCCCATAAAAGTCCGATTGGTTCAACTAATAATCAGTGGGGGATGAAGAAAACCCCCACTGATTAAAGTTTCACTTTATACCCTTATAAAGAAAATAGGTGAAGAGTATGCAGAAACGATTTTATAAAAAATGTCTTTTAACGTTAATGATTGCTGGAGTGGCAACAAGTAACGCATTTCCTTTACATCCTTTTGCAGCAGAACAAAACGTAAAAACATTGCAAGAAAGTGCGGAAAATTATTCGTTAGGGCCAGCTGGATTCCAAGATGTTATGGCGCAAACGACATCGAGCATATTTGCAATGGATTCATATGCAAAATTAATTCAAAATCAGCAAGAGACTGATTTGAGTAAAATAAGTTCCATTAATAGTGAGTTTAAAGGAAATATGATTCAGCACCAAAGAGATGCAAAAATTAACGCAGCGTATTGGTTAAATTATATGAAGCCTCAAATTATGAAAACAGATCAAAATATTATTAATTACAATAATACTTTTCAAGCGTATTATAATAGCATGCTAGTAGCGATTGAACAAAAGGATAGTGGAAAATTAAAAGCGGATTTAGAAAAGTTGTATGCTGATATTGTAAAAAATCAAAATGAGGTAGATGTATTATTAGGGGATTTGAAAGCTTTTCGCGATAGAATGGCGAAAGACACAAATAGTTTTAAAGAGGATACAAATCAATTAACAGCAATTTTAGCAAGTACGAATGCTGGCATTCCAGCTCTAGAGCAACAAATAAATACATATAACGATTCAATCAAAAAGAGTAATGATATGGTCATTGCTGGTGGCGTACTTTGCGTAGCACTAATAACATGTCTTGCTGGCGGACCGATGATTGCGATTGCGAAAAAAGATATCGCAAATGCAGAAAGAGAAATCTCCAATTTAAAAGATAGAATTTCTGGCGCACAAGCAGAAGTGGCAATATTGACAGATGTAAAAAATAAAACAACAAATATGACTGAAACAATTGATGCAGCAATTACAGCACTGCAAAATATATCAAATCAATGGTATACAGTAGGGGCAAAATATAATAATTTACTGCAAAACGTAAAAGGAATCAGCCCTGAAGAATTTACGTTTATAAAAGAAGATTTACATACAGCGAAAGATAGCTGGAAAGATGTAAAAGATTATACAGAAAAATTACATGAAGGCGTGGCGAAGTAAACAGTGGACTAGTTCTGCTGTTTATTTTTTTATCCTGTTTTTTGTGAGAGTTGGATTTGTAATTTGATAAATAAATTTGCCGTGTGTTTTATCAATGTAGCTTTGCGGTAATATTTCTTCATGAATAAAAAATGCCTATGTTCAAGGAGGATATTTTTACCCAAACCTCCGAAACAGGAGAATTAGCTTAATTCATTAGAAGGTTATACATCATAGAAGTTAATGTATAATGATGGTGATATTGGTATTATTCCGCAAGAAGTTAGAGACAAATTAGTCGGAAAAGAATTTAAATCATTTGATGATTTTAGAGAGGAATTTTGGAAAACACTTGCTGATTCAAGTTATGCTGGAGAATTTAGTCCTATGGATATAAAAAAGCTTATGAAAAACGGTAAGGCTCCTTACTCACCAAGAACGGAACATTATGGTAACCATAATAAATATATATTGCATCATAAACTGTCTATTGATAAAGATGGAGATGTCTATAATCTAATGATTGTATCTCCTAAAATACATCAAAATGTTTTAGATCCCGCATACCATTTCGGGAACAAAGGGTTATAAATTAAATGAAAGGATGAAAAATTTGATATGTAAATTGACGAAAACAGAACTGCTTGAGCTTGTAAAAAAAATTTATGATCTTGATTTACCTGAGGATGAACACAGTAACTATGTTCATCAATTTAATAACTCTGGTGTACCTCACCCTGCTCCAAGTGATTTGATTTTTTGGAATGATGAAGAATTGACTCCCGAAGAAGTAGTAGAAATAGCATGGAATTACAAATAAAAATAAAAGTGGGATAAAACAGCTCCTTTATGGGCCTGTATTATAACCAGAAAATCTATTTAAGATAGCGTTGCATATCCCCGGGGTACAGTTCAAGACGCTATAATTGGCGTCTTTTTTATTCATTAAATTACGTTTGAATGCAGTGCTCGAATTTTTTGCCGAAATCTTAAGTCTAATACATATCATAAAAACATTCAGTACTTACTTTGTTTATCTCTAAACCAAATTTTCAATGATTGTTTTAAATAAATATGAAGTTTTTAAAAGAAACGTACGTTCTTATTTAGGTTGATATGATATACTAATAATGTAAATATATTCCGTATTTATGTATCTGAAATTTCAGACATACGAGAGAATGGTTATTATCATATATAAATGATATAACGATGAATTTATAAAAGAACTAGGGAGGCAGAGAAGATGGCAGTCAGTACATATCAGTTGTTTCAACATCTTAATATAACAGGGGAACAAGAAGAATTAGCGTTACGTTACTTGCAGACGAGAGATGAAGAAATTTTAAAGCATATAGAACAAACGACAATTCGTGACAATAAACGTAGTGATTTTGCTTGGCAGTTTATGAGTGATTTTAGGGAAACGTATAAGCAAGACGCAGGTTTTTTTCGGTTATTTTATTACTTGCTTGAAGATCAACTGTTGAATGTTCTTCTCGTACGCTTTTCACATATGAGTTTTCCAGATATAAAAGTTTATTTTGAAAAAAGCGGTCTTGCATTTGATAGTCTTGTAGAATTGGCGTGTAAGTATTTAACAAATCTTTCCCGTTCTGTAAATGAAGCGGATGTTTTTCTTAGGGAATTAATAAGGGAGAATCCAAAGTACATAGAAGAGAAGTTGCAAGTTATAACAGGTCGACCAAAGATGGTTTTGCTTCTGCATATGCTAGATGCAGATTATGAGAGATTTCTTACGTACAGTTCTTTATTGGAGGAAGAGCTGCAAGAGCATGCGGAGTTTATATTGAAACTGGATGGGGCACAAGAGAAGATAGAATTGGCGAAAAGATACGTTCAAGGTGAATCTGATAGTGAAGTTTCTGTTGGTTCATCTTTACCTGATGTAACCTGGCACTTATTATTTCGTGTTTATCAGCATTCAAATGTGGCAAGACGATATATTGACTTGTTAGCGAAACGTTCTGTTAAAAATTTTATGGATTATGCAACGGATCATGTGTGTCATGTTCTTGATCAGTTTGGAAATCATGTAAGAACAAGGGGTTTTGATAAACAAGCGTATGAAACCAGTCTAAACTTGTGCGAACAATTCGGTGTTTCAGAGGAAAGGTTTTTCGCATATCGTCTTACATGGCGTCATTTAGGCGTCTTTAACTCCGACAAAGTATATGAATATCAATTATTGCTTCGTATGGTGGAAGAACAGCCAGAATTTGTTCAGCGTACGCTGCAATATTTAAGTCAAAGTCATTATCTTTTCGTGGTGATGCTTTTGGCGGAAAAAGGATACGAATTTAATCGAAACAGATTACGTGAAGAATTTTTAACGATTGCCCTTGAGTCCGAATCATCTGACATACGCGATACATATCGTGACTATTTAGTTGGGAAATTATCATTTGAAGATATGAAGCAAGTGCTTGAGAGTTCAAAGCAGCAAAATAATTACCGAGGAATGTCTGTTTTAGCAATTGCACTCCTTTGGGATATAGAGGAAGCGGTAAAGAGGGAAGCAGCACTCAAACTTCAATTTGGAAATGACTATAATTATAAATTATATGAACTTCTGCAACAGTATTCTCATAAGGAAGGTTCGCTTGAACGAATGTTGGAAGATCTTCTATCCTACGGTTTATCGAAGGAGAAACTTGTTTATTATTCAGTTAAACAAGCTGCTCGGCACAGTGAGGAGGAAAGTAAGGCAAAAGAAGCACTCGTTCGTTTATTTGTAAAAGAACAGGCATATGTGACAGGAGTATTTACTGAGTATCCTGTAGATGAACGGATTTTCATTTTGGATGAGCTAGCAAAGTATGATGGGGTTAAAACGCGTGCTCTTCTTATTCAAAGTCTTGGAGATTCCTCTAAAAAAGTACGTACTGCCGCAGTCGAGTTTCTTACAAAAGATGTGGAAGCTGCAGATGATGTAGCGAAGGAATTGAATAGTAGAAAGAAAGTCGTACGCGAAAATGTAATGCAAACACTTTTAAACTATAAATCTGAAAAATATACACAACTTGTGCAAGAAGCTTTGCAAGAAAAGAAAAATGCTTCCTTGATGGAGAAGTTTGCTCCGCTGCTTGGCGATGGAGACCTAGAAGGAGTATCAGGAAGTATCGAAGCTTTTTGTACACGTATTTTAACACCACAAAAAAGAAACGCACTCGTGCAGTGGCTCGGATTTGAACCACAAATTCGTCTTCGTGATTCCGATGTAATTGCGGATGCAACGCTTCCGCTTGCTTATTTTCAGCAGTATGTATCGGAGTCTGTAATTGAGAAAAAGGAAGCGGTGGAAGTGATAGGTGCAGCTTTAAATGAACAAGATTTGAAAGAAAATATACAAGCAATCTATCAGCTGTGGATTTCTCAAGGAGCGGAGGCGAAAAAGCGCGGTATTCTTTCGATGTATAGCGTTCATAGTGATGATGAAATGGCGCTACTGCTCAAAAAGCAGATTGATGAGTGGGCTGTTGGCATGCGCGGAGCTATCGCTGCAGCAGCTGTTCAGGCGTTGGCGTTGTCTTCGTCGCATCTTGCACTTATGACGATTAATACCATAGCATTCAAATATAAACATAAACAGGTGCGTAATGCTGCGAAAGAAGCGTTGAGTCTCGCTGCTAAAACACGTGGTATAACAGAAGAAGAACTAGAGGATCAGCTTGTTCCGGACCTTGGTTTTAATAAACGCGGTGAAAAGACAATTGATTACGGAAGTAGGATGTTTACTGCCTATTTAACGCCCAACCTGAAAATCGAGTTAAAAACAGAAGAAGGAAAACGAATAAAGTCGCTTCCGAAACCAAATGCAAAAGATCATGTGGAAAAAGCAGAAGAGGCTAAGATGGAGTTATCATCTATAAAGAAACAGCTTCGAAGTATCATTAGTATGCAAACGCAACGTCTTGAAATGGCACTTTCTCTTAATCGTTATTGGTCGCAACATACATGGAAGTCTTTGTTTGTGGAAAATCCAATTATGCAGCAATTTGCTATCTCACTTATTTGGGGCGAGTATAAGGAAGGAAAGTTGCTTGCGACTTTTCGTTATATGGAAGACGGCACATTCAATACGGTTGACGAAGAAGAGCATGAACTTACGCCAGACACTGTTATCGGTCTAATCCATCCGCTAGAATTGTCCAAAGAGGAAAGGGAATTATGGAAGGAACAATTAGAAGATTATGAGGTTATCCAACCATTCCCGCAAATTGTTCGCGAAGTATTTCTGGCGGCGGAAGATGAGAAAGTAACTGTGGAAAGGTTTGGGGGCATTCAAATCAATGGTCGGTCGCTGTTTGGTAAGTTAACGAAGTACGGTTGGAATCGCGGATCAGTTGAAGACGCTGGTGTGTATTATTCTTTCTATAAAGAAGACGCTCGCACAGGATTAGGGGCGGAGCTTGCATTTGAAGGTGCACCTGTTGGATATGAAGAAGAGGACGATGTATGCTTATTTGAAATTCAATTTTATAAAGCAGGCACAGTGAGCCGCGGTTCATACTCCTATGACGAAGTTGATGATGCGAGACGCATTGTGCCAAATCAAGTACCTAAACGATTTTTTAGCGAAATTTTATATGATATAAAACGGACGACAGAATCGAATCTTGGCCATGATGAAAACTGGCGCAGTAAGCGATAAGAAAGGAAATGACATATGCAGTCTATTAAACCATTAATGGAAGAATTGTATGAAATAGAATTGAATGCGTTAGAAGCGAATGATTTGTTTCCAAAACCACCTAACTGGCGATTGTCACCGCGTGCTGTTCGTACGTTTATTATCGGACAAGAAGAACCGCTTCTTTTGGAAGGAAAAGAAGTGGAAATTAGCCGTAAGTTTTATGGGAATGATGCGCTTGTGGAACGAGCGATTGTTACATTAGCAGGGAATCGCGGACTTATGTTAATTGGGGAGCCTGGGACTGCAAAGACGATGCTGAGTGAGCTACTTACTGCCGCAATATGCAGAAATAGCCGTAACACTGTGCAAGGAACCGCCGCTACGATGGAAGATACAATTAAGTATTCGTGGAACTATGCACTTCTTCTTGCGAAAGGACCTGTAAGGGAGGCGCTTGTGCCAGGGCCTCTCTTCGTTGGGATGGAAAAAGGGATATTAACTAGATTTGAAGAGTTAACGCGTTGCCCACAGGAAGTGCAAGATTCATTGATCAGCGTTCTGAGCGATAAGGTGCTCAATATTCCGGAATTTGGAGAACAAGGAATTCTTACAGCAAAGCCTGGCTTCAATATTATTGCGACGGCTAACACACGCGATCGCGGTGTGAATGAGATGAGTAGTGCATTGAAACGTCGTTTTAATTTTGAAACGGTACATCCAATTCAAGATGTAAAGCTTGAAGCAAAAATAATAGAGTCACAAGTAACGCGGTTATTAAGGGCATCAGGCATCAAACCAAAAGTGGATCAAACGGTTGTTCAGCTGTTAGCGACTGTTTTTCATGAACTTCGAGAAGGGGTAACTGCTGAAGGAAAACGAATTGATCAGCCATCTTCTGTTATGAGTACTGCAGAAGCGGTATCTGTATATTATCAAAGTGCAATGGATGCGTACTATTATGGAAGTGGAGAAGTGAAAATGGATGCGCTTGTTCGATATTTGTCAGGGACGATTGCGAAAGAAAACAAGGATGATTTAGAAAAGTTACGCAGTTATTTTACAAGCATCGTTAAGGCGCGAGGCCAAATAGGAGGAGAGGTATGGAAGTCGTTTTTCGAAGCTCGCAATCAGCTGAAGTAAATGCATTGTTTCAAAGAGCTTACAATTTAGATCGGAACGTCGTATACGTGCCAATTCGCCATCATAGTCCCGCGTGCTCTTTTCATATACAAAAGATTGTTAAATGCTATAAACCAGATGCAATTCTTATAGAAGGCCCGATAGACTGTAACCCACTTATTCCGCATATTGTGAGTGCAGATAGTAAAGCTCCGATTTGTATATATTGCAGTTATGATGATAAAACGAATGTGCTTGAAAGAGGAGAAAGTGGAAAGTACCGTGCGTACTATCCCTTTCTCGACTATTCGCCAGAACTTGTCGCGCTACGAAAAGGCGCTGCACAGAACATTCCTGTTTCATTTATTGATCTTCCTTATAAAGAATATGTGTTTTTAACAAAAAATGAGGAAGAGAATGGGAAACATGATGAGCAATATTTCTGGCATAGCCAATATGTCCGTATGCTTTCGGAAAAAACCGGGTGCCGAAATTTCCATGAGTTTTGGGAGAAATACTTTGAGTTGCAAGGCTTTCATATGACGAGCGAGGAGTTTGTCCGTCAGTTATTTCATTATTGTTATTATACACGCGCGGACTATACGCAGGGGATGTTGACAGAAGACGGTTGTGAAGCCAGGGAGATACATATGGCAAAAGAAATTGAAAAAGCGCGTAAAGTGTATGACAAGGTGCTCGTTATTACTGGAGGCTTTCATGTGAAAGGGCTTCTTGAATTGGAAGGAAAAAAGAAAAAGTTGCCGAAAAGCCCGTTACCTAAATTGTATGCTAAAAACTATCTTATGCCGTATTCCTTTTTGGAAAGTGATCAGATGCGTGGCTATGAGAGCGGAATGCCTGCACCTGCTTTTTACCAACATATTTGGGAGAACAGCGATGAATCGGTAGCTGAGCAATTTATGATACGAATTGCTAGACAGCTAAAGGTAGAAGGAATATCAATGGCAGATGAGATTGAGGCTGCACGAATGATACGTGAACTTGCACTGCTTCGTGGAAAGATGCAACCCGGATTGTATGAATTAATGGACGCAGTGCGCAGTACATTTGTGAAAGGTGAGATATTCTCGGCCAATAAGCCTTTAGCATTGCTTCAGAAGAGTTTGCAAGGGACAAAGCGTGGGGAATTGTCAAAAGAAGCAGATGTGCCGCCGCTCGTGCATGATTTTCGTGCTTCCGTTCGGTCGTTTCGTCTACCGGCCCGTTCAACTGTACCGCAGGAGACGATTCTTGACATATACAAGAAAGAAAGGCACTTGCGCTTAAGTCAATTTTTTCATTGTCTCGCTTTTTTAGGAGTTCCATTTTGCGAGAAGCTACGCGGTCCAAACTTAGCTAGAAAACAGAATATTAATCTTATGCGTGAAACTTGGAAATATCGTTTTTCAGCACAAGTAGAAAGTGCTCTGATAGATATATCTGTGTATGGCGGAACGGTGAAAGAAGCGGCGCAGGAAATGCTAAGAGCAAAGCTACACAAGGCAAAGGGACGGGCTGGAGAGGTGGCCCTTTTATTGCTAGAAGCCTATTTAAGTGGTTTGTTTTCCGACTTTTCCATGTACACCCAATTTATAGATGAAGCTGTGCAAAAGGATGGAGATTTTGCTTCTATGGCAAATTGTGCTTATTATTTATCACAAATAGAAAAAGCAAATCAGCAAGCGGATTACGCTAGGAATAAAGCACTTTCGTTATTTTCTGTTTTAGATGGGGGCGAACCAGCAATTATTGCAGAAAAGCTTATCGATTTGTATACAATGAAGCCTACAGATCAGCAATTTATTGACGCATTGGAGCTTTATTTGCAAAAGGAAAAAAGAGAAAGTCAAGTAGAGGGAGCAGTATTTGGGCTGTTAACTACTTTAGGAAAGCGGGAAATCGATGAGGTAATGCAAGTGGCAGAAGGGTATTTTTATGGAAGCGGTGATATGCAAAAGCAAGCTCCGATATTTTTGAATGGTTTGTTTGCTGGCGCCAAAGATATCTTTTTATATAACGAATCGTTGCTTAACGGAATGTCTCATGTTCTAGAAGAACTTGATGAAGAGATATTTCTACAAGTGTTGCCACATTTACGCCTCTTATTCAGTCAATTCACGCCGCTTGAAGTGGATACGATTGCTAGACAGATTTCCAAGTTATATGGCGCTACAGAAGAAGCGATAAAAGAAGAACCAATTTCCGAAGAGATGCTGATGTATGTAATGCAGTTAGATCGGAAAGCGAAGGGGATTTTAATGAGACGGGGGCTAGAAGATGGAGAATAACATTTCTTTAAATCGCTGGCGTCTTGTTCTTGGGAAACATGCGGATGATCAAATTACATTTCAGGAAGAAGAACCTGTATACAGAGAAATGGACGAGATGCTGGACTTTTTGTACGAGAGAGAACGCGGAGAAGAGCGCGGTGGATCCTTAGATCCCTCTCAGCTAACAGTGCCGACTTGGATTTCGAAAGTGCGGGAGTTATTTCCGAAAGAAACCATTGAAATTATGGAAAATCATGCGTTAGAGAAATATGAATTAACAGCTCTATTACAGGATAAGCAAACGCTTGAAAAAATGGAACCGAATATGAATTTATTAAAATGCATTTTACAATTTAAAGATTATGTAAAACCGGATGTATTAGACACAGCTAAACGTATTGTAGCGAAAGTCACTGAGGAGTTGCGTCGTAATTTAGAGCAAGAAGTGAAGCACGCATTAAGCGGTAGACCGGATCGAAATCGTTCTAGCCGCGTGCGCACGATGCGTAACTTTGATTTTAAGAAAACGATTCGAAAGAACTTAAAGCATTTTGACAAGGAAACAAACGCCATTCATATTGAAAAACCGTACTTTTACGCTGCCACTAAACATGTTAGCACATGGCGTGTAATCCTCGCAGTAGACGAGAGTGGAAGTATGATTGATTCTGTTATCCATAGCGCAGTTATGGCGGGTATTTTCGCAAGCTTACCGACGATTAAGACAGATTTGTTCATCTTTGATACAGCTGTTGTTGATTTAACGGATCGTATTGATGATCCGGTGGAAACGCTTATGAGTGTACAGCTTGGTGGAGGAACATATATTGCTCAGGCGCTGCGCTACGCAACGAATAAAATCGAGATGCCTCATAAAACAATTGTCGTGCTTGTAACGGATTTATATGAAGGTGGCAGTTACGCTGAAATGTACCGAGAAGCGATGAAGATTGTAGAATCAGGAGCAAAACTGATTGTGCTTACTTCTCTTGATCCGACTGCACAGCCTTTTTATGATAAACAGGCAGCTAAAAAAATGGCGGCGCTCGGTGCTCATGTAGCCGCGTTAACACCAGGGAGGTTGGCACAGTGGATCGCAACAATCATTTCTTAAATGTTCTTTCCTCTATTGATGAAACATATTTAATTGCCATGTCCAACAAAGGAACATATAAGAGAGCAATGAAGGATTTGGCTGCTGCAACAAATATCAAAATGGACGTAGAAGAGGGTGCAGCGCAAATACATCTTGATGATGAAACTACTGTAACGTTTACGGGAGATATACGCAGTTACTCCTGCACTTGTGAAGCACGCTCGATTTGTAAGCATGTCATTATGGCTTTATTAGAAGCAAAGAAGATGTACGAAGGTGAGGAGAACATAAAAGTTGATTTCTCTGCCCTTTTGAATGTGGACGTTCACAATATTGTCTCCGAAAAAATGTGGGCTGAAATGATGTTCCGCGAAACATTTCAGCAAAAGTTTGTTTTGGAAGAAGAGGGTGCTTTAATCGCCTCCCTTCCAGAAGAGGATATAACGGTTCGCTTTCTGACAGCTGAATCGGTAGCTGATGCGATTTGTACATGTAAAGCAGAGGGAATATGCCGGCATAAGGCGGAAGCAATATATTGGTATCAAAAAGAGAGAGGAATTTCGCATGAAACGAAACAGGTACAGTTTCTTATTATTGAGTCGGATAAGCTATCTATTTTCAAAGAGATGATTGAGCAAATTGTTCACTTTGGATTAACACGTCTTACAGAAAAAACAATCTATGAAATAGAACAACTTTCTGTAAAAGCGCGTTCTTTGAAACTAGCAAAGTTAGAAAATTTATTTCGTAAGCTAGGGACTGATATTAGGCTATACCGAATGAAACATGCATCTTTTCAAATGGCATCCTATCGGCAAACGCTGTCCGCGATTTATGAATACATTGTGTTGTTAGAACGTCACCGTCTGCAAGAGAGTCCGTTTCGTTCGGAATATTATGAAGTTCCACCGCTTACTTTGCATGCCTTTGGCGCATCCGGCTGGCAAACGAAGTCCGGTTATGTTGGTGTGACATATTATTTCTATAATCGAGAACAGGAAAAGTGGATCACATACACACAGTCACGTCCCATGTTTTATGAAGGGAGCAACACAACTTCTGAGGACCTCCATGAAAAGCAAGTTCCATGGGGGATTGCAGGGAAGGGATACGAACTGTCTCGTTCATCTCTAGGATTGAAACATGCAAAGCTTAACACCGATTTTCAATTGTCATCTAGCTCACAGACAGTAGGGGAAGTAGACGGAAAAACAAATGTAACAGAGTGGCAATCGCTCTTTATAACCTCATGGGAAGAACTACTAAAAAAAGTAAAAGCGAACAGGTTAGAGGCAAGTAAACAAGGAGTCTTTTGTATCGAATTTGCTGAGATGGAAGAATGGGAGTTTCAGAAGCAAGAGCAAAAATGGATTATACCTCTTATTGATAAAAAGGGGAAAGTATTACAAATGCAAATGATGAAACAACGAGACAATGAGCGGACGATTCGACTTGTAAAAATATATTTGGACTCATTACATGTAAAGAGAATGCTAGTTCATCCTTATCAGGAAGGAACAAAGCTCGTAGTTACACCTGTTATTTTATATACAGAAGTAGGAGAAATTATAAATATTACACTTAATGAAGGGGAAACATTGTATGATAGAGTTAGTGCGCATAATCGATGAATTGGAACAAGCTCTAGATGAGATGCTTGTCTCAGGAGCAGGGACGGTACCTCCTTCTTTTTTTCAAGATATAAAACGAAAATGTGAAAAGTATGGTCTTTCTTATGCAGCCGCGCAGCTATTTGTCATAGAGGAAGAACGAAACAAGGCCCGCTTTCTTCATAAAGAAGAAACAGGGAAATTGACGGAAGCGTTTTGCAAGCTGCAGGAATATATTCAAGTTGTAAAGGCTGAAATGCTACATTTATAAAGATGTGATTGAATAGGAATTTAATTTATCCCGTATTAACGGGCAATAAAATTCCCACCTCAAGATTTAGAGAAGCGCAAGGAAGATAGGTAGGAGAGAAACTGTCCGTAAAAGTCTGAATGTTTCAACTGATAATGAGTGGGGAATGAAGAATCCCCCACTCATTACAGTTTCGCTTTATTCATCATATTAGCAGTGGAGAACAAGTAATAGGAATACTCAAGCCTAGACACCCTGACTTTGAAGAAACTTTCTAAACACCTAATCAGTATTTATTGAAGGTCCTTTCGGATAAGAAATCTGTTGATTTGTTATAAAAACGATTATTAAGCCGTTGTAAACCAATATACGGAAAAATAACTTTCTTCCGTTTCCATAACAAAAAATTCATCATTCCATTCTGGTTCATAAGCATAAGCAATTCGGATTCCTTTAATAGGGAACTCGATAGGTTTAATAAGTGGGGCATATCTGTTTCTCAATTCTGTGAATTCTTCTTGGGATATTGTTTTCAGTTCTTCTTGTTCAGCTCTAAATTTTTGTTCGAATTCCCAAATAGGCATATCTTTAACGTGTTTTCCTTTATACCAAAACCAATGCGTATTTCTTCGTTCAATGAATTGGCATGTTGCTGCAAAATCTTCCAAGGTTTTAATCGTGTCGTAACTGTTTTTTCCTTTGCTATGTTCAAAAACATATATTGTCTCTTCACCACAGCTTGATAATTCATCATCTTCTATTACAAAATATTTCATATGTAACATCTCCTAGCTTCTTGTCTTGTAAATAATTAATCTTTTTCTATACCATATTGAACAAGAATAAAAACTAAAAAACTGTTTATGTAAGAATGGAAATTTTGTTAAAATACGCTATTATTCCTTGTGTAAAAGTAATTCATATAAAAGGAAAAAATTGAAAGGTAGGATCAAAATGATTAGTGGCTTAAAAAAAGCGGCCGTATCTTCATTAACAGACAAATGGGGATTGGCGGTATTGTCATCGTTTCTTTATCATATTATTTCTAGGGTTTGTATGCTAATTATAGGATTTCCACTGTTGTTTCTTGGTATCCTATTAAGTGAAATAATGAATTCTAGTTTTTCCATTTCAGGAGACGAAAAGTTAAATGCAGCAGGTGCTTTTTCTTATTTACTTGTTTTCGTTGTTCTATTTATTTGTTTAATAGGTGCACAAGGCATTATGAATTATGGGTATCTTAAAGTTACATTGCGTTTAGCGAAAAAAGAATCTACTACAATTGGTGAGTTATTTGAAGGATTTCGAAAAAGTAATGTGTTTAGATCTATAAAGGTGACTACTTTAATGACTGTATACACACTTTTATGGAGTGTATTATTAATTGTACCAGGTATTATAAAATTTATCTCTTATTCTATGGCTTACTATATTTTGTTAGATCATCCAGAATATACGGCGAGTGAAGCAATTAAAAAGAGTCAAGAACTGATGAAAGGACATAAATTAGATTTATTCCTACTATCGTTAAGTTTTATCGGATGGTTTATTTTAGGGGTTATCATCGGATTTTTCACATTTGGTATCCCGTTTCTTTGGATCTATCCATACTACATTACAACAGTATCGCATTTCTACTTGAAAATAGTGAATAGAGATACTGTTATGGAGGAAAAAAAGTTAACTGTTTGATTTTAATTTTGATTCGAAATATTGTATGTATCTTGATTTTATGACAAACACAAAGACTCCATTTTGAAAAAGGAATGATTAAAATGGAGTTCTTTCTTGAAAAGTGGTGTAAAGATTTTATAAAAAAGTTTGATTGTTTTGTTATCTGTTATTTCATTGACGCCCCCATAACTTTAAGTGCGCTTCTTCATAATTATAATAGTTGTAATCATTTTAATCATATATTCCCCATTCAAACAAAAAATAATGGCTATCAGATTGTCCGAATATGTAATCATAAACATATCCCTTTTGTACTTGTATTGTTTCAATATGATTCAATCTAATTAAGAGTTCTTTAATAACTTGTTCTGGTACATTCACATCAGCTAAATCCCTTTTAAATCTACTTATAAAATCATTTTTGTTTAATAACTCTAAGCTATTACATACTCTTGAATAGTATGCGTTAATCCAGAAATCTTTTAGTGCGGTTAGCCATTGTTTATCTGAAGGGTCTGGTTCATCAACAATATCCCATTCCTCTCCATCGAACAATTCTTTTTTAAATAGTGCAGAAAATGCCTCTTGAATAGTATCAAATTGATTTTTTCTGGCAAATATTAAGTCTACTTGCTTCACATGTTTATCTTTGAATTCGTATACATCGAATGATAAATTTGATAATCTTACTTTTGCGATCTGTCTGGCAAATAAATTGAGATCATCAAACAATTTTTGAATTTCTTTATTCATCATAATCCTCACCCCTTTTTTTAGAGTTCTGGTATCTTAATTATTGATATTTAATTAATCCGTGTTGTTGGTCCACTAAGAAAAAATGAAGTGTAAGTAATTCTTTAATTGAAAGAGACAAAATATCGTAAATTTATTTTAAAAACACAAATACAACTTTTCAGTCTACAACTATTTTTTAACAGTCTAATACTTTATTCTATAGTCTAAAACATTTTTTAAATGAAATAAATATTAGATCCTTTTTTATTTGTAATACGGCAAGGTCTACTTTATTGGAGCGTTTATGGGAGTAGAACATCGCTTAAACGCTAAATATTACAGAGTAAATAAGGGGGAATCTGGAGGGAAAACATTTTCTATAAACTTTATACATGTTATCATATTTTCAGTAAGTCAATGAAGAAAAAGTCAGAAGAGTTAAAAGGATTATCTAAACTTTATTTAGAGTTGATGGAAAAATAAGTAGGTTATAGTGTGGACAAAAAGATTTCCCAGTACAATATAATGTAGGTAAAGTGATGATTTATGTAAAAGATGGGATGGAAATCATACAAGGCGGTTTAGATAAAGGTGAAAAAATGGAAGTTGGTATAGGTAGTGCAAGGTAAGAGACAGCTTCTAAGTTAATAGATGCAGCAAACAAAGAAGCAAAAAAATCTAAGTAACCTAACTGTAGGGAAGTGTGATATATCTACAGACTATCCCATAATTAGTGCAACAAAAAATGCAGTTAAAGAGGTAATAGTAAGGGAACTCAATTTAAGTAGCTGTAGAATATAAAAGTTTTATACTGGATTTAAGTATAGAGTTATAAAGTAAATTATCTACAGAAAAATTTTATGAATTCTAAAGTTTGATGCATGATAAAAATCCAGTTCAAAGCTTTTTGATTTCACATATATTCTAAAAAATAACTATTACCAACCTACTAAAACAGAGGTAGCACCACATCGCTATCAAACTAAAAAAAGCAAATAGCTCCTTTAAGTTGATGGGCATTTAGCAATACTCCAAACTGGACAGTATAATTATTTATAATAACAACTAAGACAATCAAATAGATTTTAGTTGAAGAACAAGTCATAATAAAAGGCTGTTTAATATATTAAATAGTTTATGTTCTTTTGTTTTTCTAAATTTAATAGCTAAGAAGAAAATAGGAATTAGAGGAGGGAGAAAATTGAGGTTTTTTACGATATTTGCATCAAGGAATGATACAAGTGATGTAGAAGGTTTCATTACTCAAGTTTTCCAAAATGGATTCAAGGTTGAACGAAATAAAAATGAATATACCATTCAATCGAAAAGACTATTTGGCAAAAATAAAATTATTATTCGGGTGGATTCTGAAGAATCAACTCCTGATTATTTTTCCAATAATATTCCTGGAATGATGCACATGTACGATCAAATTGAATTTCAAGAAGAACATCTTAAGAGGATGGTTTTGGCACAAATTTCTGTAATTAATACCATAATTGCTATAGAGACGAAGAAGGATTATAGTGATGAATACGTGGAGTTGTTTCTTAAATTACTTAATCAGGTAAACGGTATTGGTTTTATCCCTGATCGAACTCTCATCGGGAATGATGGAAAAGTAATTGTATTTCCGGATGGATCCTCTGGTCCTTCAGAATTTACTCCTCAAGCATGTACGAACAAAATAATGGGACAGAATAATACTTCTACCGATGGGGAGAAAAGAAAACAGAAAGCGATAAGCTACCTGCAAGATAAAGGGATTCCATATATCGAAGGATTGCCTCAATTGCCTCCTTTGACAAGTATTCAGTTAAGAAATCGAGAAGAGATTACGAAGAGAGCGGTAGCTTTGTTGATTGTCATACAATATGCTTGTGATGTTGCCCAAGAAGGAGATTTGAAAATTTCCAAAGAGTTTGTCATGGGGCTGCTGAACAAATTTGATGTGATTGAATCATTAACGAGGCAGGAAAGAAATTTCCTAAATTCAGAGAAACCTGATGTGAAAGAAGCGATACAGATTGCATGGCAGTATGAAGCCCAATGGGTTTTACTTTGGTCAATTGGTCTCGTGAATACACTGAAATTTCCGAAAGAAATCTGTGACTGTCATTATGCAATTAAACTTGTTTCTGATTGTAGTTCTTTTAATGAATTTTATCAACAAACAAGATTGCGCAGTGCAGAAGAGATTTTGGATGAGGCCGACCTCGTTTATCGGCTTCATTGGGCTTGTGTACATGATAGAATTAATGAGAGAGAAGCAACTGCAGGTATGCAGGAAAGTATTGTTATTGAAAGACGAAGGGGCTTGTTTTGGTTAATCAATTATAAAAATGAAGATTGGGATTGCATCTCCATGGATACATAATCTATATTCTTTGTTCTGTACAGCTTTTGTATTTTAGATAATAAAATTATTGCTTCATCAGTTCAATCTCTTACAGAAAAACGGACGGAAATTCCATGGGTATGAGAAAAAACAGTCTTTAATATCCTAGGCCTCATATACAACTTTTCTATGTTAAATAACTTGATTCGTACATTTTAAACGGATTTGTTATCGTTACTGCAGAAAAAGTATGAATTAAATATTACTTGATTTACATGTTTCAAGCGTATCTATATTGAGTTTGTAAATCTACACAATAAGTTTTCATTATATATAATAAGTGTAGTAGAAGTTCAGTTAGATAAAAATTCGGTAGTCGAATTTTTTTGCATAAAGCTGTATAATGCTTGTAACGAAAAGGAAATACAGGAAAGGATATGTAATGAGTTACTATGGATAAAGATAAACAACAATTAAGCGTTGAAGTTGCAAGATTATATTATCAGTCAGATTATAGTCAGCAGGAAATTGCTAATAAATTAAATATTTCAAGGCCGACTATCTCTAGATTATTAAAGTACGCGAAAGAAAAAGGATTTGTTCAAATTAGCATAGCCGATCCATTTGCTGATTTAGATAACGTTGGAAATTTACTGAAAGAAAAATACAACTTGTTAGAGGCACATGTCGTATTTTCTCCAGTGCCAGAATATGCAACGATTACAGAGTATATTAGTAAATATGCAGCTGAGTATATGGAAAAGACGGTTAAAACTGGTGATATCGTTGGTGTAAGCTGGGGAATGACGATGTATGAAATCGCTAGAAAAATCGTACCGCAACATGTAAAAGGTGTAGAAGTTGTCCAGTTAAAAGGTGGTATTAGTCATTCTAGTGTAAATACATATGCGAATGAGACCATTGCTTTATTTGCAGATGCTTTTCAAACGACGCCAAGAAATCTACCCCTTCCAGTTATATTTGATAATGCAGTGACAAAAGAATTAGTAGAGCAGGATCGACATATTCATCACATTATTGAAATGGGGAAACAAGCGAATATTGCAGTGTTCACTGTAGGAACAGTGCGAGACGAAGCGCTATTATTTCGATTAGGTTATTTCGATATGGATGAAACGAGTTTACTCAAAAAACAATCGGTCGGTGACATTTGTTCACGTTTCTTTGATGGAGACGGAAATATTAGTAGCGAAGAGATTAATCAGCGTACAATTGGAATTGAGTTAGAGGAACTGAAATTAAAGAAACGCTCTATTTTAGTTGCAGGTGGTAATAGAAAAATAAAAGCAATTGATGGTGCGTTACGTGGCGGGTATGCAAATGTATTAATTATCGATCAGCATACAGCTAAAGAACTGTTACATTATCAAAAAGGTTAGAAATAAAAGGCTTTCTCAAGATATTAATTTTGAGAAAGCCTTTTATTTTGTTATGTATGAATTATGGAGTGTTTTTTGAATACAAATTGCCTTTTTAAAAATAATTATGGATATTGAGATACATACTACCATTGTTAATATAAAAGTTTTGTTTTTATATATGAAGTGTTTCTTAGTTAGAATGCGCTTTATTTACTACAAGAAAATTACTTTTGAAAAAGGATGAACAAAATTTCAAAAGTGTATTTACATTTGTTCAACTAAGAGTTAGAATGAAGTTGTTAAAAGATATGAGGAGTGAAGATAATGAATATTGCAAAGTTAATTGACCATACAATTTTAAAAGCTAATACTACAAAAGAAGATGTTATGAAAGTAATCGAAGAAGCAAAGGAATATAAATTCGCTTCTGTTTGTATTAATCCTACATGGGTGAAGCTAGCTGCTGAAGAATTAGCTGGACATGATGTAGATGTTTGTACTGTAATCGGTTTCCCATTAGGAGCAAGCACTACTGAAACAAAAGCTTTCGAAACAAAAGATGCTATCGCAAAAGGTGCAACTGAAGTTGACATGGTAATCAACGTAGGCGCTTTAAAAGATGGCGATAACGAGTTCGTTGAAAAAGATATTTATGAAGTAGTACAAGCAGCAAAAGGAAAAGCTCTTGTAAAAGTAATCATTGAAACTTGCCTATTAACAGATGAAGAGAAAGTACGCGCTTGTGAATTATCAGTAAAAGCTGGTGCTGACTTCGTAAAAACTTCAACTGGATTCTCAACTGGCGGAGCAACTGCTGAAGACATCGCATTAATGCGCAAAACAGTTGGACCAAACGTTGGTGTAAAAGCATCTGGTGGCGTTCGTACACGTGAAGATGCAGACAAAATGGTAGCTGCTGGAGCTTCTCGCGTTGGAGCAAGTGCTAGTGTTGCAATCGTATTAAATGATGCAAAAGGTGCTACAGATAACTACTAAACATTAATGAAGTCAAAAGCAATAGATACACAAAGTAAAGTGTATCTATTGTTTTAACAATTGAAAAAAATGTAAGCGGATACGAATGGGAGGAGACGGCTTATGAAATATTTAATCGGTATTTTAGGCCTCGTATTGATTTTAGGTATCGCTTGGCTTGCTAGTAATGATAGAAAGAAAGTCAAATATCGCCCAATCATAACGATGGTTATATTACAATTCATTTTGGGGTTTTTATTATTAAATACAAGTGTAGGGAATATATTAATTAGCGGAATAGCAGATGGTTTTGGAGAGCTATTAAAATATGCCGCTGACGGTGTGAATTTCGTATTTGGTGGATTAGTAAATCAAAAAGAGTTTTCGTTCTTTTTAAGTGTATTAATGCCAATCGTATTTATTTCAGCTTTAATAGGTATTTTGCAACACATTAAAGTATTACCTATTATTGTGAAATCTATCGGTCTAGCATTAAGTAAAGTAAATGGAATGGGGAAACTAGAATCATATAACGCTGTTGCTTCTGCGATTTTAGGACAATCTGAAGTGTTTATTTCAGTTAAGAAACAACTAGGATTATTGCCAGAGAAAAGAATGTATACATTATGTGCATCTGCAATGTCTACCGTTTCAATGTCTATCGTTGGATCATATATGGTGTTATTAAAACCACAATATGTTGTAACCGCTTTAGTGCTTAACTTATTCGGTGGTTTTATTATCGCTTCTATCATTAACCCTTATGAAGTTACTGAAGAAGAAGATATGTTAGAAGTACAAGAAGAAGAGAAAAAGACTTTCTTTGAAGTATTAGGGGAATACATTATAGATGGATTTAAAGTTGCAATTACAGTAGCAGCTATGTTAGTCGGTTTCGTTGCTTTAATCGCATTCATTAATGCAGTATTTAAAGGTGTAATTGGTATTTCATTCCAAGAAATTCTTGGTTATGTATTTGCACCATTTGCATTTATTATGGGTGTACCTTGGCATGAAGCAGTTAATGCCGGAAATATTATGGCAACAAAATTAGTATCAAATGAATTTGTCGCTATGACAGATTTAGCACAAGGAAACTTTAATTTCTCAGATAGAACGACAGCGATTATATCTGTATTCTTAGTTTCATTTGCAAACTTCTCTTCAATTGGAATTATTGCAGGGGCAGTTAAGAGCTTAAATGAAAAGCAAGGGAATGTAGTCGCAAGATTTGGTTTGAAATTACTTTTCGGTGCAACATTAGTAAGTTTCTTATCAGCAACAATCGTAGGCTTATTATTTTAATAGATTCATATCATATAAAAAGGAATGGTGATTGTAATGAGAATGGTAGATATTATTGCGAAAAAACGTGACGGCAAAGAATTAACGACTGAAGAAATCAAATTCTTTATTAATGGATATACAGACGGAAGTATTCCTGATTATCAAGTGAGTGCACTTGCAATGGCAATCTTCTTTAAAGATATGACAGATCGCGAACGTGCAGATTTAACGATGGCGATGGTTGAGTCTGGAGAAACGATCGATTTATCAGCAATTGAAGGAATTAAAGTAGACAAACATTCAACTGGCGGTGTTGGTGACACGACAACATTAGTATTAGGACCATTAGTAGCTGCTTTAGATGTACCAGTAGCAAAAATGTCTGGTCGTGGTTTAGGACATACAGGCGGAACAATTGATAAATTAGAAGCGGTAGAAGGATTCCACGTTGAAATTACGAAAGAGCAGTTCATTGATATTGTAAACCGTGACAAAGTAGCTGTTATTGGACAAACTGGAAACTTAACACCTGCAGATAAAAAGATTTATGCATTACGTGATGTAACAGGAACAGTAAACTCAATTCCTTTAATCGCGAGTTCAATTATGAGTAAAAAAATTGCAGCTGGTGCTGACGCAATCGTACTTGATGTAAAAACAGGTGCTGGCGCATTTATGAAAACAGAAGAAGATGCAAAAGAATTAGCACATGCAATGGTACGTATCGGAAATAATGTAGGACGTCAAACTATGGCTGTTATTTCAGATATGTCACAACCGCTTGGTTTTGCGATTGGTAACGCTCTAGAAGTGAAAGAAGCGATTGATACGTTAAAAGGTGAAGGTCCAGAAGATTTAACGGAATTAGTACTTGTATTAGGTAGCCAAATGGTCGTACTTGCGAAAAAAGCAAATACATTAGAAGAAGCTCGTGAAATGCTAATTGAAGTTATGAAAAACGGAAAAGCAACTGAGAAGTTTAAAGAGTTCTTAAGCAATCAAGGCGGAGATAGCTCAATTGTAGACAATCCAGAAAAAATGCCACAGGCGAAGTATGTAATTGATGTACCAGCAAAAGCTTCAGGTGTTATTTCTAACATTGTTGCAGATGAAATCGGTATCGCAGCTATGTTACTAGGTGCTGGCCGTGCGACAAAAGAAGATGAAATTGATTTAGCAGTAGGATTAATGTTACGTAAAAAAGTTGGCGATGCAGTAAAAGAAGGCGAGCCATTCGTAACAATCTATGCGAACCGTGAAAATGTAGAAGATGTAAAAGCTAAAATTTATGAGAACATTTCTATCGCCGAAACAGCAGTTGCTCCTAAATTAGTTCATACAGTTATTACTGACTAATCATAATTACGTTTACTTTGAGGAGGAAAAAATATGGATAAGAAAAAATATATCGAAGAAGCAAATAAGATGTTATCAAAAGCATATATTCCGTATTCGAAATTTCCTGTTGGTGCAGCGTTAGTTACGAAAGAAGGTAAAATCTATACTGGTTGTAATATAGAAAATGCTTCTTATGGTTTATGTAACTGTGCAGAAAGAACAGCAATCTTTAAAGCAGTATCAGAAGGTGAGCTCGATTTTAGTTACTTAGTTATTACAGGCGAAACAGACGGACCGATTTCACCATGTGGTGCTTGTAGACAAGTGATTGCTGAATTCTGTGAACCGAAAATGCCAGTTTTACTAATGAATGTAAAAGGCGATGAAAAAGAAGTGACTGTTGAGCAATTACTTCCAGGTGCTTTCTCAATAGAAGATTTAAAATAAGTTGAAAAGCCATTCCGCAATTATTAATTGTGGAATGGCTTTTTTATTTTCAAAAGTTGAATGTAATATTTTGTTCATATTCCGTTCATAAACTTTGCGTAAAATGATTGCAGCGAATATAGAAAGTTTACAGCAGGAGGAACAGAATGAAGAAATTATATAATGCAGCATTCATTTACTTAATTATCGGTTTATTATCAGGAGTATTTGCAAGAGAGTATTCGAAAGCACAAGGAATTAAAGGATCCACAATGTTGCAATTAGTGCATACACACGTATTAGTGCTCGGCTTCGTCTTCTTTTTAATCGCTTTGGCTCTATTTAAAGTATTTCATGTCCATGAAACAAAGAGTTTTCATGCGTGGTTTGTTGTTTATAATGTAGGAGTAATTTTTACTGTCGCTACAATGCTATGGAGAGGGCTTCTACAAGTAAATGGAACTGACTTTAATGGTTTAAGCCATATGGCTGGATTAGGTCATGTTATTATAAGTATCGGGCTCGTTTGGTTTATGATTTTGCTCAAAAAGTCTTTTAAATAGATAGGTGTGGGGGAGAGTATGATAGCACTTTTATCAAGTATTGTAGCAGTTTGTATGGCTTTTGGGGTCATGTTTCTTCGCTTTAAAGCAGCGAAAAAACCGGTAACGAAAAAGAAAATTATATTACCGCCAATTTTTATGAGTACTGGTGCAATGATGTACTTCTTACCAGAGTTTCGATTAACATCGTTAGAAATAGTAGAGGCGATTAGTATAGGACTTATTTTCTCTATATTTCTTATTAAAACAACTAAGTTTGAAATAAGAAACGAACATATATATATGAAACCGTCAAAAGCATTCATCTTTATTTTAGTAGGCTTATTGGCTGTACGAGTAGCGTTAAAATCGTATTTAAGTCAATCAATTGATTTAGCAGAGTTAAGCGGAATGTTTTTCTTACTTGCATTTGCGATGATTGTATCGTGGAGAATTGCGATGTATCGTTCGTATACTAAATTAGAAAAGACAATAAAAAGAGCTGGAATTTCTATATAGGAAATCCAGCTCTTTTTATGTTTTATTAAAATTCTTTAGCGCGGAACTCATTTGCTTAATTTTAAACGTATTTGAGCATCTTGTAATGCGGCTGGTGTAACGTTAAGACCATGTTGATCAACAATTTTTGTGTTTAATAAAATGGAATCTAAACTTCCACGAAATGTTTTTGTATAGTTTTGACGCAACATTTGTTGTTCTTGTTTTTCATCAACTGTTAATCCAGATGCTTTTTCTTTTTTTGATAATTCGTTAATACGGAATAAAATGTTTTTCATTTGTTTCACCTCTAGTTAGATTCAATTACATTAGTTACTTACTAATGTATAGTTATTGTAACCTATCTTTTAATAAGTGTCAATGCCTATAAACATTCCTTGTTTTGTAAGTGTATGGGGTGATAAATAATGAAAAAACTACAAATATTTGAAATAGAAAAGATGTTAATATACAATACCTTAGTAGGGTATATAAAGTATTATTTTACTTTATGAGAGTAATAAGCAAAAAGGAGTATGTAATAATGAATGCAGTAATTTCAAAGAAAGAAACAATCATCTCATATACGATTGCTATTTTATTTATTTTAGCTATGGTAACAGCTGGTGTGTTATTAAATGATCCGGAAGTCATTTTGCCAGAAATAGCTGCGATGGCAGTTGCTTTATGGGCATATCGTGAGCCAGGGTGGCTAAGACAACCTGATAAAATTTTTATTGCACCGTCAATAACGGCTGTGATAGGTTTTATGGTGAATCAAATGGATATAGCCTATTTAGGGAAAGTAAGCTTAACGCTTGTATTCATGATGCTGTTTTTACGTGTAATTCAATCCAATTTAGCACCATCAATTGCGACAGGTTTATTACCATTAGTAACAAATGCGACGGAATGGTCATTTGTTATCGCGGTATTTGCTTTAACATTTATTTTAATGATAGGTGTTCTTATATTTAAATTGAACAACGGTATTGAGCGAAAAGTGCAAATACAGTATAAATATATGACTGTATTTCTAATACTAAATTTCGTATGGATCAGTTTATGTTGGATAACTGGTTATGAACAATTAGCAGTTATTCCACCAATATTAGTTGTTGTGTATGAATCACTTCAAAAGCCGATGTACAATGAAAAAATGGCTTTTAAACAAATATTAGTATTAACTGCATCTGCAACTGTTGGAACGTTATTGTACTTTACGATTGATTCATGGATTGTAGTCACTTTATTAAATATGATATTAATGCTTATTTTATTAAAAATCGTTGGAGTACGTATTCCAGCAGCGTATGCATTTCCACTATTGCCGCTCGTATTTCCAGATGAAATGATAAAGATGTTACCAGTAGCTTCATTTGTTGCGGGAGTATTTTTATTTGGTGCAGTACTACTGTATAAAAAGTGGGAGATGAAGCAAAAGGGTATGCAAATGTAGAGAAGGAAATACAATCCTTAGTTAGCATAAAAAATAGACACCTGCGGGTGTCTATTTTCATTAAATGAAGTTTAGCTTAACTCATTTAAACAATTAACAAGTTCTGCCGCTTTAGAAAAGAATGGTGAATGATCAGCTTCCAAAGTAATTATTTTCGTGCAAGGGGTCTCTGTATTCATTCGGCGCTGAAAATCAATCGGAATCGCTCTATCTAGAGTCGTTTCGATATAAATACGATCTATAGTTCCGAAGTTCTCTGCAGATATTTTTATCTCTTGCTGGAATGGACCTAGTGGTTGAGGACGCATTTGTTTGAAAGAAGATTCTTTAATAGCTTCATTTTCTGTAGCATTTAAAAATGTTTGTTCAGTCAACTCTGGTATAAGTTCTGCAGTCATGTCATTCTCATTAATTGAGAATTGTGGACCAGCTTCACCATCTAATTTACTACCAAGACTTTCTCCGTTTTGTGGTAAGAATGCACAAAGATATACTAATTTATCGATTTTATTTGGTATAAGTTCAGCTGTTTGCGTGATTACAATTCCACCCATACTATGTCCAACAAGAATAACTTTTTCATTTTGTTGATCTATAGTAGCTGTTACTGCATTAACATAAGAATCCAACGTTATATTTTGGGAGGGAGTCATATCTTTCCCGCTTCCAGGTAAGTCTAGTGTAATAACTGTGTGACCTAAAGCCTCAAGCTGAGGTTTTACTAATTCCCATGCCCATTCACCTTGCCATGCTCCATGTATTAAAATGTAAGTACTCATTTAATCAACACTCCTCTAATGTTTATATGCCTTATTTTTTCGTAATATTGATGGTGTATACTTAGTGTATAGGAAGTGGTTTGATAAATATAATGAAGGTTATTTATAGATGATATAAATATCTTTTATATAAGGAGAACAGAATGAACGTTTTTGATTTTAAAGTTTTTAAAAATGTGGCTCGGTTGAACAGCATTAGTTTAGCAGCGAAAGAATTACATATGACACAGCCGGCTATAACTCATATCATAAACAAATTAGAGAAACGATATGCTATAACGTTATTTGATCGCTCTAGACAAGGAACGATTCTAACTGAAAATGGCAAAGAATTTTTAGTTGGTGTGAATCGACTTCTAATGGAGTATGAAAAACTTGAGGAAACAGCTTTCCAGTTGAAGAATAAAAGCTTGTATAAAATTGTACTAGCTACGTATCCTTCCGTTACTGTATATTGTTTGGCGGAGTGTATTCAACTAGGGAATATTGATCATAGTCAATATGTACTTGCAGTTCGAGAAGGAAGTTATCAAGAAGTGTTAGATTGGCTATCATCAGGTAGTGCAGATTTTTCTATTTCTATAAAAGAAAATTTAATACAAGGATTTCATTATGATGTCATTGGTGAAGATCCGTATGTTATGGTTTCTTCAAAAAAAGTTCCGCCTAACCTTACTATTAATGATATAAAAAATTATCCTTTTATTATGCCGCTTTCTGGTTGCAAAGAAGTGCTCGAACCGTATTTGATGAAAAATGAAATAACAGTTAATAAAGTGATGGAGTCAGAATCAATTAGTTCAGCATTAGCACTTACTATACAAGTTAATGGCATAACAATCGTTCCGTTATCAGGACTACATAAGCAAATTATTCATGACTTCATTGTACAGCCGATAGAAATTACAATTCCACGACAACTTATTATGCAATGGTCACCTAAAAAAGAGAATGACCCGCTGTTTCTCGCGTTTGTTAAGAATTTATTAGCTCAACTACAGCAAAAGAAAAAATGAATATAATATTACAAAAGATAAGCTCATTTCACTAGAGCTTATCTTTTGTATGTATTACCAATAAAGAGCGGTATCATAAAGTCCGATTAAAATAAGGAGAAAACCAGCTATACGCTGAATGCTATTTCCTATTTTCCTGCTCTTCTTCAGTAATGCCCCGTTTAATCCCAGATAGGAGATGAAGGACATTAATACGACGATAGGAAGAGCAGTTCCTATCGAAAAGAACGTTGGAAACAAGTACCCGTAATTAAATGATAAAGATAAAGGGATTAACGTTCCAAAAAATAGAACGAACATAGTCGGACAAAAAGCTAAGGAAAAGAAGAATCCGAGTAAAAATGAACCAACTTCATTTTGATTTCGTATAAATTTAATCGAGAAGAAATATCTTCTTTTTATAATACCTGACAACAGTAGCCCCATTAAAATTAATAGGGGTCCCATCATTTTTCGTAACCATGGGAAATACAAAGTTAATATTTGCTGAATCTCTTTTCCTAAGAACCATACTAATAGTCCAAGTGTCGTAAAAGCTATTATTTTTCCTAAAATGAATAACAGTATATGTTTCCATGCATGTCCCTTTTGTAAAGATTGATTGCCATAAAGTGTAATAGCACTAATGTTTCCTGTTAATTGGCAAGGAGCAAGGGTACCTACTACGCCTAATAAAAACGCAAATAAAAGAGGTACTGATTTCGTAGCATTCGCGACATCCATTAAAGGAGACATGAGTTGATAGCTCCATTCACTAATTGTTGAAAACAAGTTATATTCACCCTTCTAATTAAATTGGAATGCTCCCTCTTTAGTAATCTGCTTCCACGTTTTACCCTCATCTGTAGAAAGGAACACATTTGCTTTCAGTGTAGCAAATACGATTTCAGCTGAATTTTGAGGGTTTTGTGATATGTACATAATTGCATCTTTAGCATCTAAAGATGGAGTTTGTATATTTGTCTCTTCATTTGTAGCAATTGATTTCTTCATTATCATTTGTTTATTGATAGGGGCGTAAATAACATCTTCATTACTTAATGTAACTGCTGTCGATTCAAGTGATGTAGATAATAGTTCAAATGTATTTCCGTAATCTGTAGATAAGTAAACACCGTCTTTAGCACTTACCGCGACTACACTAGCTTGATCCGGATGTACGGAAAAGGAATGAATCGTACTCGAAAGACCTTTTAACTTACTATTTTTCCAATCTTGTCCGTTGTTCGTACTAAAATAAAAACCTTGTTGTAATTTAGAATTTGGACGCTCATTGTATAAATAAATTGCTTCCGTATTATATCCGACAGCAAGGTTATGAAAATCAGATTCTCCGTAAAAAGCTAGCTTTTCAAGGGTATTACCGCCATCAGAACTTTTCATTAATCCTAAAGGGTTTTTTAAATTTGCTCCTGGTTCAGGATGACCGCTGGCAAAGAATCCGTTCTTCGTTGCTTGAAATCCCATATAATCATGTAATCCAGTCTTAGTTTCAAGCCATTTTCCATTATGATAAACTTTTATCCCGCTATGAGTGGCGATAGAAACCCCAGGCATATTTCCTGCATAGCCAATTCCGTGAATGTGCTCGATTTTTCCAGATGTAATTTCTTTATAGAAGTCTTGCGGACTCGTATTTGCTGTTTCTATATTTTTTGACTCAGATTGCACCGTTTCTTTCTTCACGGGTGCTGTTTCGGTATTGCTAGAACATCCAGTAATTATGAATAAGGAAGTAATTGCTAACCCAGTTGCTACATAATGTTTCAAAGTTGTGGCTCCTTTCCTATATATGAGATTTTAAGTATATGGAATAAATGTCAAGAAATTGTGGAGTTGTATGCATAATGTAGATTAGAGGGGTACTAGTAAGGGGGATTTTCCTTTTTCTATGAGTACTATTAATTGACGAAAAATTGTAACAATAATAAAATGAATTGATTAGATAATTAGTTTTTTAATCATACATAGAACGCTAGGGGGATTATTATGAAAGCAACATTTTTTGCTCAAAATAGAGAACGATTAGTAAACACATTACCAGACGAATCTATTACTATTTTATTTGCGGGACAAGCACCTCATATGTCAGCGGATGCACATTATAAATTTGTGCCGAATCGGAATTTTTACTATGTAACAGGAATCGATGAACCAAATGTTATTTTCATGTTGAAGAAGGTTGGAAATAGTGTTGAAGAAACACTTTTTATTGAAAAGTCAGATCCAGTAATGGAAAAGTGGGTCGGTAAAACAGTTTCTAACGAAGAAGCAGAGAAAATTTCGGGTATAAAGAAAGTTGTATATTTAGATAGCTTTGAAAAGACAATGTCAAATATACTTTTTACAGAAAATGTGAAGCATCTATATTTAGATTTAGAGCGTCGTGAATGGAATGGTACAGAGACAAAAACAAAAACATTAGCATTTGCTAAACATGTAAGAGAACAATATCCACACGTAACAATTGGTAATGTATATCCGAATATTTGTGAATTACGAGTGTTTAAAAAAGAAGAAGAAATTGAAATTATGAAAGAGGCGATTGCTGTAACGAAAGACGGTATTTACAACGTACTTAAGCATGCAAAAGCAGACATGATGGAATATGAATTAGAAGCTCAGTTTGATTTCATACTAAAATCATCTGGCATTAAGCATCATGCTTTCAATACAATTTTGGCAAGTGGGAAAAATGCTACAGTTCTTCATTATGAAGATAATGATGCACAAATTCAAAATGGCGATTTAGTACTGCTAGATTTAGGCGCTCAAAAAAATTACTATAACGCTGATATTAGTTATACATTCCCGGCAAATGGAACATTCTCTAGTCGCCAAAAACAAATTTATAATATTGTATTAAAAGCATTGAAAGAAACAACAGAGATTATTAAGCCAGGCTTAAAGTTCGCTGCATTAAATGAGCATGCTAAAAAAGTACTTGCAGAAGGGTGTAAAGCAGTTGGTTTAATACAAGAAGATGAGGAACTGTCTAAATATTATTATCATGGTGTCAGCCATTTCCTTGGTTTAGATACGCATGATGTAGGGACATACAAAGATAGAGTGTTAGAAGAAGGCATGGTTATAACAATTGAACCTGGTCTTTATATTGAAGAAGAATCAATCGGCATTCGTATTGAAGATGATATTCTTGTAACGAAAGACGGACATGAAAACTTGTCAAAAGATATCATTAGAGAAGTTGAAGAGATTGAAGCGTTTATGAGAGAAAACAATGTAAATGTAAAAAAAGATGAAGTTGTTACGAAATAACCATTAGAAGAGGCGCTCAATTTTGGGCGTCTTTTTATTTAGCTCATTGTATATCTCCATATTTTCTTGAAAATCATTTTTTATAATGATTTTGAAAAAGAAAAAGGAGGGGTTTCCATGAAGAGATTTGTGTTAACAGCAGTTACAGTCTTTGTCATATCTTTAATTGCTGCATGTTCTTTGGCCACAAATACAACAAACGATCATAAAAATATGAATGATAAAAAAACTAAACGAACTGAAACGGCTACAAAATCATTGGAAATTGTTAAGGGACCAGAAGTTACTTTAATAGCGAAAGAAGAAAAGCAAAAATTAAGTAACGGTGTTATTGTTCCGGTCTGGACATTTAATGGCTCATCTCCTGGTCCAGAAATTCGGGTGAAAAAAGGTGAAAAGGTGAAAGTGACATTAAAAAATGAACTATCTGCACCGGTATCTATTCATTGGCATGGGTATCCTGTTCCAAATAACATGGATGGAATTCCAGGTGTGACGCAAGATGCGGTTGAACCTGGAAAAAGTTTCACCTATGAATTTGAAGCGAACGTACCAGGAACGTACTGGTATCACTCGCATCAAGATTCTGTAAATCAATTAGATAGAGGATTATATGGTGCTCTCGTTGTAGAAGATACAAATGAAAAGTATGATAAAGATTACACATTAATGTTAGATGAATGGATAACAGATAAAGAAGAGATTAATAAACAGTTAAAAGAAATGACAAAAGGAAAAACAGAAAAAGCAGACGGTAATAAATCTAGTAAGGATAATGAAAATGCGAAAAAGAATGATGATAAGAACAGCATGGATCATTCTGGTATGAACATGGACAGTGATAAAAAAGACCCTGGCAATATGGCAGGAATGGACCATGGAAATATGAAGATGGAAGGTCATGATATGAGTATGTATGATTTATTCACAATCAATGGAAAAAGCGGTGATTTAGTAGCGCCGTTGAAAGTGAATAAGGGAGATAAAGTTCGTCTGCGACTCGTTAATGCTGGTTATTTATCACATGATATACATGTTCACGGTCATGTGATAAAAGTAATTGCAACAGATGGTCAACCAATAAACGATCCAAAAGTTATAAAGGATCAAGTAATTTCAATCGCACCTGGTGAACGTTATGATATTGAATTTACTGCTAATAATCCTGGGAAATGGTATGTTGAAGACCATTCAGCAAATAAAGGTGCAAAAGGAATGAAAGCTGTTATTGAATATGATGGCAGCAAAGAGATGATAGATAAAGCAGATGAAAAAGAAAAATTATCGAAATTAGATATGACGAAATATGGTGCTAAAAAACTAGGTAGTTTCACGTTAAATCAGCAGTATACTGCCACATATAATATGGACTTAAATACGCAAATGAATGGAAATGAAATGGTATATACAATTAACGGAAAGGTATTTCCAGATATTGATCCAATTCCAGTGAAAAAGGGCGATTTAGTTAAAGTGAAATTGGTAAATCGTTCTAAAATGGACGATCATCCGATGCATTTACACGGTCACTTCTTCCAGGTGTTGAGTAAAGATGGAAAACCGATAGAAGGCTCTCCAATTGTGAAAGATACATTGAACTTAAAACCAGGAGAAGAATATGAAGTAGCCTTTGCAGCAGACAATCCGGGTGATTGGATGTTCCACTGTCATGATTTACACCATGCTTCCGCGGGGATGGTAACAGAAGTGAAATATACAGATTATAAATCTAACTATGTTCCCAACCCAAACATTCCTAATAAGCCAGAATAATATGAAGCAGTTATCCTATGGATAGCTGCTTATTCATTTTCGGTGCAAGAGTCAATGTATATGTTGATCATGCCCGGGGGAAGGTGGGGGAGTATGATCTGGGAATGTCACGAATACGGCAACGATAATTACCACACTAATTGAAAGTAATAATAAAAAACGCCTTTGGATAAAAGCAGAAAAAGTTTCTGATAAAAGTTGAATTATACATGACATAGTTATTGTTATCGTAAGTAAAAGGCTAATAAACAGTATACTATGAGCTTGTTGAGCGTTTAACATTTCTGTAATCATTGCTCCCATCATACTTGCCATTAATCCAGAGAACATCCCTTCTAAAGCAGTATATAGGTGAAAACGTAGACCGACTAAAAAACCGATACAACCACTAATTAATATAGCAAGCAAAGTAGAATAGAGTAATTCTCCTTTAAAAAGAATTCCTAAATAAAATCCGATACTTAAACCGATACTCATACTAAAAGACATAATAAATACCATATACTCCATTAGGGTACCGTTACGTTTAGAAATGTAAGATGTAATAAGAATCGAGATACAACAAAGTGTTAAGGTGGTTGCTGTGTAAGCGAACATTATGATACCTCCCTGTCCTATCATTCATTTCATCATATGTTCATATGGAGAGTTCTTATGCTTATTTATATCTGCATATTATCTGCACAATTTAATTAATGTGAGTAAGAAGGCTCCTGATTTTTTGGACGTCTTTTTAATTATGAGCATGTGAATGTAAGAGTTAAATGAAGAGTTTCTATTGTGAAGCCATAAAGAATAAGCGTATAATATTATAGTTATCCCATTATGGGGAGTAACCCGCGAATGATAAATAAGATTGTTGTTTTATCATCGCCTCTAAACAGATAGACAATGAAAGTAACACTGGAATACGGATAGGGAGTTATAAAATGAAATTAATTATTGCCGAGAAACCAGATCAAGGTTTGGCTCTTGTTTCACAGTTTAAATATCGCCGGAAAGATGGATATTTAGAAGTGGAAGCGAATGAGTTATTTCCAAATGGAGCGTACTGTACATGGGCAATTGGTCATTTGACGCAGTTATGTAATCCAGAACATTATCACGCAGAGTGGAAAAAATGGTCACTTAATACGTTACCGATGATTCCAGAGCGATTTCAATTTGAAGTAACAAAGTCGAAGTATAAACAGTTTAACGTTGTGAAACAGCTGTTACATAATCCTCAGGTAACAGAAATTATTCACGCGGGCGATGCCGGGCGTGAAGGGGAATTGATTGTACGAAACATTATTAATCTTTGTAACGTACAAAAGCCGATGAAACGTCTTTGGATTTCATCTTTAACGAAGCAAGCTATATATCAAGGATTTAAAAACTTGCTTGATGAATCAGATACTATCAATACGTACTATGAGGCGTATACAAGGTCATGTGCGGACTGGGTCGTTGGTATGAATGCATCGCGTGTCTTTAGTATTTTGCTAAAGAAAAAAGGAATGAACGATGTATTTTCAGCTGGACGTGTACAAACACCGACACTCGCATTAATTGTAAAGCGTGAAAAAGAAATAGAAAACTTTAAGTCGGAGCCGTTTTGGGAAGTGTTCGCAACCTTTAATATAGAAGGAAAGAAGTATGAGGGGAAATGGGAGAAGGATAGTGAATCCCGCTTAAAAGACCCTGATATGGCAAATAAAATTGCAGCATTTTGCCAAGGTAAACCGGCTGTAGTAAAAGAAATGAAAACGGAGCGTAAAGAGTTTCAGCCACCGTTTTTATTTAATTTATCAGCACTGCAAGCGACAGCTAATAAAGCTTTTAAATTTTCACCGAAAAAGACGCTTGATATAACACAAGCACTATATCAAAAAGGGATAGTTTCTTATCCGCGTTCGGATTCTAACTATGTTACACAAGGAGAGGCAGCGACGTTCCCTGATATTTTACAGAAGTTAAGTCAGTTTGATGAATATAAAGGTTTATTACCGGCTCCGGTTGAATCAATTATGAATAATAAGCGTTATGTGAATGAAAAGAAAGTAACAGATCACTATGCCATTATTCCGACAGAGCAAGTTACAAATCCAAGCAAACTATCAGGTGATGAAAAGAAAATTTACGATATGATCGTAAGAAGACTGATTGCGGCGCATTATGAAGTTGCAATCTTTGACTACACAACGATTACAACTCTTGTAGACGAACGTGCTGAATTCATTTCAAAAGGAAAACAGCAAATACAAGAAGGTTGGCGTAAAGTTATTTTCCAAGACGATAAAGATGACGAAACGATTCTTCCAATTGTAGCTGAGGGTGAACAAGGAAAAGTTGTAAAGGTGAAAGTGAAAGAAGGAAAAACACAGCCACCGAAGCGTTATACAGAAGGTCAACTTATTACGTTAATGAAAACGGCAGGTAAGTATTTAGAGAACGAAGAGCTTGAGAAAGTATTAAAGAAAACAGAAGGTTTAGGTACAGAGGCAACTCGCGCTGGAATTATTACGATGCTGAAAGACCGTAAATATATAGATGTGCAGAAAAACCAAGTGTATGCAACCGATAAAGGGAAAGTATTAATTACCGCAATCGGTGATAAAATACTGGCTTCACCAGAAATGACAGCGAAATGGGAGCAGCGCCTTGCGGAAATTGGGGAAGGTACAGCATCACCAGCTACATTTATGGAACAAACGAAAAAGCTATCAGCGAAAATTATTGAAGATGCAGTGGAAATGTCGGAGAAGTGGGATTTCACTGGATTACATGTTGAATCGATTGAGCGAAAAGGATCGAAATTTACAACTGGTAAAAAGGTTGGTAGTTGTAAAAAATGTGATGGCGACGTGATTGATAAGTCAACGTTTTACGGTTGTTCTAACTACAACACAACGCAATGTGATTTTACCATCTCGAAGAAAATATTAAGTAAAACAATTTCACAAAAGAATATGACAAAGCTCTTAAAAGGTGAAAAGACCGATTTAATTAAAGGCTTTAAAAAAGGCGAGAAAACGTTTGATGCGATGTTAGAGTGGAAAGAAAATAAGATTAATTTTGTGTTTGAGAATTAAGTGATTTCAACAAATAAAAGCTTTTGTAACAGGTAAGGTTTGGGGAAATATGGATAGAGAAGAAAAAGCATGACAATTTTATGTCATGCTTTTTTATTTTATAATTACAAAATTTTGTGTACTAATATTAAAAAGGAAGGACTTTAATGTGACATTTCGAAAATTCCTTATTCTTGATTATATTCTATAAAGACTTAAGTTTTCCTCGTGCCCTGTACGTACACCGAAGATACTTAAAAAATTTGTCATGATTTTTTGGGAAATAGAAAATCCAAGGTTTAAATAGCAATACCGGTTCTGCGGGTGGCTTAATAACATTTATCGATGCTGCATTGCTTATATACTTGATTAAATCGTCTGAAGGATTTATACATGTTAAAAAATTGAATTGTTTAAGATTATTTGGATCTCCGTTGTTAATGCCTATTACAATTAAGGAATTCAAGGACCAAGCTTGATTGGATTGTGTAAAACCGGAAACCGAAAGAGGCCCATAAGCTTGTAAAAGCGTCTGCCAATCCCCCAAAACCCAATCAAAGTTGTTTATTCCTTCTAATTCAACTGTCCCTATTAGTTCCTTGTAGGTATTATCGTATAAACTTGAATAAAGTCCTATATTGTTGATGTAAAGTTCCTTAAACTTTTGGTCCAATGAATCCATGATATCATTTAACATTCTGCTCATCCAACTGAGGAAAAGAAATCATTATGAAATTGATTCAAGTGAAGAAGAAAATATTTTCGGAAAATTAAAAAGTTTCATATCTTAATCTATTGACATCCAAATATTGTAATGCTAATCTAAACATACCGACGTCCTGTATGTTTAGATTAGAAGAGGTGTGTAAATGAAAATTAAAGATTCAAAGCAAACAATTGAAAAAATATTAACGGTGTCAGCAACGCTGTTTAGTGAGAAGGGATTTGATAAAACGAGTATACAAGATATTGTTGATTCTATTGGAATGTCACGTGGTGCTATTTTTCATCATTTTAAGTCGAAAGAAGATATATTAGATGCAGTTATAGAACGACATTTAAATTATACTTACGAGATGTTGGAGCAATTAGCTAACAGCGTTGATTCAGTAAATAGTAGGGATAAGCTGATAAAAATCTTAGAGATACTTATATCAGACAAGAATATTCATACGATTGATAGTGTTCTAAATGTCCAAATTAAAAATCCACAGTTTGTTATTCAAAGAATAAAAAAAGGTGTAACAAAAGAAGCGTTAATTTTTAAAGAAATTATAGAACAAGGGATAGCTGATGGATCAATTGAAACTGAATATCCTAATGAATGTGCAGAAGTTTTTATGTTTTTGATAAATATTTGGACGAATCCAGTTCTATTTAATCGTAAAAAAACAGAAACAATTAGGCGGCTGATTTTTATGCAATATATGATGAGGCAACTAGGTGTTGATATTGTGAGTGACAAATTAATAGAATCACTTATGGAGAATTATCCGAATGTAGAAGATGGTGATATAGATGAATAGTTTTGCGGTAAAAATAGATAAATTGGTAAAAACATTTGCTGGTTCAGAGGTGATTAAAGGCAGCGCAATGACGGTGAAAGCCAATACCATATATGGATTCTTAGGTGCCAATGGTGCAGGGAAAACAACAGTGTTTAAAATTTTATCAGGATTATTGGTTCCTACATCTGGGAAGGTTGAAATTTTTGGAATGGATATAACGAAAAATCGCGAGTTGATATTAAAAAATATAGGAACTTTAATTGAAGTCCCAGTATTTTATGAGCATTTATCAGCAACTGAGAATTTAAAATTTCATTTAGCATATATGAATGTGGAAGGATTTGGAGTTTCTGAAGTCTTAGAAATGGTAGGCCTTACTCAAACGGGCGACCAACCAGTTTCTAAATTTTCATTAGGAATGCGACAAAGGTTAGCAATAGCACGTTCGTTCATTCATAAACCTAAGCTTTTAATTTTGGATGAGCCAGTAAATGGACTAGATCCACTTGGAATTCAAGAAATGAGGGTGTTATTTAAAAATTTATCTAAAAATTACGGGATGACCATTCTTATTTCAAGCCATATTCTTAGTGAACTTGAACATATTGTAGATTCAATTGGAGTCATTGTAAATGGAGTGGTTGTAGAAGAAGCACTTTTAGAAGAAGTAAAGACAAAATCTCCGAAAGGATTAGAAGAATATTTCTTTAAAATTATGTCGGGAGGAAAAGTATGTGTTTAATATAATACAACTTGAAATTAGAAAAAATAAAATAAATACGTTTATTTTGGCGAGTGTTATTTCTAGTATTGGTTTACTTGCTTTTATCTATTTTATTGCATTTGTTGCACAACAAACGAATGAAGTTCAATTTCAGAACTATACTAATATCTATAAATTTACTACTTTAATGGGGATGATTGTTTTTTCATGTATATCATCTGTAATGTATACTCGCTTTATTATTGAAGAATATAAAGGTAAACAAATGACATTGTTATTTTCTTATCCTATTAATCGAAAGAAAGTTTTATTTGCAAAGTTACTTATTGTACTTGGTTTTACTACGGTGTCTATGATTATTTGCACTGCTATACCTATCATTATTTTTAGTTTAACAGAAAAAATTTCTCCTATTGTTCCAGACACTCTTTCACAGCAAGATATTTTTTCTACATTGTTAATGATTGTAATTACTGCTTTTATAACAAGTATGGTAGCCCTTATTGCTATGAGAATAGGTTTTATTAAAAAATCAGTTCCAATTACAATTATTTCTGCTTTCGGATTAATTGCACTTTTAGGGAATACTGTGGCATCTGGCTATGATAAGCCTATGTTAGGTGTCATTATATTAGTAATAATTGCTGCTATTGGAATCTTAGTTGCTCTTGAATTGATGCAGAGAGTAAATCGGATGGAAATAGATTAATTGAGGAGGGAAACTAATGGATAATTACCAGGAAATAGTTGAATTGAATGGGAGACGTAAAATAGAGATTCATATTAAAGGAGGAATTATTTTTTGTCATGCAATAAAAGGAACAAAATTAGTTATAAATGGATCGTTAGGACGGCATTGTAAGGGAATGGAAATAAATCAACTATCGAATTGTTTAATTTTAAAACAAAAAGTTCGCTTTACTCCAATTCTTATGGTTGGATTTCCTAAATCGGTTTATTTAGACATAGGTATTCCAGAGGATATGATCGATTATCTAGTTATTAATCAAGATATTGGTGAACTGACCCTTGAGGGACTGCGAGGTGAAAAAATAGAAGCTAAAACGAAGGCTGCAAAGTTGAATGTAAAAGATGTCTTATGTGATTCTTTAGATTTAAAGGTTGGCAGTCGTCCGGCAGATATTCAATTATTAAGAAAAATTCGACATACTAATGTACAGTCTATTTCAGGGAAAATTAAACTAGAGATGGCTGAAGTAGGTGGGGATTTGAATTGTTCACCTGGTGCAGCAGGGGCTTATATTAAGATTCCACCCAGGGCAAATGTACAAATAAATAAAAGTGGGATTAGAAAGTGTGCAGTAAAGGCTAGATTATCAGGAGAGCAACTTTATCAATTCAATTTAAAAGCAAATTTAGGAGAGATAAGAGTTGTAAATTAACAAAGAAAAAAGGGGGGAGAGTATGGAAAAAATTAAGTTGTTTTGTCTGCCATATGCAGGTGGATCAGCATCTATGTATTATCAACTAAAAGGATATATGCATAAAATAGTAGATGTAATCCCAATTGAATATTCAGGGCATGGAGAACGTATTTCAGAAAATTATTATGCGAGTTTCAAAAATATGGTAGACGATATAGCAAGTAAGATAATTGATTATTTGGATGATGATCCGTTTTCTATTTTAGGTTATAGTATGGGAAGTTTAGTAGCTTTTGAAGTTTACTATGAAATACTTAAGCGTACAGGGAGAAAGCCACTTCATCTTTATTTTGTAGCAAATGGTCCTCCGGAAGAAAAAGATAATAATTTAAAAGTATCTAATATGTCATCTGATAGAGTAGTTGAAAATATAAGAAGTCTAGATGGTTATGATTTTTTGTTAGAAGATAAAGAACTATTAGATTTGTGTGTGAAAAATTTTGAAGTTGATTTTAAACTATATAAAGAATATAAATACACTAAAAAAGAAGAAAAATGTTTGTCTAACATATCAATTATTTATTCTGAGGAAGATAATGTAGATGATAATATTTTTAAATGGGCAAAGTATACTGCAAGATTTTGTAATTATAAAAAAATGAAGGGGAATCATTTCTTTATTAATACTCATATAAAAGAATTGGCAAAAGAAATAAATGATACGTTATTAATGGAACTTAAGTACTTATAAACAAATATTATTTAATTTTAGGTGGGAGAATATGCTGAAAAATAATGCGGATGTCAAATTTCAAAAAGATGGTAATTTTAGGGAGAAGGCAATAGAAACTTTTTTATTTGATGAACATGTGTATCAATCAATTGTAAATTTTTGTGATAAAAATAATGTTAAACTACTACAATTTTTTTCTGCATTATGGGCTTTTCAAACTGGTAAGTCGATGGGGAACGATATTGTAACCATAGGTAACTTTGATATTGAGAATTCATTTAATTATAAAAGTTATGAGATAAATATGGAGCAAACAATTATAGACTTAATTAATAGCAAAAAGGATAAATCTTCTACAAAATTAACTGAATTGAATTTTGGGAATTTTGGATATAATGATTTTTCAGGTGTAGTTTTATACCAGTTGGAAAAAAACAGAAATTCAGTCAACAAAGGGGACTTTCAATTAGAAATTGGTTTGCAGCAAACAGAGGATAAACTGAAGATAGTTTATAATTTTGATACAGATTCTATTAGTAGTATGATGCTAAAGCTTTTACATAATAGAATAGAAATGATATGTAAACAAGTTATGTCAAGGCAAGCAATCTTACTAAAAGATATAGAAATATTACATGAATTAGAAAAACAACAAGTTTTAATAAAATATAATGAAACGTATTCTGAATATCCAAACAATAAAACGATCATTGAATTGTTTGAGGAGCAAGTAAATAAAACCCCTAATGCTATCGCTATAGAATTTGCAGGACAAGAACTAACTTATCAACAGTTCAACGCTAGAACTAACTATTTAGGTAAGTTACTGAGAGAGAAGGGGGTAGGACCTGATAAGATTGTAGCTATAATAACAGATAGATCGATTGAAATGATCTTGGGGATTTTTGCAGTCTTAAAAGCTGGAGGTGCTTATTTACCTATAGATCCTTCTCAACCAATTGATAGGATAAATTATATTCTTGAAGATAGTGGTACAGATATTTTGTTATCAGGGCATGGTGCTGACAATGTAATTAATAATATTATTAACAATGTAGCTATTATCGACTTAATTGGTTGTAAGGAAGAGATAGCAACGAATCTAGAACATATATCAAAACAAAATCATTTGGCTTACGTCATATATACATCAGGTACTACTGGGAATCCTAAAGGGGTTATGGTCGAAAACAGGAATTTAATGAATTTAATTTATTGGATGCTTAAAGATGACTTTAATGAAACAGAAGTGATTATGCAAAAAACAACATATGCATTTGATTTATCGATTTGGGAAATGTTCTTATGGTGTATAAGAGGTGCAAAATTATTTCTTTTGCCTAAAGAGGATGAGAGAGATTTTCAAAAAATTGCAGAGAAAATCAAGAAGCATAATGTTACGAGATTATCCTTTGTACCATCAGTATTAGAGGAATTCCTTTTTTATACAGATGTGAATAAATTGACTTCACTAAAAAGAATACAGTTATCAGGTGAGGCGCTTCCTATAGAACTAGCAAATAAATATAATGAAAACTATTGTGTTGGCGCAAATCTTGTAAATTCATACGGTCCAACTGAAACGACAGTATTTGCTACTTCACATATGGTTCCGATAAATGAGAAACAAAAAGGAATTCATATAGGAAAGCCTATCGCAAACACCCAAATATATATTATGAATAACGAACACCTTTGTGGTGTTGGGATGGTTGGTGAAATATATATTGGTGGTGAAGGAGTAACGAGAGGTTATTTAAATAAACCTCAGCTTACAGCGGAAAAATTTGTAGAGAATCCGTTTAAACCTGGAGATACAGTATATAGAACAGGTGACTTAGGTCGTTGGTTAGAAAGTGGAGATATTGAATACTTAGGTAGAATTGATGATCAAGTAAAAGTAAGGGGATACCGAATAGAGCTTGGGGAAATAAAAACAAAAATAAGAGAAATTGAAGGTATTCAAAATGCTGCAGTTGTACTGAAAGAACTAGATGGCGAAAAATATTTATGTGGTTATATAGTTGCTGACAGAAAGATGAATGTAAAGAAAGTAAAAGTTCAATTAGAAAAAAATTTACCAGAATATATGATTCCAACATATATTATCCAAATGGAAAGTTTGCCGGTAACAAGAAATGGGAAATTGGATAAGAATGTCCTACCAAATCCCAAACATATTTCTTATGAGAAATATGTTGCACCAAGAGATGAAACGGAACGATATATTTCAGGGATATTTCAAGAAATCTTAAGGGTAAATCGAGTGGGAATTGATGACAGTTTCTTTGAACTGGGAGGGCATTCTCTAAGAGCGATAAGACTTGTGAACATGCTTGAACAAAAGTATGGGACACGGATTCCTCTACGAAAAATTTTAGAAAATAGTACAGTGCGAAAGCTAAGCGAAGAAGTAAAGAGGGATGCAAATCGAGAACAGCATGTACCGATTAAAAAACAACCTGAAAAAAATTACTATGAAATGAGTTCGGCGCAAAAAAGGTTGTATGTAATTGATCAGATGCAAGAACCGAATATTACATATAATATTCCACTAATGATTAAATTTGATGAGAAGATTAATACTAAGCAGCTATATAATGCGTTAACTAAACTTACAGAACGGCACGAATTATTAAGAACGCATTTTGAGCAGATAAATAATAAATTTATTCAGGTTGTAGAAGATCGAGTAGAAATCGATTTTAGTCATATAGAGGAAAAAAATACAGAAATATTAAATGTTTATAAGAAGTTTATCAAGCCTTTTGATTTAAAAAAGGCACCTTTGATGAGAACGATGGTTATTGAAACTGAAAAAAATGAAAGCATTCTATTAATTGATATCCATCATATTATTTATGATGAGGGGTCAGCTCAAATATTATTAAATGATTTAGCTAACTTTTATAACGGAAAAAAATTACCAGAACTTAATATTCAGTATAAGGACTATAGTGTATGGGAGAATGCTAGAGATTTAAATGAGCAAAAGCAATATTGGTTAAATGAGTTTTCTGATGAAATACCTTTACTTAATTTGAAAACTGATTTTCCGAGGCCGCAGTATCAAAGTTATTCTGGGAAAAGAGCTATTACAAAACTAAGCAAACATATAAAAGAATTAGTAAGAGGCGTTCAAGTAAAAACAGGTGCTACGGAATATATGATTGTATTGTCTACTTTTATGTTGTTGCTTAACCGGTATAGTCGACAAGAAGAAATTGTAATAGGTAGTCCAGTAGCTGGAAGGACTCATGTAGATACTCAAGATATATTAGGGATGTTCGTAAATACATTGGCTATTAAAGGTAATTTACATCCTGATATGAAATATATTGAGTTAATACAACAACTCAAAGAAAAATGTTTAAGAGCACTTGAAAATCAAGATTATCCATTTGAAGAATTAGTAGAGAATATAAGGGTCGAAAGAGATGCATCAAGAAACCCTATTTTTGATGTTATGTTTGTGTTGCAAAATAATGAATCTACCGAGCTAACATTTGGAAAACAAAAAGCACAAGCAATAGAAATGGATAATAACACGGCAAAATTTGATTTAACAGTTAGTATGACGGAAAGTGAAGATGGGTATGAGCTCATTTGGGAATATAGCACGGATTTATTTAAAGATGAAACGATTGAACGTATGAGCCAACATTTTTCACAGTTATTGACTAATACTTTGAAAAATCCACAAAAGGAACTATGTGAATTTGAGTTGTTGAGTGAGGAAGAGCGACAAAAAGTACTAATTGAATTTAATGATACAGAGGTTACATACTCTCAAGATAAAACGATTATTGAGTTATTCGAAGAGCAAGTGGAGAGAACGCCTGATAATATAGCATTAGAATTTGGACAAATATCTCTTACTTATAGAGAACTTAATTCTAAAGCTAATTATTTAGGAGAGGTGTTGAGAAAAACAGGGGTGAAACCAGACTCTGTTGTGGGAATAACTTCAGAAAGATCTCTGGAAATGGTTATCGGAATATACGGAATTTTAAAATCTGGAGCAGCATATTTACCAATTGATCCAAAGAGTCCAAGAAACAGAATGGAATTCATAATTGGAGATTCTAATATTAAAATAATGTTAGGTGGTCCTGGTAGTAAGGACTTGTTAAATGGTTTATCTGATATTGTGATTATTGATATTACAGAATGTAATGAAGAAAGAGAAAGTAACTTAAAGGTGATATCAAAACCGAATCATTTAGCGTATGTAATTTATACGTCTGGGACTACAGGCATGCCTAAAGGAGTAATGATTGAAAATAGAAATATTGTCAATCAAGTATTTTGGCAAATAGAGAACGGTAATTACACTGAAAAATCAGTTATTGTTCAGAAAACAGCATTTTTCTTCGATGGTTCAGCTTGGGAAATTTTCCCTTGTTCAGTAGCTGGATGTAAACTGAGCATACTTAATGAGGATCAAAATAAGGATCCAGGGGAACTTATAAAGTTTTTACCTCATAATCAGATAGCTCTCACACCATCAATGTTGAGGATGATATTAGAATATATAGAGGACCATGATCAAGCTGAGGTATTTCAATTAATTAATAAATTATATTTAGCTGCAGAGCCAATATCAAAAGATTTATTGGAAAGATTAAGAGAATTGATGGGGGGAAGATTCGGTAACTTATGTAATTTGTATGGACCTACAGAAACTACAGTTACTGCAACTTCTTATCATTTTAGTAATCAGGCAAATATAGAAAAAGTTCCAATTGGAAAGCCAATATCTAATACACAAGTTTATATAATGAATGGAAATACCTTATGTGGAATTGGAGTACCAGGCGAATTATGTATAGCGGGAGCAGGTGTATCGAGAGGTTATTTAAATAATCCTATGTTAACTGCTGAAAAATTTGTAGAAAATCCGTATAAACTAGGAGAGAAAATTTATCGTACTGGAGATTTAGCTTGTTGGCTAGAGGATGGTAATATTGAATATTTAGGTAGAATTGATGATCAAGTTAAGATTAGAGGATTTAGAATTGAACTTGGAGAGATTGAGGAGAAAATAAGAACTCTACCAGGAATCCAAGATGCTGTTGTAGTTGTAAAAGAAAATAATGATGAAAAATATTTGTGTGGTTATTTAGTGTGTAAAGCAGAATGGAATGTTTCTGAAATTAAAATGAAACTTAAAAGTATGTTACCTGATTATATGGTACCAACATACATTATGCAGATAAATAAGCTTCCAATTACTAGAAATGGGAAGCTGGATAAGAAGGCGTTACCATGCCCTGAATTTGTATTAGCAGAAAATTACGTCGCGCCAAGAAATAAAATTGAATCAGCTATTATAGAAATGTATAAAGAAATTTTGCATATAGAACAAGTTGGAATAGATAATGATTTCTTCGAATTAGGTGGGCATTCATTAAAAGCGACAGTTTTAGTGAATAGTATAGAACGAAAATTTGGAATGAGAATTCCATTACGTAAAGTAATGGAATTAAAAACTGTTCGGAATTTAGCTGAAGAAATTAAAGAGGTGGATGGATATAAACTATATTCGCCAATTGAAAAGCAAGTAGATCGTCATAGTTTTGAACTGACTTCAGCTCAAAAAAGGCTGTACATCATTGATCAAATGCAAGGGGAAAATATTATTTATAATACCCCTCAAATTTTAGAAGTGAATGGTTACCTTGATTTGAATAGGTTGGAAAAGGCATTTCAAAAGTTGATACAACGTCATGATATTTTAAGAACTCATTTTATTATGGAAAATGGAACACCAATTCAAAAAATAACTGACAGTATTGAATTTTTGTTAGAGTTTGAAGTGATAAATAAGGAACTAGATATTCAGCAATTATTAAATGAATTTGTAGAACCATTTAACTTAAGTGAATCGCCATTATTAAGAGCAAAAATTGTACAGATTACAGAAAATAAATCAATTTTAATAATTGATATTCATCATATTATTTGTGATGGAGTTTCAAAGAAGACTCTATTGGGAGATTTATCGAAGTTCTATGAAGGGAAATATTTAGCAACTCCAGAAATTCAATATAAAGACTATAGTGTATGGGAAAATAATAGGGAATTGTTTGGACAAAAGAATTATTGGTTAAATGAATTCGCAGAAGAAATACCGGTACTTGATTTAATTACAGATAATCCAAGAACTCAGAAGAAAAGTTTTAAAGGACAAAATATTATAACTAAATTAGGACTAAAATATAAGAATGCTATAAAACAGCTAGAAAAAGAAACAGGGGCAACAGAATATATGGTATTGTTGTCAACCTTCATGTTATTCCTAAGTAGATATAGCAGACAAGAAGAGATTGTTGTGGGAAGTCCTATATCTGGCAGAACTCACTCGGATACAATTGATATGCTGGGTATGTTTGTAAATACTTTGGCGATTAAAGGGAATATACAATCTTCACAAAGATTTATAGATTTGGTGGCACAATTACGAGAAAAATGCTTAAATGCGTTTGATAATCAAGAATATCCATTTGAAGAGTTAGTAGATCAACTTAGTGTTGAAGGGGATCCTTCTCGAAATCCAATTTTTGATGTCATGTTTGCATTTCAAAATAATGAGAATGAAAAGATAACATTTGGAGAAGCTGATGTTGTTTTATTGCCAACACCAAATAATGTATCAAAGTTTGACTTAACAATGAACATTGAAGGTATTGAAGATGGATATGAGTTGAATTGGGAGTATTGTACGGACTTATTTAAAGAAAAAACAATTGCTCGTATGAATGAACAATTTGTCCAATTATTGAAAAATGTTTTGAAAGACCCACAAAAGAAACTGTGTGAAATTGAATTGTTAACTGATACAGAAAAAGAAAAAGTTATTTATGAATTCAATAGGACACATATTGAATATCAAAACGATAAGACGATTATTGAAAGATTTGAGGAACAGGTGGAAAAAACTCCAGATAAAATAGCTGTAGAATATGAAGGGGAGAGCCTTACCTATAGACAATTGAATGCAAAGGCAAACACCATTGGGAAAAATTTAAGAGACAAGGGAGTACATACAGAATCCATTGTCGGAATTGTAACAAAGCGTTCGCTAGA